>JAFGEC010000189.1 GCA_016931775.1 Candidatus Zhuqueibacterota bacterium | reverse complement strand
CATCAATGCCCTGGATCCCTTGCAGGACAAGGTGGTTTACTGCAGACAAATACAGCAGCGTGGTACAGGCCACGCTACCAAAACCGCTGCAGGAATTCTGCAAGCCATGCAGTTCAACGGCCATGTTTTGGTGACGGCCGGTGATAAAATTATCGATCCGCAGATTTTAATAAAATTGATACAGTTGCCACATGATCTCTCGTTCCTCGTCGGAAGTATTGACCACTTTCCGGGGAGCGGACGAGTCGTTTACGATAATAATTCACCGGTTGATATTTTTGAATTTTTCGACATACAAAAATTGACGGTCATCGGTGAAATGTCACATATGTTGAAATCAGGACCACTACCGGCAGATCAAGCAAAGAACCTCATTCACAGATACATTAAACAGTCCGCCAAAGCTGCCGCGGCTCTCGGGGATTTGTATGAAAATGTAATCAAAGGTCAACCTGTAACAAGTGAGATGTTGGCACGGATTCCCGCTGGCGACATTCATAAAAGTGAAAAGTATTCCCTGAACAGATTACGAGCATTAAAACACGCCAACCTTTCCGTTTACCTGTTCCGGGCCAGCGCGTTGTACAAGTCACTGACTTTGCTTTCCTCTCATAATGCACAGCAGGAGGAATACTTGCCCGATGTTGTCAGTATTTTGGCGGAAAATGGATACCATATTTCCACACTGGAAATCGATTCGCCGGAGCAGGTCATGTCTTTTAACACTCAGGAAGAACTGAAGGCCATACAGGAACATTATTCATAAACTATTTCAAACTATGAAATTTGCTCAACTCAAAGCCTCTCCTGCCCGATGGTCCAACGCCCTGTCAGACAGCGGAGTTATAAAAAAACTACTGACGGCCTATTATGGCCATTCTTATTCCGGCATACAGGGAAAAAAACAACTGCTGTGCCGAATGATTGAAAAATATAATGAACACTATGGCCAATCTGAATGTCTTCTGGTCCGTGCCCCGGCGCGCATCAATCTTATGGGCCGCCACATCGACAGTCAGGGCGGGCATTGTAACTATATAGCGATTCCGCCGGATTTATTCATATTGGCTTCCCCTCGCGACGATACGAACATTTTTCTGGACAATATAGAACCAAAATTATACCCCCACCGTCGATTCGACTTACGCGAACTGCTACCTGAAACCACGACATCGTGGCAGCAGATTTTATCTATCACAGCGAGAAAAACGCAAAAAGGCGATTGGGTTGCCTACGTCAAGGCGATAATTGCCCGGTTTTTGCTGGAATATCCCCGCGTTAGATTTAAGGGAATGACTCTCCTGGTAGGCGGTGATATCCCTGTGGCCGGCGGATTGAGTTCGTCATCGGCGCTTGTTGTGGCTGTGGCGGAGGCGCTGGTCATTATAAATGGTCTTGACATCGAGGAGGCCGAATTTGTCCGCCTGTGCGGCGAAAGCGAATGGTATGTGGGAACCCGCGGCGGATTCGGAGACCATGCTGCAATAAAGTGCGCCCAAAAAGGAATGGTGACTCATATGGCTTTTTCGCCGTTCCGAATCCTGACACGCGTGGCTTTTCCCGAAGAATACAGGGTATTGGGTGCACATTCGTCTATTTTTGCATTTAAATCGGCCAGCGCTCAGACAATTTTCAACCAAAAGCTTGAATGTTATTCCATCGGAAAACGGCTGATATTTGATCAAATCACCGAAACGAAACACTCATTTAAAAATTTATTGGATATTGTTACCGCAGGCTATTCAACGGAAGCGCTTTACAGGTTGCTATTGACTTTACCGGCTACTCTACTGCAGGATAAGAATAAAAAACCGGATTCCAATTTGGTGCGTGGTGTCGTGCTGTTCGGTCTGGCCGAAGAGGCCCGCAGTCTCAATTGGATTCGTCTGCTGCAAAACAACCGGATGGAACAGCTGGGTATGTTGATGAATATATCACACGACGGCGACCGAGTGGTAAAAAAACTGTCGGAAGCATCCAATATACCATGGATATTAAATTACGATGATGGTATATTGCTCGATCTTGCACAACGGGCCCGAAAAAGGGACCATACGGCAGAGCTTTACTGGCAACCGGGAGCATACCGATGCAGCGTCGAGGCGATCGACGGTATGGTCGATTTGGTATCCGCATGTCCCGGCGTACTGGGTGCCCAGCTATCCGGCGCGGGATTGGGCGGATGTATGATGGTACTCGTACACCGCGATTCGTACGGGGACGTACAAAACACAATGGTGAAAAAATATTACATACCCCAAAAGTTGAAACAGGAAATTTTTGAATGTTTACCCGTAGCCGGCAGCGGACCGGTTCATTTGCAATAGGAGTTTACATGAAAGCTTTAAGACTTTTTTCACCATATGAATTTCGCTTATACGACGAAGCAATTCCGGACATTGCGGATCACGAGGTATTGTTAAAAATCCAGGCCGTCGGAATCTGCGGATCCGATTTGCATCGCTACCGGGGAGCTATAACGGACGACCGGAAGACACCTATTATTTTGGGCCACGAATTCTCGGCAACCATCGAAAAAACTGGCCGACATGTAATGAACGTCCGGCCGGGAGACAGGGTTGCAGTGGAAGCGGGCATACCGTGCGGCGGGTGTGAATGGTGTCTCGACGGCAACACAAACCTCTGTCCCCACATCAAATTCTGCGGCGTGGCCGACCAGGACGGCATGCTGCGCGAATACGCCGCCTGGCCGGCTCACCTGGTCTACAAACTGCCTTCTGAATTAAGTTTTGAAGACGGCGTACTTATCGAAGTCCTGGCCATCGCCCTGCATGCGGTCAATCTTGCCAATATGAATCCTGCATTGACATGTGCCGTTCTGGGAAGCGGACCCGTAGGACTTGCTGTGCTGAATCTGGTATCGCGCAGCAGGGGTGCGGTGAAAATTATTGCCATCGATATCATTAACGACCGCTGCAATTTTGCCGCCGGTTTCGGCGCGGACCATATTATGAATGCGCATAAAGAGGATGTTGTGAAGGAAATAATGCAGCTCACCAATAACCGGGGCGTTGATGTGGTATTTGAAGCCGCCGGCGTGGAGGAAACCTGCCGGCAGGCCGTTGAGATATGCGCACCCGGCGGCAAGGTGATGTGGATCGGTATCCCGGAGGACAACCGCACACCATTCTCGACGGAATCTGCGCGCCGCAAGGGCCTTACATTCCGCTTTGTCCGCCGTTCAAAGATATTATACGATCAATGTATATCGCTGATGACACAAAAAATCGTCGATATGGAAAGTATGGTCACCCATCATTTTGAATTTGAGCGCACAGCGGAAGCGTTCAGGCTGGTGGACGGGTATAAGGATGGGGTGATTAAGGCGATTGTGTGGCCTTCGAGGTAAGAAATTATTGTGATAAATACAAAGATGAAATTTCATTACCTAAAAAGTTCCTGAATAGGGCAATATTGAAGTCGTAGTACCAAAAAGTCTTCTTAACAAGCGGGTTATATGTGCTCTCACTTTCGTAAACCAGGCAGTCGCAGAAAGCATTGACAGCTTCTCTTGGTTCGGCACGGAAACGATAAATAATAAATCAAATTAAGAACCAAGATAGAATGTCTTTATATTTTAGGATCTGCGGATATGTTGAATACTATAAATATTTGTTTATAATGAAATATTAAATGGATTAAAAATTGATAATGCATTGGTAAAGCGAGAACTTTTATTAGGATAATAATAAGTTTTTTGAATTTTTCTTCAAAAATTCAAAAATTGCTTGACATAATCAAATAAATAACGTAAACTTTAAAATATGTATATATAAAATACGTATGTATTTATGGTTACATTAGATAATATATTGTCAATATAGTGTTTACGTTTATTATTAACTGAAAAGAAAATGGAATATTATTTTAACGAAATAAAAACAACCCAGATTGCAGCTTTATTACTTTCAATGAATAATAATACAATGAATTATATGAAGTTAATTAAACTACTTTATTTAATCGATAGAAAAGCTTTAATAGACTGGGGATTTCCATTAACTCTTGATAGATATGTTTCAATGGATAGAGGTCCTGTCCTGAGTAAAACATATAATCTTATTATAGAGGGTGTTGAAAATAAAGAAAATTCATATTGGTACTCATTTATATCAGAACCGTCACACTATTCTGTTGAACTAGTGAGAGAACCAGTTGATGATGATTTATCGGAAGCTGAAATCGAATTGATAAAAAAGATTGATAAAAAATATAAAAACAAAAATCAATGGGATATGGTTGAAATAGTTCATAAATTACCTGAATGGGTGGATCCTAAAGGTTCGTCTATTCCTATAAAATATGAGGATATTTTTAAAAAAGCAAAGATACCAGAATCTGATATTAAAAATAATATGAAAGAAATAGAATCACTTCACCTGACATCGATATTATTTGCCAATGCCAAATAACTAATGAAACCTTATACTAAACTGACAAAAACGTCTCACTTTATTTGGTGTAAATTTTGAATTAAATATACCTTTTTTAATCCTATTTAAAGTATCTATGTTAATTTTATTTGACAATCGAGCTATTCCGCTTTTAAAATAGCTGCAAAATTCAACTGCATTAATTATCTGCGCTTTATGGTAAGCTACAAATGATTTATCTTTAATAAATTTATGTTCACCACATTCCAAAATAACAGTTTTGTCTTTTGTGTTATCTCTTAATGTTGAAATACTAACAATAACGCATTCATTGTCATCGTCGGGTGTATTTAATACAATCCATAAATGTTCTTGATTTTGTCCGGGATATATAGGAAACAAGAATGAATCCCCATCATTAAGATTTTCTGACATTATAAATTATTCGTTAAATTCATTTCAATTGTGCCTCCATACCATAATTTTATATTTATTTATTGTGCGAAAATTTAATAAAAGAATACCTAAATGTCAAATCAAAGCAATACATATTGTGTCTTTTTTTGTATTATATGTCAATTTGTTGTGTTTTTTTTGATTTTAACAATAAAAAAATCCTTTAGAAACCGCCTGTATTTCATAAACCATGACATAATTATCTTTACTTCAAATCTAATCCGTTATTTATCCCCAGTGTTGGATCACATCCTTACCCCATGTTGTTCTCACAAATTCCAGCCACCATAAAATGCCGGCATCAGGATGAATGGTATCAATATCCGTATTCCACACCACGTTCTTATCATCCTAAGAACCAAGTACGGAATACCCTTCCGGGCCGGCGAACGGCCCATTTACGCCTTCACCCGAATCACTTTGAATCCAGGTGCCGTCCAGGATATTGCCGTTGTAATTTTCCATCAATTTTTCAAATCATTATTTTTTGGTTTTAAGGCATGCAAGGTAATTGCCGTTTTCTTCTTGACGGACCACCTCACATTCCCATCCTGCCGGCTGCGCGTGAGCCATTAACGTTTCAGCATCCACATGCAACCAGCCACAGTAGGGTCCCTTTTTATCCTGAAACTCAAACTGCATTCGGATCTCTCCGATGTATCTTCCTGCTTTCCGATTGGCGTCATGGTACGCCAGATCGCCGGGATTTTCTGTCACTCTCACATCAAGTGAATCTAACAATACCTGACCGTCAGCCGAGAGCAGTTTCGGTGCAATTTTTAAAAAACGACCCAGACCGGCAATCGTTTCGACCACACCGATACCGTGCCCCATCATCAAAAGTGTATCAAAAGGCCCACCTTGAAACTCGAAAATATCTGCGTAAAAAACATTCGTCAAGCCCTCTTGCCGCATGATATCAACAGCTTGAGGATTTATGTCGATAGCCGTGACGTGCAAACCTTTTTGTCGGAGAACTTTACTATGCAGCCCCGTTCCGGCTCCTACGTCCAAAACGCGGCCTGTGCAATATAGGAAATTGCTGTATAATCAATAGGCGAGGAAAAATCACGAAAAAAATAACCGACGGGTACTAATGATTCCAGACCATCGTCCCTGCGGATAATCAATTCGGCATTTGCCTCGCCTTTATAATAAGCGGTCAGGGCCATGCCGAAAGGTTCCATCGCTTTTGGATCCATAAAATTTACCTCAATGAGTAAACGGCCATTTTAAAACCATGAACAAGGATTTTATTCGTATAATTTCGCTGAGGCCATAATAATAATAACGATTTATAAAAAATAATATAATCAGAATTTATTCGCATATATCAATTCCGCCGATATTTCTATCTTATTTCTCAAACAATTAGCGAGCCTCGGCTTACTCCGGCGTACAAACATAAATATTATCCCGGGGTAAAAACGTATATATTTTATCGATCCGGTACCCCGCTTCAATGACTTTTTTAATAATGGCGTCTTTTGTCATAAAATGGTTATAATCACCCTCTTCATATCGGTCGGGATCGCGGTCAATAATGCAGACCTTGGCACCGGCCTTTAATGAAGGTTTAATATTTTTCATAAGCGGAACGGGCATGGATAAATCGTGAAAAACATAAACCATAACGACCATATCCATTGTACTATCCGGAAACAGCGGGTTTTCCGTTTCACCGACAATCGTTTTAATATTTGTTAAACCCGCTTCTTTACACTTTTCTTCCATGTCCTGGGCAAAATCTTTTTTTATATCATTCGCATAAATGACGCCCGATTCACCAACCCGCCGGGCCAGTTTGAAGGTAAAATATCCATCGCCTGCTCCAACTTCACCGATGGTCAGCCCAGCCTTCACACCGATGGAATCCATGATTATTTGTGGTTTTTGCCATCTATCCCGAGCGGCATTTCGGGGCGAAGAAAAATTCTGTGCATAAGAAATACAAAATCCGGCAAACGAATAAATGAAGACTTGAATTATAACAATGAGAACGAACGGGTATTTTTTTCTCACGTCTAAAAATGACCTGCTTGTATTTTTTTTATCCATTTTCACACCTGCAATTTTTTGGTTTTCGCCACACATTGGACAAAATACCTTGAATATCAATCAATTGACGAACGCGTTTTATCGCGTTGGCGAGCATAAACAGCATCAATTCAGTTTATTTATCGAATGTAATTATATTTTATGCAACATTTATCCTTGTTCCTGCTCTGATGGAAATTTATTCACCGGTTTTAAAATAATCGACTATCGTCTTGAAACTGTTGACCTGACCGGCCGCGCGTTCGTTGACGGTTTCGGAATAATAGGCATCCATAAAAGTTTCGGCAGAACTCCATACGGTTTGCATAACGCCTAAAAAACGTCCCTGTAAGACAGAATTGCTGTTCTGCCGGTACCGGTGCATCATTTCCAGTTGGGCGCCGGTAACCTGCGGATTATTCCAGGGACACGCAATGACCCGGAACCCCTTTACGGCAAAAAACGCCGGGGTCGATTCGGCCCGTTCGTAATGCCAGTCACAAATAACCACATCGTTCGGGATTTTGTCAATAGCGGAAAAAGTATAATTTTCGCTGGCCTCCCACATACCCAGGCCGGTTGTCGAACCGTCCAGCAGTCTGTCTCCCCAAATCCACAATTCCAGTGAATCGGCAGCGAGAAAATCCCTGATTTTCGTCACTTCTCCGGCAAAAAGCTCCGCCTTGTCTTTTCCGCTGCATCTCGGACAGTTATTTTCACCAATATAAAATACTTCATCCATACCAGCGTGAAAGGCTTTCGCCTCAAACACTTTTATAATTTCATCCACGAGAGCAAAAACCACATCATGAACCTCCGGATGCAGCGGACAGTAGCTTTTGCAGTACAACCCGTCATCATTGGGCCACTTGTATTTTTCAGGCATTTTAATATGCGGCGTTTCATCAAATTGCGGATATTCCCTGAGCAGGTTGTGGATTGTTTCCGCCCACGACTGATGGCCCAACAAATTGATCTGCGGGATCAATTGAATATTGTGTTTTTGCGCGACTCTAACCAGTTTTTTTACCTGCTTTTTGGAAAGCGGTTCTTCATCCCTCAGGTTCGGATACGATTCATAAGCATAGTTATAGTCGACACGAAGCACCAATGTATTGATGCCGTTCGGCGCCAGTTCCTTTTTCATAAAATCTATAAACCGGTTCAGATTATCCCGGCGCGGTGCGGCTATACAAAAACCGCGCACCGGCATCAACGAATCGGGAGGGGTCTGTGCAATGGTCAAGGAGAAAAAAACCAGTAAAAAGGCGAACATTTGGCAGAGGCGTTTTGAGTTTGCGATCCCGGCGGGACGAAATTTTAAATGCTTCATTTTGGACCTCCATAAATGACGAACGATGAGGCTGTGTACAAAAGATAGGAATTAAATGTGCGGAGTGCAATAGGATTTTTTACAGGGTACCCCAAAAATATTACAAAAGGCATTTTGCAAGAGTCTAAAAATAAATAATTTATGGCCGTTTTCATTTGAAATGTTTTCCATGCTTAAGCTGCTGATGGGAATCAGTATTGATATCAAGCATGCTGATATCTTGAAACCTTATTTTTGCTTTTCTCAACCTGCTAAAAATATTCTTGCGCTTTGTACTATTTTTTATACCTTTTTATGATAATGTAACTTTCAAAATGAAATAAACCGTTGAATGGGCAACCTGTTAAAAAAAGTTCTGGACTTTAACAAGCAACACCTGTTGTTCTCAAAAAACGATCGCATTCTGCTGGCCGTTTCCGGTGGTATCGATTCCATGGTGCTTTTGGAAGTCTTTTATTCTCTCCGAAATGACTGGAACCTTCAGCTGGCCGTGGCTCACCTCAACCACAAACTGCGCCCTTCCGCCGATAGGGAAGCAGATTTCGTTCAGAAAGAGTGTGAAGCACGGCGAATCGAATTTTATTGTGAATCCATCAATATAAGAGACGAAAGCAAAAAACGTAAAACCAGTATAGAAACAGCAGCGCGGGCGGTTCGGTATGATTTTTTTCGACGTACGATGGAAAAACTACATTTCAATATTGTTGCAACAGGACACAACACCAACGACCAGGCGGAAACTGTACTGGCTTTTTTACTCCGAGGTTCCGGAGTCACAGGTCTGGGCGGCATCAAACCCAAAAGAGAGCAATACATACGACCGCTGCTCGGTGTAACCCGCAAGGAAATCGAGAAATTTGCGATTGAACACAATATTGTCTGGCATGAAGACGAGAGCAACAAAGATATTCAATTCCGCCGCAATAAAATCCGGCATCAATTGATCCCGTTTCTCGAAAAAAATTTCAATCCCAATATGCCCAAAACATTATTCCGTTTGGCATCGGCCATGCAGGAAACTTTTCATTATCTCGAGCATGAAAGAAAAGTAGCTTTTCGGGAATGCTTGATCGAACAAACCGATAAAAAAATTGTGCTTGATATTAACAAGTATTTGGCGTATTTTTATATTGTACAAAAATATATTCTCCTGTATGCGATTGAACGGCTCTCTGGGGAAGGCTTTTTAGCCTTTGAAACAATTTCGGAAATTCAGAACCACCTTTATAAAAAGAAACCGAAACTTTTTAGGCTGAATCCACATATATGGATATATTGTTGTGACAGAGAGCTGGTTCTTTTAAAAAATCAAACCGAAATAAAAAGTGTCACTATCAATAAAATTCCGGGAGAATACAGACTGTGGGACGGATATATTTTTGAAATAAACAGTGTTCCATTTTCGTTAGACGAAATAACAGGCAAAAAGGATTTCTTGACGGAATATATCGATCCTCAAACGGTCGAGCTTCCTTTACTGGTAAGAACTGTAAAAAACGGTGACAAATTTTACCCGCTACATTTCAGCGGACATTCAAAAAGACTATCGGATTATTTTGTTGACCAAAAAATTCCGCTCTATCAGCGAAACAGAATTCCGCTGATTACATGTAAAAATCAGATCATATGGATTGGCGGTTGCCGTTTGGATGATCGTTTTAAAATAAAACAAAAAACGAAAACAGTGCTGAGACTTCAATTGAGAAAAAAAATTGAGTGAATTCAAAAAAGTTGTTTATAACGAGAAATTCAGAGTACTGTTAAATCGTGAACAAATTGAAAGCAGAATCAAAGAGTTGGGGCGCGAGATCACGCGGGAATATGAAGATAAAAATCCCATTATGGTTGGCGTACTCAACGGTGCTTTTATATTCATGGCGGATTTAATTCGCTATACGGAATTAGATATGGAAATTGACTTTATTAAAATTTCCAGTTACGGTAACAGTAAAAAATCAACCGGCAAAGTCCGGATTCTTAAGGACATGGATGCAGAAATAAAAGGGCGTCATGTGCTGGTGGTAGAGGATATCGTAGACACGGGTTTGTCCATTAAATATTTAATGGACAGACTGGGAGCCCGGCAGCCGGCCTCACTGAAATTCGTGTCGCTTCTGTTCAAACCCGAATCGGTTATAGAAAAGGTCCATATCGACCATATCGGTTTCGAAATACCCAGTTCGTTTGTTGTCGGTTACGGTTTGGATCATCAACAAATTTTACGGAATCTACCGGCAATTT
Organism: Candidatus Zhuqueibacterota bacterium; assembly: GCA_016931775.1. Taxonomy (GTDB): domain Bacteria; phylum Zhuqueibacterota; class Zhuqueibacteria; order Residuimicrobiales; family JAFGEC01; genus JAFGEC01. Next base: position 5,422 of record JAFGEC010000189.1, on the reverse strand, counting down.
ACGTTATGGACGAGCAAACAAAAAGGAAAAAAACTACGTATCATGACAGATAATCTTAATAATTCTAAGAGACCCGATCAGCAGCAAAAACCGGAAGGACCGCAATGGCGGAAATCATCCAAGACACTTATATTCTGGATCGCTATATTTATCATTGCGCTGGTTTTATCCCAACAGCTTACAACTGTATCGGAGCGCGAACCGGAAATCGCCTTTGATGAATTCATCAGAATTTTAAAAGTTGAGAAAAATATACAAAGTGTCGAAATTCAGAATAAGCTTTTAAAGGGCAAGCTCAAACAACCCCTGGCTGAGGGAAAGCTGCAAGGATCGCAATCTTTCAAAGTGATATTACCCGACAAGATCGACTATGAAACCGCAGAAAAATGGCGGGAAATAGAACCAAGCCTTTCAATTAAATTCAAAATCGATTCTCCGGGAGTTTGGAATTATTTTCTCACGGCACTTCCCTGGATACTGATCATCGGATTCTGGATATTTTTCATCCGCCGTATGCAGGGCGTCGGCAACAAGGGAATTTTCAACTTTGGAAAATCCAAAGCACGAATGTTTACCGAGAACTACCCCAAAATCACATTTAACGATGTGGCGGGTACGGATGAAGCAAAGACTGAACTGGAGGAAATCATCGAATTCCTCAAAGAACCGGAGAAATTTCAGCGATTGGGTGGTAAGATTCCCAAGGGGGCGCTGCTTTTGGGACCTCCCGGAACCGGTAAAACGCTTCTGGCCAAGGCGGTGGCCGGCGAAGCGGGCGTTCCTTTTTTCAGCATGTCGGGTGCCGATTTCGTAGAGATGTTTGTCGGCGTCGGGGCATCCCGAGTTCGTGACCTTTTTGAGCAGGGCAAAAAAAATGCCCCATGTATTATTTTCATCGATGAACTGGATGCGGTGGGGCGCCATCGGGGCGCCGGTCTGGGCGGAGGACACGATGAAAGGGAACAGACCTTAAACCAACTGCTGGTTGAAATGGACGGCTTTGAATTTAATGAAGGCGTTATTCTTCTCGCTGCGACCAACCGTCCGGATGTTCTTGATTCTGCCTTGTTGCGGCCAGGACGATTTGACCGGCAAATTGTTGTAGACTTGCCCGACGTTCGCGGCCGCGAAGGAATTTTGCGCGTCCATACCAGAAAAATACCGTTATCCAAAAACGTCAATTTAAAAATTTTGGCCAAGGGCACACCCGGATTTTCCGGAGCCGACCTGGCCAATATGGTCAATGAAGCCGCGCTTTTGGCAGCCAGGAAGGGCAAAAGAATGGTATACGCCGTTGACCTGGAGGAAGCCAAAGATAAGGTGCTGATGGGTGTGGAACGCAGGAGCATGATCATTAGTGAAAAAGAGAAAAAATTGATCGCATATCATGAAGCCGGACATGTTATTGCCGCCCATTATACGGAAGGTGCAGATCCCGTTCACAAAGTCACCATTATTCCTCGCGGACGGGCTTTGGGAGTGACAACATTTCTGCCCCTGGATGAAAAACACACTTACCCGAAAAGTTACTGCCTGGCCAGATTGCGCCACGTGCTCGGAGGCCGTGGTGCAGAAAGGATCGTCCTCAAAGACATCAGCAACGGTGCCGCTAATGATATCAAGCAAGGCACGGAACTGGCAAGGAAAATGGTGTGTGAGTGGGGCATGAGTGATGTCCTCGGACCGCTGGCTTTCGGTGAAAAACAGGAAGAAATTTTTCTCGGCCGCGAGATCACCCAGCATCGTGATTACAGCGAGCGGACGGCTCAACTCATCGATCAGGAAATCCGCAAGTTTATCGAAGAAGCTGAAAAAGATGTGGGAAAAATCATGTCGGAAAACATCGACAAACTTCATGCGATTGCCAATGCTTTACTCGAGCGGGAATCTCTGGATGGTGATGATATTGAAAAGGTGTTAAACGGCGAAAAACTGCCACCGCTAAACAAAAAACCAAAAGGTAAAACTTCCAATTAGTTAAAAAATGGGAGCAACTTGAATGTGATCGGAGACTTCTTATCCTTGACCACAATTCTGGTCTGTGCTTTTTTTTTACTGGTAATTTTTATATTATTTATAATAATCCGCAACATGGATTCAAAAAGCCGGGGGCGGGTAAAAGGATATATGGTTTTTACCCTTTTGCTTTTTGTTTGCTTTTGTATTTACCGCTTTTGTACTTACCAATCCATGCGGGATAAAATCCGTATGGCTGTTTTCCCTTTTATCGACAACTCTTTTCACGATAGTGAATCCTGGATCGGCTGGGCGGTTGCAGCACAGGCAACAAAAGCACTGCAAACCCGGCTTCAAGATTCCGCATTTATATATCCGCCTGATTGGATCTGGCAAACTATGGATTTGGACTCCAGCGTAGACGCCGCTTACCTGGTGAATTATGCCAAAAAAATCGGCCTGGATTATGTTATGCTAGGCAGTTATTATGCGGATTGCATGGGTTGTCCTTTGGAGTGGAAATTGTGGGACGTAAATAGAGACAGCCTGAAGGCTGAAGGAAAAATGGAATTCCCCGAGGGCAATAGGCTGGTTTTGGGGAACCGGATGGCGGATGAATTGTTACGAACAATTCCTTTAACAGCCACAAAACATGATCCGACGCCACCCGATGAGGAAATTGCAAAGTTTCAAATCCTTGCCGAATACGCCCTGATCAATAAGCAGTATAAACAAGCTGTCGCGTTTGCAGAAAAGGCTTTTCAGGCGGATTCTCTAGATTACGGTTCGCGAAATCTTTTCTCCCGAACCCACCTGGAATATGCAGCCTACCTGAAAGTTGAGGGGGTTTCACCCGAACTGCATTTTGCCGTTGCACGTAAAATAAGCCTTAGATCGGTACAAATCGATTCAAATAATGCCCATGCCTACCAAATTTTAGGCCGCATCAATCTATTTAAACAATTCTGGAAAAAAGCGGAGGATGCACTGACCAAAGCACTGCAAAAGGATCCGTATATCCCAGAGGTCTATTGCGATCTATCCAGTCTGCATATATCGAGAATTAAAAGACTCGGATTCACAAACAAGGATGCCTTGTTCCGGCGCGCGCTTTTTATCAATCCATGTTATCGTGAAGGATACCTTTTATACGCGGATTATTTATTCTTCAACAATCTCACCAAAAGCGCACGGAAAATCCTCAATAACCTGTTGTTCATTTATCCGCGTTGCCTGGATGGACTTCATATGCTCGGGAAAATCGCCATCGCAAAAAGCGACATAGAAAATGTTATACAAATTTACACCAAAATACTTGATATCGATCCGAGAAATGTTCTTGCATTTTACAATCTTGGTGTTTATTATTTTAATTCCGAAGATTTGGATCATGCGGAAGAGTTTTTTAACCGGGCCGTTAGATACGGCAACCACGTGGATGCCCATTTGTATCTGGGGTATATTTACGAAACAAAAGGCTTAAAGGAAAAAGCAATACAAGAATACCGTCTCAGAATTCATCTCAACCGTGGTTTCGATGATAAATATGCCGATGAGGCAAGAAAAAGACTCCGCAGTCTGATACAACCGGACACAAGCTATACGGGCAGCCGGCCAGAATGAGCGGCAGTCGAAAAGTATACAAATGGACCTGCGGTGATATAACGCTGGAACTGGGTCGCCGTACACTGGTAATGGGCATACTAAACATCACGCCCGACTCCTTCTCCGATGGAGGTTTATACAACAGTATGGACAGCGCGGTTGCCAAAGGTTTGGAAATGGTTAATCACGGAGCCGACATTATCGATATCGGCGGAGAATCCACAAGACCCGGCGCGCGGCCAGTGGAATTGACAGAGGAATTAGAACGTGTTTTACCGGTGATTGAAAATCTCGCGAAAAAAAGCAATGTTCCTATTTCTATCGACACCTATAAATTCCCAGTCGCCCAGGCAGCCATCAAAGCAGGCGCAAAAATTGTCAACGATATCAGCGGTCTGCGATTCAGCCCGGAGATCGCAGAAATTGTCGCGCAGTCAGGTACCGGCCTGGTCATCATGCATATCAAAGGGACACCGCAAAATATGCAAAAAGAACCCCGTTACCAAAATCTGCTGAAGGAAATAACGGAATATCTAAACCAAGGCATTCAAATTGCTCAAAACGCCGGTATTCCGAAACATGGAATTGTCATCGACCCCGGGATCGGATTTGGCAAAACTCTTGATGACAATTATCGAATCATTAAAAATTTGTCCACCTTTACTCAAATGGAATTTCCGGTGTTGGTAGGGCCGTCGAGAAAGTCATTTATCGGGAATGTCTTGGATTTACCGCCGGATCAACGCCTTGAAGGAACAGCGGCTGCGGTAACGGCTTGTATATTAAATGGCGCACACATTGTACGCGTACATGATGTTAAAGAAATGAAACGTGTCACCTCCATTGCGGATATGATTGAAAGAGCATGAACATACCTTTATTCAAAATCGGTTTCTTGCCCGTTACCTTTATCGATATTTTGGACATCACCGTTATATCTTTTTTAATTTATCATTTGTACAAATTATTACGCGGTACACGGGGAGCTCAGATGATGGTCGGACTGGTTATTATACTTTTATTCTCCAGTATTGCGCCGGTCTTCCAGCTCAAAGGCATAACATGGATTTTTGAAAAGCTGAGCACGATCTGGCTGGTTGCATTCGTCATTTTATTTCAACCCGAGATCAGGCGGCTGCTTATTTTTATCGGACAAAGCAGGATCGTTCGGTTTTTTGTCCAGGTAACAGGCAGCAAGGTTATTGACGAGGTCATAAAGGCCACAGTGGAACTGCGTGACAAGGGTTATGGCGCTTTGATTGTTCTGGTCAGGGAAACCGGATTAAGGGCCATCATTGAAAATGGTGTCAAAATTCAGGCAGAAGTAACGGCACCGCTTATTTTATCGATATTTAATCCCCGCTCGCCACTGCATGACGGTGCCGTTATCATTCAAAACGATATTATTGAGGCAGCCCGTTGCATTCTACCAATTTCTCAGGAACTACAGGATGATCCCAATTTCGGTACTCGACACAAGGCGGCTATGACACTTTCTGAGGAGTCGGATTCTATGGTCATTGTGGTATCCGAAGAGCGCGGTATCATTTCCGTCGCGATCAACGGTAAACTTCAAACATCTCTTGGGGCGGAAGAATTAAAACGTTTACTTGAGGCCGGATATCGTTACGGAAATACCACGATAAAATGAGTATTCTCGAAATAATAAAGTCGATTTAGGAATAAATATGACTGACATGTGGACAAAAATAGCAAATTCGCCCGAGGCCGCAGCTATACTCAAACTTGTGTTGCATATTGACCAGATATGCAATCAGGAAGGCGATGCAAAAGAGTTTTTACCCACACTCCTCCATCAGCTTGCCCAAATCGTCGGCGTGCATTCGGTTATCATTACTAT
>JAFGEC010000188.1 GCA_016931775.1 Candidatus Zhuqueibacterota bacterium | reverse complement strand
GTATATGTTTCCGGATTGCCGAGATGGTATTTGGCCGTTAAATGACAAGCAATATGGATGACAATCTGAATCGATTCGAACAATCCGTACCAGAGAATCCATTGTTTTTGCAGGTCCTTTTTTATATGCGAAAGAGCAACCGACCGTTTAAATTTTAAAAGTTCATTCAGATTCGTATCTAATTGATTCAAGCGTTCAAGCATAATTTCGCTGTCCGAGCATATTGGATGAAATTTTTTGATAAAAAAGTCGCCGGGTGTTATGCCTTAATTCGCAGGTATCAATATATTGTATAAACGTCTTTGTTTTAAATTCGGTCACCAGCTCCTCATTTTTTGAAAAAAGCAGTTGGGATGATGTTGCAATTTCATAGGCCAGCAAAGGTGATTTTTCCGGTAAACCATTCAATTCGACCAGGTCAATTGTTTTTCCGGCAGCTTTTTCGAGCTTTGCGATCAATTTGCCGAATTCTATCAAATCAAATGGTTTACGACAGTAAAGTGCAATGTCGATGTCGCTCTGCCGGTGAACTGTAAATCCGGCAAATGACCCAAACAACATGGCAAACAGGATATTGTCATTTTCCTGCAAAATTATTTTCAATTTTAAAATATCCGGTCGTTCCGGCATTTTTTTCATTTTTCTTTTTTTACGTTGGAACGTTGGAACTTGTTTTTTTTGTGGGTTGTTTGTCAAGTTATTTTTTTGTATAACGGTCGGTTTTATTGTAAACGTGAAACGTTAGAACGTTCTAACGTGCTAACGTTCAAACGTCTTTATACAGCTCCGCCATGTCACTTACAGTTACAGCGACCCGGAATCGTTATTATATCAAAACATAAATATATATATTCGTTCTGTACTTTTCAAGATAAAAAAACGGCCACACGGTCTCATGGTTGGAAACAAGCAGAATAACTTTTGCTGTGATAAAAGTGAGAAATTGGATTTTCCCCGTCACGGCTTTTATCATCACTGAATAAATGGATCTCCTTCAAAAACCACATGGATATTACAGTGAAAATATTACATAAATATTTCGGCGCTAATGTAAATATATTTCTTTTGACATGCAAGCAAAAAACATGGGGAAAAATTATGGACACTATAAAATGCTTGCACTTTAAAAAAAAATTCGCTAAAATAATCACCGTGGTAAATTTTACAAACGATTTTGGATGATGATACGTACAGACAGGCATCCGTGGTTCGCAGCGAAGGGAATAGTCAAGTTGAACAGAAATAGACATGTTCTGGTGTTATTTGTTTTAACCGGTCTCTTGAGTACGGCGGGATTCGGGCAAAACAAAAAGATACAGGTCGGGGATATCCTCCAGGTACGGGTGTTCGGTCACGAAGAGTTTTCCAACAACCTTGTGGTACAACAGAACGGCACCATCGACCATCCGTTTTTACCCAACATCCCGGTGGTGGGACTGGATCCCAATGAAATACGCGATGTATTGACGGCACAGGGTTTAAAATATCTGGGCGAACGGCCCATCGTGACCGTGCGTTTTTCGGAAATTCTGAGTGTGAGTATTACCGTGCTCGGCCAGGTGTCCGTACCCGGACAGTACCTGGTGCCCAAAAGCGCCACCGTGCAGGGCGCCATCACCCAGGCAGGCGGTTATAATCCGGGCGCGCAGATCGACGACATCCGGCTTTTGCGGGAAACCGATTCCGGTAGCGAGGCCGGCTTACGGGTCGACCTGCTGAAATTTATGCAGACGGCGGACAAAGACCTGCTGCCGGAATTGCTGGACGGCGATGTGATTATCGTGCCCGGCCGGCCCGGTGTTTTGGACGTCAAGGTGATGGGCGAGGTAAAAAAACCCGATCATTTTCCCTATTATGCGGGTGAAAATCTGCTGGATTTTATCTATCTGGCCGGCGGACCCACCGACAAGGCACGGATGAACAAAGTGATGCTGGTGTCACCGCAGGCCTCCAACGGAGGACAACAAATAATTAATTTACGGAGCCTGATCGACCGTTACGACCCGCAGCAGGTGCCCGTTATTTATCCGGGTGACGTCATTATCGTACCGAAACAAAAGACACCTGTGGCCAAAACCGTGTTCAACATCGTCAAAGATGTTGCAACGATTACCTCTCCCATCCTGATGGCATTATACTATGCACGTCGAACGAATTGATTAATTAAATAAATATTTAACCTGTCGTTTTTTGAAATACCGGGGATATAATAAAAATTATGCATGACAGAGAATATACAATACAAGACTATTTGTTCATCGTCATCAAGCGCAAGATCACCATTATTATCAGCTTGATTGTCGTAACGGCGGCGGCGGGGATATATTATTATACCAGACCTCACATGTACCTGTCGTCATCGACGTTAATCATCGAGTCCAAAGAATTCGGCTTTGGTGAACAGGTTCCCACATGGTTGAAAGAAGAAACCGCCCGTCCGGTACAATATTATCAGGCCCTGATGGCAAGCCGTGTCTACCTGAACCGCGTGGCGCAGTTGATCATGACCGATACATTGCTGACCGCAGAAATGCAGCCGGACCCGGAAGAACTGTACGAACTGATCGCAACAGGGACAAGTCTGCTGTCATCCGAGTATACCGATTTCATCTATCTGACGGCCCGGGCGGAAAAACCCGAACTGGCGTATGTTCTCGCGGTCCACGCCACCGAGGTATTAAAGGTGCGCTGCCAGGAGATCGACAATGAAGAATTGAAAAACACGGTCGACTTTATCAACGAGCAGATGGCCGTTTCCAGAAAAAACCTGGAGGAGACGGAACGCGCGCTGCAGGAGTTTAAAAACCGTACCAACATCACTTTCAGCAATGAAGACGGCGGTATGCTCAACGAAATCGCCCAATATGAAAGCGAGCTCACCCGGGTGCAGACCGAGCTGGAGATGACACGTTCCAACCTCAATTCATACAGACAAATGCTGCGGAATATGCTCGGCACCTCGGTGTCCGACAATCTGATCACGGATTCACCCGAGGTGGTTCGTATCCGGGACAGCATCGAGCGGCTCGAGACGCAGAAAAACAGTGCTCCACACGGTTCAGCGGAGGAATCGCGGCTGGTGGAACAGATCGCAGAGGAACGCCAAAAACTGGTCCAGTTTCTCATAAACTCTGCCGGCGGGCAATCCGCGCTGGGCGATGAAGACGTGAAACTGCAGAGTTTGCGCGAAAAAGTGATCAACCTGGAGCTGGACCTGTCGCAACTGGACAACCGGGAGCGCTATTACAAGCGGCTCATCAATAATTTCAAACGCGACAATCCAAATCTCATGCAGGACGCGCTGGAATATTTAAGACTGAAACGCTCTCAGACCGTGGCTGAAAACGTGTACACGATCCTGTTGGAAAAAGGCGAAGAAGCCAAAATCAAAATGGCCACCGGATCCGGCGGATTGCGGATTGTGGATTATCCCATCCTGCCGCAATGGCCGCTGGCCGGCAATCGCATCCGCAACATGATGGCGGCGGTCGTACTGGGCCTGGCACTGGGATTCGGGCTGGCCCTGCTGCAGGAATTTTTGGATCACAACGTACAAACCCGGGAAGATGTTACCGCTCAAGACAAACTCAATCTGTTGGGCACCATCCCCGATATGGGTACGCCGAAAAAACAGCACACCGGTAAATATTTATTTAGACGGTCATCCAAACACCGCAGTTATTCGGAAAACGGCGTTTTTTTGATCGACCAGATGAAGCCCAAAACACCGACCGTGGAAGCGTACCGTATGCTGGGCGCCAACCTCATATTTACCGGCGTGGATGAAAAGATCAAAGAAGTACTCGTCACCAGTCCCAATGCCGGTGAAGGCAAAACCCTCACCACGGCCAATCTGGCCATAGCCTGGGCCCTGTCGGGCCAAAAGGTCCTCATTGTGGATTGTGACCTGCGCAAGCCCAAACAGCACAGACTGTTCAAACTGCAGACCAATTTCGGCCTGGTGGAGCACCTGGTGAAGGACATGCCGCTGTCCATGGTCACTCACAAAACGCCGGTCACCAATCTCCATCTGATTTCGTGCGGCACGATACCGCCCAATCCCCTGGAGCTCATCTCTTCGCAAAAGATGGCCGATTTTATCAAGGAAGTACGGCATCAATACGATATCGTGATGTACGATTCAGCCCCTGTTCTGCCGGTGACCGACACCAAAATACTGGCCACAATGCTGCAGGGCACGCTGCTGGTGTTCAAACACGATAAAACCCCGAAAAGTTCGGTATATCAGGTACTCGAAGCCCTGGAAAAGGCCCGCGCCCGCATATACGGCGCCGTGCTCAACGACGTGGCCAACAAGTGGGGATACAGGTATTACTATCGAATTTATTTCGGTTCGTATTATCATTCCTATGACTATCAGTAGGGCGATTATTAAATAAATTTAACATCAAAAATAAAAAATAATTTTTTATCCGTTATCAATCCGTCCCGCAATGCGCATAGCCGTCAACCTAATTAAGTGCTTTTATATCATTTACAATTTTTCTCCTTGCAGGGCGTTTGATAGACATCTTGATACGGCACATAAACAAAATAAAACAAATTGAATTAATGAGAATTTTCAGGATCACTTG
>JAFGEC010000187.1 GCA_016931775.1 Candidatus Zhuqueibacterota bacterium | reverse complement strand
CAAGTGATCCTGAAAATTCTCATTAATTCAATTTGTTTTATTTTGTTTATGTGCCGTATCAAGATGTCTATCAAACGCCCTGCAAGGGAAAAAATTGTAAATGATATAAAAGCACTCAATTAGGTTGACGGCTATGCGCCGCGCGGGACGGCGGAGAGTCATGCCGCGACTACATGCGCGTGATAAAATCGAGGTTTGGTATGGAATATAGGCGGGATAAAAACCTCACGTTACTCACGGAGCAGTATAGCCGGAGCCGTCCATCATAATAAAACCGCCGGATTGCTTCAAATATAAAATTACAGTTTTTCAAGACTCTTTTTCCCACCCGGTACTGAGATGTCACAAAAACCATTGGATTTTATCAAAATAGTTTTTACATTATTCTACCACAAGATAAAAAACCCGCAAGCACGACCCCGTTTTGAAGGAGCAAGCTATGAAACGTACGTCTTTTCTTCTGATTTCATTTATTATATTCATCACCTGTTATCCTCTCTTCGCCTCCCTGGACACCCTGCGAATTGCATGTGTCGGCAACAGCATCACCTATGGCGATGGGATCGGCACCAGGGCATTAGACAGTTATCCGTATCAATTGGAGCGTTTGCTGGGTCCCGGTTATGACGCTGAAAATTTCGGAAACAGCGGCCGCACCATGTTGCGCCATGGAGACTTTCCGCTATGGAACGAGGTTCAATTTACAAATGCATTGACATTCAAACCGGACATCGTCATTATACTGCTGGGAACCAACGACAGCAAGCCACAAAATTGGGCATACAAGGACGAGTACATTCCCGACTATATCGCCATGATCGATACGTTCCGTACCGTGAGCAATCCCACCATATATGCGTGTTACCCGCCGCCGTCGTTCAGCGATGCATGGGGAATCCGGGACTCGATCATCACTGTGGATATTATGCCCATGATCGATCAAATTATCGACTCTACAGGCGTAAGCCTCATCGATTTTTATACGCCGTTCATCGGTAAAGGAGCGCTTTTCCCGGACGGCATTCATCCCTCTACCCAGGGTGCGACGGTCATGGCGGAAATTGTCGCTCAAACACTGACCGGTGCCGCTTATGATATCTTTGTCGCCGATGTAGACGTGGTGAGAGGTAAATCCGCAAACGTCGCCGGCGGGGACAATTCTTCCATGCCGCAAAACATGCTGGATGGAGACAGGGGAACAGCCTGGGTATGTCCCGGCAGCCCCAACGCCGTTGTGGTGGACATTGGCGGACTGGAAACAATCGACATGTTCCAGCTGGATTTCGGGCCCGAATACGCGCCTTTACAGCCGCAGTATACCATTGAAATTTCCACGGATGCTGCTACCTGGACGACCGCCGTCGACCAGTTGTTCCGGCAGGATTCCACCCGGATCGTATGCGACTGGATCGATCCCGTTGAGACCCGATACATCCGCCTCACCATCCACGGTACCGCCCTGATGGCGGCAGAGCAAACGGTTGTGACGGATTTCCGTGTTTTAAAATATATCGACGCAGTACACGCCCCCATGATGACGTATGAAATCGAAGCAATTACCAGCAGATATGTGCGTTATTACCTCAATGTTTTTCCAACTGCCGTTGGCCCGGAACAGATGGTCATCTATCAGGCCAGCGGTGTAGATGATCCTTTCGGTGCCAATACCGGATTGCGGCAAATGGAGGTGCTGGAAAAAAGGTATTCCTTAAGAGAAGAAGGAATTCATAAATTTTTTATTATGGTCTACACCAACGGTAAAAAGGTCATTTCCGATACCCTGGAGCTGGATTGGTCTCTATCACCGGTACTTATCCATAACGACTTGACAGTAAACCGATACGACCTGGGGCAGAACTTTCCAAATCCTTTTAATCCTGTCACGCAGATTCCCGTCACAATCGAATCCAAAGGCCGGGTGCAAATCGATATTTTCAATTCAACGGGACAACAGGTGCGGACATTGTGCAAGGGCGATTTGGGGCTCGGCCGACATCAGTTTTTTTGGCAAGGAGATGACGTTAACGGACAGCAGGTCGCCAGCGGATTGTATTTTTATTCGTTGAAAATCGACGGGCAGGTTCAGCAGACCAGAACGATGATGCTGGTGAGGTGACGGGCGAGCAAAAGTTGTGTGATTGTAAATAATACCCAAGTCCTATAAAGTAACGCTTGAGTCGGGCATCATTTAAAATTTCAATGGGGATGTATCTAAAACACTGTATCGCAAATAAAATAATATATGACTGTCTTTCCCGCGCATTAGATTTTTGCATAACAACTCAAAATCTCGCGCCTGCATAGGTAGACTATTCTAGAATGGCATCAAAGTCTTCATGTCATGCCCGCGCAGCCGGATATCTAGCCGACGGAGGATAATAAATGGCAATACAATGTGTTCGAACGGGCCAGATTTTCAGTATTAACTTTTATTTGGGGAACCTTTGCATTCGTAAATTCGAATGGTATCACTTTATTTGTCCAAGACTGGGCACCCGCTTCCGCGGGTGCGACACAAAGTAATTATTCTGCAACAGCCTGCTCCTTGAGAATGTCATTTCTCTTTTTATCTGTACATACGAATATTATAATGTTAAATTCAATTTTCGAGTTATTCTGCAACAAATAACTGCGCGGGCATGATATTATTTTTAGAGGAAAATCCGTATCAAAATAACTTTTGATCATCCCGCAATATGTTCCTAACAATTGCACAATGACTAAAGGGTGTCTCTTTATGCAATCTCTGATGATATTCGCGTGATTTCCATAAAAGGTCAGCCGAGTTTGGGAACGAGTAGTGAAATATAGTTGACATCAAAACTCATTCCCATCACCCGCTTTTTCATATAATATTTTTCAGCAAAAGGAAAAATTCCACTAAAATTCAAATGTTAATCCCTTAAGGGCGTTTTTCTTTTCATCCGTCAGACAAACAACAGCACCCCAGCCGCCTTCGCCCTGGGTCACCTTT
>JAFGEC010000186.1 GCA_016931775.1 Candidatus Zhuqueibacterota bacterium | reverse complement strand
CGCAACCGCATCCACCTGACTTCCCAACACAACGGCATCAGTAGCAGCATCAAGGGGTGGCGTATCAAAGATGACGAGATCGAATTTACGTCTCGTTTCCTCAAAGAAGCGTCTTAATTGCAGGGAACCGAGCAATTCCGAAGGATTGGGAATCATGGGGCCACAACTCACCAAGGACAAATTAGGAATGTGCGTCGGCCTTACAATAGATGAAAGAGTTGTATTTTTTGTCAGATAATTGGTAAAACCCGGACTTTTGGCCAATCCGAAAGTGTTGTGCAAAACACCTCGACGAAGATCCGCATCGACCAGCAGCGTATTTGTTCTTTGCTGGGCCATTATAATGGCTAAATTACTGGCGGTAAAAGATTTTCCTTCCTCCGGACTGATACTGGTTAAAACAAGTGTCTGGATTTTACCCATTTTTTTTGAAAACATTAAATGCGTTCTCAGAGCACGATAGGATTCGCCAATGGGTGTTGGTGAATAATCATGCGTCACCAATTGGCGATCGATCTGTTTCACTTTTTCGAAATCATGATATTCCGGAATATCTTTAAAATCAACCACAGGAATGGCACCAAGAACGTTTAATCCCAAAAAATTTTCGATATCATCCGGTGTTCGGATTGACCTATCGAAATGTTCTAACGCGATACATAATAAAAGACTCAGTAAAAAACCGACTCCACCTCCTATCAGTATTTTTTGATTCTTGCTTGGATTGAACGGAGATGTAGGTGGTATGGCCGGATCCAATATGGCAATCTCTTCATGGGAGGCCACATCGGTAACCTCCATATTGTTTAATTCGGTTAACAGACTCGTATAGAGTCCTTCATTTACGCGACGAATTCGTTCCAATTCCATCAATCTTGATTCATCCTGCGGTAATGTTTGAAGCTTTGCCTGACTTTGTTTCAATTTTTGCCGGTATTCTGCAACAGATTCCGCAAGTGTATTTCGATAGGCGGATGCAAAATCGATGATCAATTGCTGAGTTGAATCAATAGCGGCATTTAATTTTATCAGATTCTTATGCCGGGGATAATCCCGGGTCAATTCTTGCGCTTCAGTTTCGACCTGCCTCAATGATTGCCGCATAACAACCATTTCCGGTTCGTTTTTGAGGACGTCAAAATATGCAATCTCGTCAACAATAAATTTACGATATTGACGGGGATCGATGCCTTCCTGGCCTTTTTCCAGTTGATCCAGGAGTTTAGTCAGGCGTTCTCTCTGTTTCGGCAGGTTTGTGAGGGCTGTATTACATTCGGTTAATTCATCCAAAAATTTTTTCTTTTCCGCATCGAGAGATAAAGGATATCGCTGATAGAATTCCGTCAATTCAGCTTCAACCTCTTTAACCTTTTCTTCAGCATTTTTCAATTTCATTTCCAGCAGTGCCCGCCGCTGGGTTTCATCATAGGTATTAAGATTTAAAATTTCCTGTACGTAGACATCCGCTATACGGTTTAACCTTGTGGCCAGAACTTCCGGATCGGTCCCGTCCATTTGCAGCATTAATACACCTGTATCATATAGTCGATTCCGCACCTTGCCCATCTCCTGAACCGCACGAGAAAAAGGCTGAACGACAAATTGAATCCGGCGCGCGTGCTGAATTAAGTCGGGTGAAAGTTGAAAATTGATGCCATTGATAGAACGTACCGAACCGATAGCCTCCCATACATTTGCGCTATCGAGTGTCGTACGGTTCCCATTTTCATACATAAATAGGCGGTATGTATCCAGCTCATCGATCGAAATCTCATAGCGTCCGCTGATGGGGTCTTCTGTTGTGGTCAGAACTTGAAAAATATCGTCGAATGTCTTGATGACGCTGTCGCGTAACACAACAGCCAATCCCGATTCTGCGGCGACCCGGGCCACAAAACGGCGGCTGCGCATATCGACCTGACGGTTTCGGTTGAGTACAGGGGCAGAATCCTTATCTAAATTTTGTGTTTTAATTAACACCTCTGCTCTGTACATGGGAATATAATCCGGTGCGGAAAGATAGAACGGTATGGCGCCCAACAAAGCCAAAAGCGGAGGTATCCACTTGCGCTTCCAGATACCACGTAAATACTTGCCAAAATCAATCTGCGGCGTTTCATCTTGCTCGCCAAGCATCTGCTGATATGTGGTGTTCTCTTCCATCTAATAATTTGCTCGAGCCCTGTAATTCATCAATGCCAGATAAAAGGTTATCAGCGACATGGTAAACTGAAAATATCTCAAAACTGTCTGGATTGTCAATCGATTAAGACGGGGAGCGACAATCTCGTCACCGGATTGTAATCCCAATTCTAATAATGACTGTCCTTTATGCAATGCATCGCTAAAATCCTGGTACACAACATCATCTTTGCGCAAAACGTACATATTCTCCAAAGCTGCGAGTCCCGCCAGGCCCCCGGCATTTTCAACCATTTCCCAAAATGAAATATTCGGATTAAAACGATACATGCCCGATTTCTGAAAATCACCGGACAAAGTAATACGGATCAAAGGTTCGACAAAGACAATAGGATCCTCTTTCGTATACTGCTTAAACTTTTCATATAGTAATTCATTGACTTTTTCCGGTGTCATTCCAACGATTTTAATTTCGCCCAGTGTATTCAATCTCACATTACCCCGTCCATCGATAATAAATTCTTCGTCATTGTAATTCTCCAGAAAACCATTCCCGGTTCCCCCAAAGGGTCCATCGTATACAAACAAATGAATGGCATCTCCTCTATTCAGGCGAATTTCCACATCCGCCTGTGCCAATAAATCCCAAGGACAAATTACGGAAAGTAAAAAAAATCCCAATATAAAAGTAACACTGACGGAAAACCAATTTTTATTCACCAAATTAATCATTTACAACATTCTCCAATAATAAATTTATCATCCTCGCGAACGATAATAGCGGATCCGCTTGGTCTTGGTGTCGAGGGCCAACTTTTTCATTAAAACTCTCAATTTGAAATATCCAATTTTCGTATACCCAAATCTGGGAGAGTACAGCATCTTTTTGATGGACCAGATGCCCAGAACCGGATTTTCTATCACAAGTTTTTTCACTTTTTCCGTCAAGGGTAATTCGGCATCGGTTACCGAGCGCTGCCGGTTGACAGGAACGACCGGTTGTGAGCTCGATTCTTTATAATCAGTTTGTGTTGTCGGTACGGGTTCTCTGGCAGGTTGCAATTTCGAGGGTGCTTGATCGTTATTTTGCGGAACCACAAAATCTTTTGATGCGACAATATTTCTTGATCTGGAAAGCGGTATACCTAAACAAAATTCAAAATCATCTATCGCTTCTCCCACAGAATCGTATCCATTCATAATACGATTAAATTCGAGCATTTCAAAGACTTCAACGACTTCCGGAATCATATTAGCGATTTTAAGATCACCGCCTTTTTCCCGCAGGCCTCTAATTTCGCCGACAAACACTCCCCAACCGGCACTGCTTACATAGCGAACATCAGCCATATCAACCAGAAAATGATAATTGCCTTCTTCAATAAGATGTGTTATGGCTTTTTGCAAGCCGGGTGATGTGGTTGTGTCTATAAATCCGGAAATTTTCAATAATATTATATTTTGGGCAACGCCAATTCGGTATATTTTAAGTTGAATACCTTCCATCGGAAACGGTCTCAATCTTTTTCCACATGCAATTACACTAGAATACACTATTAGTCTTGTGAAAAGATGCAAAGTTAGTGCCAGTAATCCAGCGAATCAGATATCCAACTGTTAAAATTGCCAGAAAGAATAAAAATTTTTCAAGCTATTGAACCTTGAAAATATTCTCTTTAAAAGCTTTCCGATCTCTATTCCGACATCACAAAAAACATTTTTTTTTAAATTGTAAAAAAAAACATTCCCTGATATTTTATTGTAGTAGCACGAAACATCATTGTTCCAAACCAAAACAATAAAAAAGGGGCATTCACATACCCCATACGGGAACGGCAGTCAAAGCAAAAAGTTATTTCTTTTTTTCAAGTTTTGAATACAATTTCACAAATTTTTCAGCGGTTGACTTCCAGGAAAAATCCGCCTTCATGCCGCGTTTTAACAGTTTAAGCCACGAGCCCTGGTCTCGATATACTTCCATGGCCCGTTTAAAGGTTTCCAAAAGAGTTCGATCATCCGAATCGGTAAAAACAAAACCATTCCCTTTTCCCGTATCGGTATCATAATCAATAATCGTATCCGCCAGTCCTCCGACATTTCGGACAATCGGTACAGTTCCGTATCGTAAACTGTACATCTGATTGAGGCCGCAAGGCTCAAATAAGGACGGCATCAGAAACATATCACTGCCTGCTTCAATAAGATGCGCCAGTGTTTCATCAAATTTCAAAAACACCGCTAAATTTTTTGGATATTTTTTCGCCAGCTTTGTAAATCCTTCATGGTATTTTTCATCACCCATGCCAAGAATAACGATCTGCATACCCATCGATATCATTTGCGGCAATGCTGAAATCACCAAATCAAAACCTTTTTGTTCCACCAAACGTGAAACAATTCCGACGATAGGAATCGATTCGTCAAAGGTAAATCCACACTTTTCCGAAAGCGTTTTTTTATTTTCTTTTTTGCCGGTGACGTCGGACACATCATATTTGTTTTCAATCAAATCATCCACGCCAGGATCCCATATACTGTAATCGACTCCGTTCAGAATACCATATAAATCCTTACTTCTTTTTTTCAGTACATTTTCAAGTCCGGCACCCATTTTCGGATCATTTTGAATTTCCTGGGCATATCTGGGGCTCACAGTCGTTAACATATCGGCATTTAAAATTCCTGCTTTGAGAAAATTAGTCTTTCCATAGGCTTCCATATCGTTATTCTTATTAAAAATATCAACCGGTAGGCCTAAATTTGAGACAGAAGCCTGCTCGAAGGCACCCTGATAAGCCATATTGTGAATCGACAACAATGTGGTTGTCTTTTGGAAAAAACCGTCGGTTTTTAACTCGTATTTTAAAAGCCAAGGGATGAGAGCTGTTTGCCAATCATTACAATGAATGACTTGAGGTTCCCAGTGAAGAAGTCGCACCGTTTCAAATACCGCCCGGCAGAAAAGTAAAAAACGTTCCGCGTTATCTGGAAAATCCTGCCCGGTTTTAGGATCTATGTAAAGCCCCGGCCGTTCAAAGAAGGGTTTATAATCTAAAAAATATACCTGTACTTTGGAATCGGGGATGAACGCGGATTTAGCACATGTGGCATGTTCAGCCCCCCCCATCTTAACAGGTATTTTCTTTAAACGAATGACCTCCCGCAAAACATATTTACGTTCACTAATGGTACCGTATTTGGGCATCATGACCCGAATATCATGACCCATTTCGTAAAGCGCTTTGGGTAGCGCACTGGAGACATCCCCCAGTCCGCCTGTTTTTGCAAATGGAGCAACTTCAGATGATAAAAATAAAATACGTAAGCGATTTTTCATTTTCAGACCTTGTTTTCAGTAATCGTAAATCCAATTCGCAGGTAATCATTTAACATATTATATAACATAAAGAAAGGGTAACCAATGTTACCCTGTATGAAATATCCATAATTTTTAACAAACAATTACAGGCCAGACATATAATATTGTGCCTTACCCGCATACTCACTATCGGGATAATTATACAGTAACTTTTCGAATTCAGATTTTGCTTTGGCATTGTCCTTTAATTGAAGATAACACAAACCAAGTTTAAGTTGTGCATCGTCAAATTTGTTTGAATTCTCAAAGGCAAAAACCTTTTGAAATTCAATAATTGCCTGCTGATAATCGCCTATTCCATAATAACACTCCCCCTTCCAGTACTGGCAATTATCAATCAAATCATTTGTTTTGCTTGAATTTAAAAGTTCGTCAAAACGCGCGAGCGCCTCCTTGTATTTACGGCTTTTATACAAAGATAATGCCTGATCGTATTGGCTTTTAAAACTATTTCCAACGCGCACAGTTGCAGAGCCAGATTCACCAGATAATTTATTCTCCAATTCACGAATGCGATCATCTTTGACTGAAAGCTCGGTCTTGAGTTTAGATACCTGCTCGGTTTTTTCCTGGGATTGGGTTTCCAGATCCTGTATTTTCGTTTTCAGAGTACTGTTGTCCGGTGTACTCTCTAATTGACTTTCTTGACCTTCAGCAGCGGCATTTTCCACCGGTTTTGCCTGTCCCTCAGTATCATCTTTAGTAATCCCCAGCAGGGCCAACACCTCTGTTTCATCAGCGGACGCATCAAATTCTTCCACCGATCCTTGGTCCGTGTTATTTGAAAATTCATCCTCATCAAGGAGAATAGAGTCGTCACGAGTGCCTGCACAGGAGGTCAGAATAAAAAAAGATATTCCCAATAAAATAAAAACCCTTCCCAAACACATATACGTCCTCATCTTTTAATCTCCTAATTTTGCTTGCGAAAAACGATATAACTTGCAGCACCCCAGCTCAGAACAGCAGCGATTCCGCTTGCAATTCGCCACCCTGACCCATTTTTGACAACCTTAATTCGTATCGGCCGAGTCGGCAAACCGGAATATCCGATTCCCTTCACACGCTCATCCACAGCAACCACACAATATTCCATTCCTTCCTCGGTTATATTATCTCCACTTATTTTAGCAGAAAAAACAGCACCCTCAAAGGGCTCCAGTTTTTGCACATTCCAATTTTTCTTTCCGACTTTTCTATACAAAACAGCTGCCGTACGCAAAGGTGAATTCGTCAGAATTTTTGCAGATATTTTTAAATCCTGTCCGGCTTCGGCGGTAAATACAGGATGGTGTATAACAATCGGGGCATTTTTTGTTTTATTCGAAGCCATTCCGCTTTCGGGCACTCCGTCGTGATCCAGATAGCCGTTGCGGTCTTCGGCCTGTGCCGGATCTAAATCCAATTCCTTGGGAATACAATCACCATCCGCATCATCCGGCGTAACCGGACCAAAATAGTAACCCAATCCACCCCAGACGGAAATCAGGCCATCGGACTCGTCGCCGTAATCAAGCTGGTCGAGCTTGTCGGTGAACAACTGCCGATAATCGGCTCCGATTGACAGCGCCAGCCCGTCCGGTAGACGGAACTCCAAACCACCGCCGGCGGACAAAACACCTTCCGAGCCTTTTTGATCCTGTCCGTCCACCGCAATCGTTTCGTTGTCATGAAACGCGTTGGTTTGAATGACGCCGCCGCCGATTGTGGCAAACGGATTCACCCTTGAAAACGGGAAAAAATTAAACCGGCATTTTATTTCAAACGGAATCGACACAACCTTAAACTTTTCCGAATCGTAAAGAGCTCCAATTCTTTCCATATCACTTTTTGTTTTTAAAATGGAATAGTTTAACTCTCCACCGATTCCGAAATAGGGCACCAGGTCATAAGAAAAATATAAACTACCCTGCGGATTGAGTTTCGGTTCTTTCCAATCACCCTCCAGTTTATTTAACCCCAATTTAATGCCAAGGTTAAACGGACGCTCGTTTGCGTCGGCTATATCTGGGAGGGAAAACAAGGACAGGAAAATGAAAAGTGGGAGATATATTCTGATAAAAAGACTCGTTCTTCCCATCATCAAAACGACTTTCATTTTAGTTAATTATATAAA
The DNA here is from genome assembly GCA_016931775.1 of Candidatus Zhuqueibacterota bacterium. Lineage (GTDB taxonomy): Bacteria > Zhuqueibacterota > Zhuqueibacteria > Residuimicrobiales > JAFGEC01 > JAFGEC01. The sequence continues at coordinate 6,368 of JAFGEC010000186.1, read as the reverse complement.
TGTAATAAAGTTATAGATAAAAGTCAAGAAACTTTTTACCCTCCAAAGCGTCGCCTTTTCTCAAGGTATCTTTTATTTTTTGAACGGCATAAAACAAAAATGTCGTTTTTTATCTATCGCAGCAGGTAACCTGAAAACAAATAATTTCAGCATCATTTTTTTACCCGGCAGCTTAAAATCCTTTCTTTACGTTGCGATTTTTTTTCCGGCGGCGACCAGACCCTTTACAAATAAAACCAAACCCAACAAAACAAATAAGAGACTTATCCCCTGATTCAGGCTTATTCCCTTCTCGCCGAGAGTAAAAATAATCATACTGTCTTCATAATATCTGAACATGTCAATAATAAAACGGGCGATCCCATACAATACGACAAAAATGTAAAACAGGTATCCGTCAAATTTCTGCCAACGTTCGGAAATCAACAGAATCGCCATGATGACCAGTCCATAAGCGGAAGAATACAACTGTGTCGGAATAAGCGGAACGCCCGGGAACATACTGCCGGCAACGCCCTCAGGGGGAAAAATTACACAAAAGTGAGAATGCCCCTCGCACGGTAAGCCGTAACAGCATCCATTTAAAAAGCAGCCAATCCGGGTAAGAAAAATACCAAATGCCACCGCCGGGATGACGGTATCGGCAAATTTTAGAAAATTCAGTTTTTTCATACGCAGATAAATTAATCCAAAAACGAATGACAGCACAACACCGCCAAGCATGGTTAATCCGGCGATCCCGATCTGGCCGTTGCTTTGAAACGGATTGATCGTATCCAACCAGTGCCCCCTGAATTCATCCAGATGAAACAGCACATATAACAAGCGGGAGCCGACTATCGCAGAGATTATGATAATAACGGACAAATCCATTATTTGATTTGGCTCTATATTTTTCTTTTTGGCGCGATAAATTGAAAAATAAATACCGAAAAGAAAAGACAAGGCAAGAGCCAATCCATAAGAGGTAATTTGAAATGAACCGATTTTTACGAGTACTGGATACAATTCTTCCTCCTTTATTCATTAAGTACTTAAAGTAACAGATTTATTGGCTAAAATCCCCACCATCAGCATATTGGTGATCATGGCGGATCCTCCATAACTAATAAACGGCAAAGGTATACCGGTTACCGGCATGATTCCAAGTGTCATACCGACATTGACAAAAAGTTGAAATGCAAAAACAGTCATGATTCCCATGATCAGCACACCAGCGAACATATTTTTCGTCGAACTCCCGATCTCTACAGCTTTTCTTAAAAACAGAAAAAAGGTTAAAAGAACAACAATAGCACCGATAAATCCCCATTCTTCAGCCAATACGGAAAAGATAAAATCCGTATGCTGTGCGGGAAGAAAGCGCAACTGGGTTTGTGTACCGTGCAGGAAACCCTTTCCAATAATTCCACCGGAGCCGATGGCGACTTTTGATTGTATGATCTGATAGCCAACGCCTTGTGGATCAGATATTAAACCTAAAAAAGTGAGAATTCTTTGTTTTTGATATTCATGCAGACTGTTCCAAAATACGGGAGCAAAAATTCCCACCGAAATATTTAAAACAAACAGAACCCAGAAAACAAGGGTACCTCTTTTTGACCAAATGAGGATCAGACTTGTTAGAACAATAATGACAAAGAACGTCCAAAAATGAAACGATGCGACAAAGGTAATAATCGGTGTACAAATCGCAAAAATGATAAATGTCGACAGCCCGCGCCAGTACAACATTGGAATAACAATAGCCAAATATGTAAGTGATGTACCAAGATCCGGCTGTTTTAAAACAAGAATAAATGGTAACAATACAAACAAAAACGTAAAAAACAAAGTTTTTAATTTGTTTGGCGAACGATTTCTATCACTGATAAATCGAGCCAGAGCCAGTACCAAAGCGGGCTTCATCAGCTCAGAAGGTTGCAGGTGAAACGGCCCCACCTGAAACCATCTATTGACGCCGTTGGACGACGGCACGAACGCCAGTATCGCTAACAGGACTACCAACGAGACATACGGAAAATAAGCGACTGAAAAAACTATATTTAAAGACAAATAAGAAATCACTAGACCCAAAGCGAGCCCAACACAAATCCAGATAATTTGGCTGGTCAAATTATCCCGAATATCAGGATTATCGCTGCTATTAGTCGCACTGTAAATTGCCAGCAATCCATATCCGGACAACAAAAGCGCAAATACGAACAGGGTCCAATTAGGCTGAGATCTTTTATCTATCAACATAATTTAATAATTATTTATTTTAATTAAAACAATCAAATTTTAGCATCGGTATCGTCTGTTATTATTGTAAATGATTGTTTCCTGTTTTCTATTTCAAAGTATTTATCAAAAATTTCCCGGGCTATCGGTGCAGCCTGGGCGCCACCACTACCGCCGTTTTCAACAAGCACGCAGATTGCCACCTGAGGATTTTGTGCGGGGCCGAAACCGATAAACCATGCATGTGCTTCTCCATGGGGATTTTCCGCCGTTCCGGTTTTTCCTGCAATACTGACATAAGGTAAACTGGCAGCCAGGCCCGTACCACCCGATTCATTCACAGCCATAATCATACCTTTTTGCAGTACCTGCCAGGTATTTTGACTGATGTTTTGTATTTGTTTACGCAACGGCTGATGATAACGGAATTCCTTGAGATGCATATAGTAAAAGCGATGTAACAAATGCGGTTGAACGTACAGCCCCTTATTGGCCAATATCATTGCAAATTGGGCCATTTGAATCGGTGTGACCAAAAGTTCACCCTGACCGATTGCCAAATTAAACAACATACCTTTTCCCCAGCCATTTTCGCCATGTTCGGCGTTCAAATACGCTCTGTCGGGTACATTACCGCTGCTTTCACCAACAAGATCGATCCCCGTTGGCTGTCCAAAACCGAATAATCGCGAATGTCTGGCCCAGTCATCCACATCCACTTTTAAACTCATACGGTAGAAATAAACGTTGCAAGATCGCTTTATGGCATCTAAAAAATCAACCTGCCCGTGACCTGAAGTGTTCCAACAATGAAAGGTATGTATTCCCAAATTAATATATCCCTGGCAATCCGTCGTTTCAGAAATATTACACTGCCTGGTCTCAAGTCCTGCGGCAGCAAGTACAAGCTTGAACGTAGATCCCGGCGGATATTCACTCTGTATCATTCTATCATAAAGAACTTTTTGGGGACTATTGACCAGGCTTCGCCAGATTTCATTGGATATTTTTTGAGTAAAGATTTCGGGATTATAATCCGGTTTACTACATAACACAAGAACACCCCCTGTACGGACATCGAGCAAGACGACACCACCCGACTTTTTTTCAAAAAGTTTTTCCGCCAGTTTTTGCAGTTCCAGGTCGATGGTAAGATATATATCCGCACCGGGTTCCGGCTGAGTTTCCCGGTCGACTTGGACGGTACCGACTTCACGCCCCAAAGCGTCGACCTCAACATAACTGTGACCGGCTTTCCCCCGTAATTCGTCGTCGTAGAATTTTTCGATCCCTTTTTTGCCGACATAATCACCCTGCACCAAGCCATACTCCTGCCGGGACTTTAATTCAGCTCTCGATATCTCACCCAGATAACCAAAAAGATGTGATGCAAAAATATCACCGGAATACATCCGCGTAGGTTCTACGTTGATAATAATCCATGGCAATTCAAGCGATCTTTCCTGAATTTTTACCAGAGTATCGAATGAGATGTTGGAGGCGACTCTTACAGCTAAAAAGGGGCTTGTACTCTGCCGTATTTTGCTATCAATAATATCCTTGTGCACACCCACCAGATCGGCAATTTTTTCCTGCGAACTGTCATTTTTCAGGTATTCAAAAGGGAAAACACTCACCGAATATGATGGTGTATTGTCAACGAGAACGTATCCATGACGGTCATAAATCAATCCCCGTGTCGGCAACAACCTGACCTGCCGAATACGATTTTTTTCGGAATATTGCAGATATTTTCCCCATTCATATATTTGCAAATGAAAAAGCTTTGTCAGCAAAATGGCAAACAATATAATCAGGGCGGCGGAATATATGTTTTTTTTCTCTAAAGGTACCAAAATTATTCACTCTTAAATATCAACCATGAGTTTCCGTCCCTGCCAGATGAAATTTGGAACACATAAAAGTAAAAATAAGAGCAAAAATTCAGAATAGAAAAAAGACGGAATCGTTTCAGAAATTAAAAGGGGCCAAAATCGCAGATGACCCACATAGACCACAAAGTGCATTAAAAGATAATACGAAAACAGTAATAAAGAAAAAGCGAAAAAATAGAAATTCAAATGTAAAATCGGCTTCCGGCCGGCCATTCCGGAAACAAAACCAATCAGGGAAAACACAAGCGGCCCCGTACCCAGTAACCGCGCGGTGAGCACATCCAGACAAAATCCCAGTGCAAAACCCAATATCACACCAAAACGCCGTCCTTCCCGAAAGGAAATATAAATAAAAAAAATAACCGGCAAATCTGGCACGATGCCTTTTATCGAAAACAGATCAATCAACGTACACTGAAAAACGTATCCTAAAACCAATAATATAATGTATAAAAAATATTTCATCCGTTATTCATCCGTTCTGTTAAAAACGATAAAAACCTCTTCGAGTTTTGTAAAGTTGACCTTTGATTCAACGTAAACACGCTTAAATAACCTGGAGGTTGTTGTATCTATCCTTGCAACCGTCCCGATGAATAGCCCGGCAGGAAAAACCGAACTTTTTCCCATTGTAATCACATCGTCACCGATATGAACATCTGCCCGGTGGTGCACTCCGAATAAAACACCGCTTTGCTGATCATAATTTTGATAAATCCCGATTTCACGGCTTTGTTGAATTCTGGCTGCAGCGCGAAAGTTTCGGTCGACCAGCAATTGGCCGATGGCGTATCGGGATGTTGTTTTGATGATCCTTCCAATCAATCCGTCAGAATTGACCAAAGGCATATCAATCCGAACCCCGGACATCGTCCCTGCATCGATCGTGATGGTTTTAACTCCGGCAATATTGCTCTGACTCAAAACCCTAGCCGGCTTTACTGCAATAGAATCTTGATCTTTAAAATTCAACAACATACGTAATCGTTTATTTTCATAAAAAGTTTCAATATATTTCATTTTTTCCAATTCCAGCAGTGTGTTTTCAAATCTCAAGACTCTGTTTTCCTGCTGCACATAGCGTAAGGTTTTCAAGTGTACAAAAGGAGAATTTATGGAACCGAAAAACCGGAACAAAATTTCCTCAAGTCCGGTATCCTGGCCAGGAGTTCTGCTGAAAATCATCAATAAAAAGGAAACGGAGATACACAACAGCAGCAAAGTATAGTCATTGATTATTTTTTTCACTCGGAACAGTCTCATAACAATCTCTAAAAATAGCACATTCAAATAGAAACAAAATCAGGGAATATATTCTTGTTTTTTCCTTCCATCCCATCGAAAGATACCTGGTATTCCGTTTTCAAAATGACAAAAAATAAAATCATATGTCCATTGTCCGGGATTCAAGTAGACTCCTGTTTTATAGACAAAATGTGCAGGTATATGAGTATGTCCCAAAACGACCACGTCGAAACCGGATTCTATTTTTGTAAAAGCGAACTCGCGATATTCCAGATCGTTGTACTTATGGTCATCTTTTCCGGCGTTTCGGCTCAAATTTGAAAAAAACAGCGCAAGAGGAACACCCAAATCAGGATGCAGCAGCCGGTACATAAAAATGTTCATCGGATTTCGCAGTACCCTTTTCAAAAATCTGTACATATAATCATTTTTTAATATTCCGTCGCCATGCCGGATGTAAAACTTTTTCGATTGAGCGGTAAAAAGGTATTCATCGTGATGAACGACAAGGCCGATTTCCTTTTCCATAAAAGACCCAAGCCAAAAGTCATGGTTACCGGCGACGTAATGAACAGTTACACCCAGATCACACAGACGGGCCAGATGAGAGAGAACCTTAAAATGGAGCCGAGGTATGGCATATCGGTATTCAAACCAAAAATCGAATAAATCTCCACAAATTATTAACTCACTATCGTGCCGGCCGACATAATCAAAAAACGATAAAAGCCTGGAAAGTTTAATTTTTTCTGTTTTTTCATCATGAGCACCCAGGTGGGCATCTGATATAAAAAATAATTTTTTCATATATATTTTAATTTTTTGCAAAGTTAACAATACCATTATATAAATGCAAGCACAATAGCAGTAAAAATAAGTTGACTATCACTTAAAAGTTTATTAATTTATTTAATCTAAATAAAAGAATTTTATCATTTAAACAGGAGACGGAGCAAAGATGGAAGCGCTCGGCCTTATTGAAACACGCGGATTGGTTCCAGCAAT
>JAFGEC010000185.1 GCA_016931775.1 Candidatus Zhuqueibacterota bacterium | reverse complement strand
TTTAAAAGCGCATCTTGAACATCGTGAGCGCGAAATCACGGTCAAGTCCCTTATCATGCTTGAAAAGAGAAGCCCGTTGAAATACATCCATCACAAACTGATTAAAATGAAAACAGGCAAAGCCCGAAATGATCACCGGATCGATGCATGCATACAAATGATAGAAGACTATTTTGAACACAACGACTGGAAAAATGAATTCGAAAAATGGTTTTCAGCGGTGCATAATAAATTTTATAAAAATCTCACCAGGCACTCTCTTGATCTGACGCCACAGGAGACCAAAATCTGCGCGTTTATCAAAATCGGAATGCGCAATAAGGAGATATCCAGGCTCCTCCACATCGACGAACCGACCGTGGAAGCCCATCGCATCCATATCCGCAAAAAACTTCAGATTGACCGAAAGACAAATTTGAGTGTATACCTGTCAAACCTGTAATCGTTCTTTCCCTATAAGATTCGCATCTATCGAAGGCCCATCTCTAAATAAATAAATAAGTTACGGATTTTCGCACCTTAAGGTTTTTTTAAGGGTGACAAAAGCGATTAGTATTTGTATAATTGTTGATTAAGATACACCGGTAACAATATCAATATGACGATAATAACGTGGGCAGGATTTATTTCCTTTCCCGTTCGAAAAGAATTTTTGCAGAAATCCGAGTATTGGAAAAGGCAGGAATAACTTTTTAAGCATGGGGCGTTAGCCATTGTTCTTTGATATTTTAAGAATGATCATGTAATGATTTATTCACATCATTCATTTCTTAATAGTTCCGCACCAGGGTCTTTGTTGGACAAATCGAAAGATATACGACCCATGTGTGCAGTAATAGCATTAACGGCTACAATTCGTGCTGTAACCGCAATTGTCCATCATCCCGGTTCCCAGGCAGATCATGTAGCGACATGATCGTCGGTGGCGAATGAATCTTGTTTTTGGGACATGACCAACTGATAATAGATTAAAAACACGGAGGCAATGTATGAAAACAAAAATTTTATCAATGGTGTTCATCCTGCTGCCGATTATTCTTCACGCCCAGAGCGCAAAATACCCGGATGATGTCGATCCGTTTCTAGACAGTTACATACTGGGCAATAACGCGGAGATTTATGTATTGACTGGACTGGGAGACTCCAGATTAACATTCGGTAAACTGGATCCACTGGAACCGGGTCCGGATCATGAAGCTTTAAGTGTGACTCTGAATGATTCTGCATCTTATATTCATTCTGTCATTTCAGGCGATTTTAACGCGGACATGAAAGACGACTGCGCCTTTGCCTATGAATCGAACGGCAAGGCGGTCCTTGTGCTGATCGAGGGAGGAACAGGCAATTCATACACCCATGAACTGGGGGATTCAGTTCATTCCATTATGAAAACACAGTTTCAGACATACGGGAATACGGACGCGAGTATACGTCTGGCTGCCGGGAATTTTGATCCGGAGGCCGGCCAGGAGATCGCGTTTATGTGCTGGAGACCGGACGAGGGATTTACCATCAAACTATTTAAAACCGGCAGTACCCTGAATATAGTGACCACACTGACTTCCTATGATGTGAATCCTCAGACAGAGTTTGATTTATCGGTTTTACTGGGGGACCAATGTGATTTTGATATCGCAGCCGGAGATTTTGACGGAGACGGATTGGACGAGCTGGTTTTTGTCAAACCCGGACGGCGTTGGGAAACCGCAGATAATTGCACAATAACATACGAGCATTACTGGAGAAGATTCTACGCCAAAATATTTGACTATGATCATAAGATAAATGAATTCAAATCCGGAGTAGATCAGGAGTTTTATATTGCCCTGAAGTTAAACAAGGACTATATGAAGGGTCAAATAAGCGATAAAATGACTGTTGCATCAGGCAATTTAAACAAGAGTTTCAAGGATGAATTTATTATTGGCTTTGAGTGGAGCCAACCTGGAAACGGTTTGGTAAGGGTTGAGGATTTTTTTATTCCTATAGTAGTTGATGTATACAATGATACCATGTCTGTCGGAAAGAACAACGATATGCCGTTACCACTAACTAAGCCTGATGGCACTAGATATTTTTGGTACGACGTTTGGCGGTTTGAATATCTTAGATGGACGATAGCCGGATATATTCAAAATGAACCTGATCCAGGTCATTCATTTTCCATGCAGTGTGCGGATTTAGACAGGGATGGAATAGATGAGTTAATCACTGCCGGTGGCGCCTGCCTCGCGATTTTTAAATCAGATACCACCTCCATGAGCCTTTTACGAAGAGGAGGCGCTTATCTAATTACACCTGCCGATTTTCAGGGCCGCAGCACACTGGCTGTTGCGGACATGAACGCGGACACAAGCAAAAGTTTTACAGAATGGACTCCTGAGATCGTGTATATGGATTTATACGGCGACAACCTTCGGTTTTCCATCTACACTCAGTCCAACACAGATTATTCTTGGCAGAAATCCTATGCTAATTTTCCCGATCCGGGTTTATCTCACCATGCTTCGTCCATAGTCATGGGAGATTTTGACGGGGATGCGCTCAGGCTTGGCAAACCCACCTATACCGAGTGTCATAGTGTGATTCAGCCCCTTGTCATACTCAATGCGCCGCCTATGCATTTTGATATTTTAAGCGGAAATATGTATGATGTATGCAATGCTTTTTTTGACAGGAGTAACTGCGGATTCAGCAGTTCCTATTCTGTAAAAAGTTCGACCAGCACGGAAGTCACAAATACTTTGCAGCGCGACTGGGCGGTTTCCGCTAAACTGGATTTTGGCGGGAAAATAATGAAAGAGACCGTTGGTATCAGTCAGTCAATTGAAGCACGATACGGCGGACATTTCGAGAAAACCGGCACAAAAGGAAAAACAATTACGGTGAGTCAGGCCATCTCCACTTTTACAGAGGACAGAATGTATTGTAATATCATCGATTATCAGATCTGGGAATATCCCGTTTACTGCAAGGGCATTTTGCTGTGCCATATCATGGCAACGACTCCCCACTTGCTCAAAGATACATGGATCTCTGACAAAGATACATACGGGAGAAAATGTCAGGTGGTTTTAAATCATGAACAGGGAAATATTCTCTCCTATCCCGAATATGATGATCCTCTGCAGGATGATCCTTGTGTCAATGTGGGGATGTCTACTGGATCTGATTTTTCAATCGGTCAAAGCACCAACATCTGGACCCTCAATCAGAACACATTCGATGCATCCGATACAAGTATGTCGCACACTTTTGGTTTTACCACCAATACAGAAGTAAAAGGTGTTGTACTGGCCTTTAATCTGAAGGGCAGTTATGACCAGAACCAGATCGAGACATCCAAAACAACAATTTCAAATGAATTTCAAATGGAAGTATCTTTGGGCAGTCTGAAAACCGACATGGTCAATACGGCTCAATATTTCATCCGGACTTACGCGTACTGGTCACAATGCGGCGCGCTGGTGCTGGATTACAGCGTCACGCCGCAGGAAGCGCAGCCCGGCGATTCGCCCACATGGTGGCAGGCCAATTACGCGACAAATCCCGATCCTGCATTCTGTCTGCCCTGGCGGTATGATCCGGAAAAAGGACAGGGAGGAGAAGAACTGCGCCACAGGACAAAAGAAATCTTCCTGGATCCGGATTATCCTGAACCGGGTGATACAGTGAAGATCACCGCGGTTCTGCATAATTACAGCTTAACAGATATGGCGGACAATGCAACCGTCAGTTTCTATCTGGGAGATCCGGCTTCAGGAGGAGAACTCATTACTCTGAAGAATGGATATACCCAGGTGTATGCCGGTCCCATTCAAAAACGGGGCAAAGCAACCGTGGAAGCGAGTTGGAACGTTCCCGCAAGTATCAATCAGCAGTCCAGATTATATGCGGTCATCGATCCGAATAATCTCATTACGGAAGTGCATGAGACCAACAACAAGGCCTGGATCCCCCTCGGCGCTTCAACCACGGATCTGGAGCATCCCCGTTATACAATATTGCCGACCAGGTACAGACTGCATCAGAACTTCCCAAATCCCTTCAATCCCGTTACGAACATTCAATACGAAATCCCGGTATCCGGATATGTGGAGATTTCGGTCTATAATATTCTCGGGCAGAAGCTGATCACTCTGATCAATGAATATCAGCTACCGGGACATTACGCGGTGCAATGGGCCGGACAAACCGACATGAACAGCAAGGCCGGCAGCGGGCTCTATTTCTGCCGGATCAAAGCCGGGGATTACACACAGACGAGAAAGATGCTGATAATGAAGTAATCCTGAAACCATAAACCATCCCGCAGAGGCTTTGCTTCTGCGGGAAAACGGTTACAGATAGGAGAATATTAAAGACAAGTTAACGGCCAATGAAGGCCCAGAGGTAAAACCCTCTTGATCGGGCATAGAACTATTCAAATCCGTTCAATCCTGTAACCAATATTCAATATTCACTTCTCGGAAGGATGTTGGTCAAAGCTAGCATCTTTGATCACCGTGGGGTCTGCCCAGGGGCGATCATATAATTTAAAAGTGAAATATCGCTCCAATGGATGCATAGTTGATGAACGCGAAATTATATACTGTTTCATTATCAGCTCCACCTTCAACGAATCTATAGCCGGCTTTTAAATCAATTTTATCAGATGCCTTAAAAATAAAAGCGGAGAGAACATCTTCAGCGCGACCTTGTGGAGCGGCGAGGGCATCACCTTCGAGTAAGAAGGCAAACTTTTTAGTAAATTTGTATAAAAGTCGAAAGTGAAGTATGGGCACAAAACCGACATTGGCCTTTTCAGATTCGAGGCCATCTCCTTTGACGGCAATTTTTGCATCGCGTATTTTAGCAGTGAATCCAGCGCCGATTTCTATTTTTTCTTTTCTTAAAAAATCATAACGGTAAATTAATCGATAGGAATTGAATTTATAAGTTGCTTCCAAGGGTGTATCGGCCCGGAATGTTTGACCTTCGAAGACTAGGTCACGATTTAATTTTCCGGTAGAATTAAATGCTAAAGGTGCATAAAGGGCGCCCAAATGATGACGATTATTGAAATGATAAAATACTTGAATTCGGTAGAAAAAACCTGGATCGGCTTCAAGTTCTTCGGAAAGGGAAAATAGCGTCCCGCCGTCACCGGGAATTCTTACATCGTTGTAGCCGCTTGAGATAAGACCCGTTTCAATATTCAGATCTATTTGGCACAGGGCTTTGAGCGGTAGCAGAACAGCGGCACTCAACAAAATAACGGAAAAGCGGATAATTTTTTTCATGCCTTACTCCTTTTGACTTTTTGAATGTTTTGTAACGAGAAGATCAGTGATTTTTTAGCCGAAGCGAATGCGGAGGTGAAAAAATCCACTGCAGCGGCTTGTTGGGCTTTTTGCATTATTTTTTTACGCGTTTACGCCAATAATAGGGTTTACGGCTTGTGTGTGCTATGGCCACTATCCAAACAACATCTTGAAGTTCCAAGTAATAAATAGCATATGGAAATCTTTGAAGTAAATACCATCTTGTTCCATAGCATTTTACTGGATATCTATTTGGTGTTTTTTGAATATGAATAAACGCTCTTCTAACTTCTTGCTCGAGATCCAATCCTAATCCCGCACATTTGCTTTCATAGTAGTCTATTGCCTGCCACAATTCTAGTTCTGCTTCATGGTGGACAATTATATGTTTCATGAATATTTTGCCCTTATCTCTGCAAGTATATCTTCAGCATATCTACCCTTTGCTGTACCATTTTTAATATCTTTTACTCGTTTTTCAATCTCCATATCCCAAGCTTTTTCAACCCCCTTATCCTTTAAATTATCTAAGCTTAGGATAAGCTCATGGACCAATTCAGCTCGTTCTTCTGACGATAAATCAAGTGCCTTATTAGCTATCTCTTTCAGTAAAACAGACATATCTCATTACCTCCTTTTTATTTTATAGCCCAACCTAAATATTAAACGTCCGCTGTCTTTTTTCATTCTAATAAACGCGTCAAACGTTTGTTATTACTTCAATTGATTTAAATTAGTAAAGCATTATAACCCGCCGCTGCTTAACAAGCATATCCGGTATTTTTTTGTGAAATAGCGCGCCATTCAACAATTATTTGGCCATAAATATATCCGAAAAATCATAATATTGCACTTGTCATGAACAAAGGCGCCATTGGAGTAAAATGTCCATTCGATCGTCCCGCCCGAATTCCCATATTCTTGATCTTTTACTTTCACAAATTGTAAATATTTCACACGAAAAATACAAGTAGAAAAAATGACGAATGGGAAAATCTCTGTTAAGAGTTGTAGAATTGAAAACGATTAAATTTTCGGTTGTAAAAAGCACAGTCATATTATAAAGCAAAATGGATAGATAAAATACGTCACAATCGCTGCGGCTATAACAATAATCCATCCTATTTCTCCCCCACATGCACATATAACTGAAATCCGTCTTTGCTGAATCCCAGATTGATCCTGTAAAAAATCAATTCCGTCAGTTTAAGCCGGAATCCCACGCCGTACCCTGTACAAAACAACCGGCGCTGGAATCCGTCCGGAAATTTGTCCGCGACCTGTCCCGTATCGACAAACAGAACGCCCCACAGCGTGCGCGCGATCCAGTACCGGTATTCAACCGATGCCAAAACCATGTGGTTGGCGCGATACCGCCCGCGAATGATCCCACGTACCGTGTCGGTGTGTCCCAGTTCACTGAGCATGTAAAAAGGAATCCGGTGCCGGTTTACCGGCTTTAGAAAATTCCCCGCGATTCGAAACGCCAGGATTTTATTACGGGAGACCGAGGTTTGAGCCCGCAGATCGGAAAATACACGGAAAAATTCATCTTGTGGCGTATTCCGCCGGTCGTAATAATCCACACCCGCGTGCACCCAGTACCCCGAAAGCGGGTACCACAACTGTTTCCGCGTATCGATATGCAGCAGTAAACCCGCCTTGTTGAAATTTATATTTTGCTGAAATCCCTCCAGCGTTTCCTGCGAATAAAAAGCACTCAATGACGGTGAAACACCTTCCCGCCCCGGTCCTGTGTAATGATGCTCGATACCTGAAATCAGCAACAGCGATCCGTTTTGTACAATATCCCGCCCCAGGGCCAGCGTGAAATCTCCTTTTTCGTGACAATATTCCATTCGGTCGGCGTATTTCGTTGTGGGACCATGTCCGAAATAAAATTCAAAGGTATATCGAAGATAGTCGAGCTGTGTATTGAGATATAAACCCGATTTTCCAAACGGTAATTTTCGAAAAAACAGGGTATGCTTCTGGCGTGAGTGATAACCGATCCGGCTGCCGATGAAAAAATGACTTGCCGGAAAAAACAGATTTTTATGCGAATAATTGAATCCGAAACCGGCGCGCCGTGAATAGTCCGGTGCAAAGCCGGCATCGCCACCCTTGGGAATGACGATATCCAGGAAGCGGCTTCCCGCGGGAGTGGAATTTAATTTTGCACGGGCATTATCAAAGTGAATAAATACAAACTCTGCAGGACGGGCAAGAAACACTCCGGGAAATGCCGGTGGTGCTTGTTCCGCAAACCCGGGAATTGATACGACGTCTGCTGTTTTGAGACTGTCCGATGAATCAAAAACCGGTGCCTTTCCCCATGCCAACATGTTAAGTAACAACAGGAGTATGATGGTTTTCATATTTCCAAAAAGCTGGTTCAAATTAAATGTAAATCTTTTTATTCTAAAAAACAAGTGTTTATGTGTATAACAAAAGAGATATTGTATTTTTATGTACTTGGTATTATATTTAATTTGTTATTGTGAGAGGAAACACACAAATCAAAACAGTATTTTACGACATTTAATATGCAACTTTTTTTACAGCTTGATTATCAACTTTGTTTGTTGTATATTTGTAATATCCATAACCACTCGTTTTAAAGAGGCGAACAGGAATTTGTAACCCAAGTATTTGGGATTATATTTTTTACGAAAAACGATCGAATAACAAAAATCGATGTATAACCATATTCCTTGGAACACTTGCTGCACCTAAGATAATCTGACCGAATAGCTGATTGAAAACAGTCAACATAAATCTGTGTAAATCGTCCAATATCGTTTTTCCCAAAAGTTCATTGGAATGCCCGATTATTCGATGTGCCGATTTCATGCTTTTGCTGGCCTGGGGAGAAAATAAGAATCACCATAATCGATGGAAAAGCCGGGTTTGAAAGGAGGGGAAAATATTGAATTTTTTTAAATTGGTCGAGACATCGGAGATCCTATATTATACCATTGAATACAAGTATTTAAAAAAGATGAGTATTTTCATTCCGGAAGCAAGTGAAATAGCCAGATGAACGACTAGCGGTTTTACAATTGAAAATGATAAATAATAAACGCCGGTTTTACATATATATCTTGAAGGGAATTTTAGGTAAATATGTATTTTATCCTTACTTACGCCGCCGCCAAGTATGGATAATGCGACCGGATTGCACCTCACCTTTATGGGTTTTTTAATTAACAAAGGGTTGTACAAAAAAAGTCGGAATTATGGAAAAGAGTATTAAAATCGGGTGCTCCGGATGGGCGATTCCCAAACAATTCACTCAATTGTTTCCGGAAGAAGGCACCTACCTCGAACGATATGCGACCAAGTTTGACGTTGTCGAAATAAGTTCAACGTTTTACCGGCCGCATAAGCCGGCAGTTTACGAAAATTGGGCCAACAGTGTGCCGGAGCATTTTCGTTTTATTGCAAAAATGCCCAAACAATTGACCCATGTTCGCAGACTCAAGGAGATCAAACTACTCGAGGCGTTTTTAGAGGAATCTGCTGTTTTGGGAGAAAAACGCGGT
Organism: Candidatus Zhuqueibacterota bacterium; assembly: GCA_016931775.1. Classification (GTDB taxonomy): domain Bacteria; phylum Zhuqueibacterota; class Zhuqueibacteria; order Residuimicrobiales; family JAFGEC01; genus JAFGEC01. The sequence continues at coordinate 32,039 of JAFGEC010000185.1, read as the reverse complement.
GGTCTGCTGGCGCAAATACCACCAAGTTTTCAATTTGATGAAGTCGTAGAAAACTTTTTTGCAGAACTTCGTGAACGCTACGATGGTACCTGTGTTTTCGAACCCAGACATCAATCCTGGTTTGAGCCTGAAGCCAACGAGGCTTTTCTTAAGTACCGTATCGTTCGTGCCGCTTCAAATCCTGCTGTCGTTCCTGAAGCGGTTGAACCGGGAGGGTTAAAAGAATTTGCTTATTTTCGGTTGCACGGATCACCGCACAAGTATTATTCTTCTTACACACCCGAATTTTTAACCGGATTGGCAAAACAGGTTAATGAATTGGATGCGGAAGTGAAAACCGTTTGGGTCATTTTTGATAACACAGCATTGGGTAATGCAACCGGAAATGCAATGGACCTCGTAAAAAAAATGGCTCAATAATTACGAGGCACCGGACATTATCCAATTTCTGATCGATCCTGTATAAGGAGACCACATGAGCAATCTGTATATTGGATTGGCCGTTGGACTGGTATGCGGGTGTGCTGTGGGGTATTTCCTCGGATATTCGGGATACAAAACGAGTACGGCTGCCAAAATTCGCGAATACATTCTGGCACACGACATCAGTTTAAAGGATCGCCAGGGCAAAAGTATTTCTGTGTGTGAATTTATCGGCCGGACATTGGCTGGAAAATAAATTCCCGGATTATCCAATATGGAATATTTTACCCGTATAAGGGATCGTGCGGTTCCCATGTCGATATGTCGGAGTGCGGTGTACCCATGACAAAATATCTAACGGTGGTAACGTTCACATCGTTACGGTGTCAATGGTGCATCGTTTTTTGCTGAACTGACCGTAAATCCAGGAATATTATTATATTATCATTGATGTGTGATGCAACGGCTTTTGTCATTATTACACAGTTATTATTGCCCTCTTTATTTTCTTGTTGCCTTTTGTCTTTATTTGTGTATTTTATCTGTACGTCAATCAATAGGTACTTTTTTAATAAACTTGGGAGTTGATGATGAACGGTAATAACACAGGCAAAGATACTTTTCTTTCACGAAGAAAATTTGTGAACCGTGCCGGGGCATCGGTTTTGGCACTGAGTGTTGTAAAGCCATCCCTGGTACGTGGTACGGCGCAGAATTCAAAAATCAAGCTGGGTCTGATCGGATGCGGAGGACGCGGAACCTGGATCGCCGATCTTTTTAAAAAGCATTCGGGTTACGAAGTATATGCTGCTGCGGATTACTTTAAGGATAAAGTCGACGGTTTTGGCGACAGGTTTTCCATTCCCGAAAACCGTCGATTTACCGGTCTTTCCTGCTACAAAAGGCTCCTGGAGGCAAAAGTTGATGCCGTTGCCATTGAAAGTCCGCCGTACTTTCATCCCGAACAAACCGCCTCAGCCATAAATGCCGGCGTTCATGTCTATCTTGCCAAACCCATTGCTGTCGATGTGCCGGGCTGTTTGACCATCAAAGAATGTGGTAAAATTGCAACCGAGAAAAAACTCGTTTTACTCGTGGATTTTCAAACCCGCGCCAATGAGTATTTTAAAAATGCCATTGGCCGCGTGCACGACGGTGCCATCGGCGAGTTTGCCTTTGGGGAATCCTCTTACCATGCGGGAAGTCCCTGGGGCAACCGGCGAAAATATATGGATGACAATCCCGACAATCCTGAGAACCGGTTACGAGCATGGGGATTGGACCGGGCGCTGTCCGGCGATATTATTACCGAGCAAAATATTCATACCCTGGATGTTGCCAGCTGGATTATGAACCGGGAACCTGTGTTTGCCATGGGAACCGGCGGGCATAAAGTTCGAACGGATAAAGGCAATTGTTACGATCATTTTGCCCTTGTCTTTCAGTATCCCGATAACGTAGGCATCACTTTCAGCTCGCGCCAGTTCGAGGGTTATGACACGCCTGAAGGTATAAAAAACAGAATGTTCGGCTCCCTGGGAGTGCTGGAAACCGAATATGGAGGTCAGGTTATCATTCGTGGAAAGAACTTTTATCGCGGTGGAAGAACGAATCAGATTTATCAGGAAGGTGCTGAAAACAACATCGATGCTTTTTACCGCCATGTAACCGAAGGACAATATACCAACGACACGGTTGAGCCCAGTGTAACCAGTAACCTGGTTACAATTCTCGGCCGGACTGCTGCATATTCAGGTGAGCAGGTTTTCTGGGACCGGCTGCTTAAAAACGAAGAGCGTCTGGAACCGCTGTTGACCGGATTGAAAGATTAACCGGTCTTTGTCCAAAGATTTTCGAGCGTTACACCCAACGGCTTCTGCCCGTTTCCCAGAATAAATGTCCGGTACCATATATCCGTAAATATCAGATTATAAATCAGACGTCCCCACTGGCGTTTTTCGGTCCGATGTTCATCGAAGATACGGTTGAGAAACGATAGGTTGAAAAATTCCGCCTTTATCAATTCGGAACAAAGTACATCCTTCGGCTGTTTTTGTCCGATCGCCTTCCTGATCCAGAAATCCGTTGGCGATAAAAAACCGGCTTTTGATTTTTTTAAAGTACGCGCCGGTAAAAGTCTTTCACCTACCGCTTTTCGCAGGAAAAGCTTTTTCTGCCCCCTGGTTCTCATTAAATCGATAAAACGTCCCCCTACACGTAATTTTCGCGGCAGACCAAAGATAAAATTCGTGACATCGCGCTGAAGATAGGGTTCTCTTACAACCAGATTGAAGCCGTTTGCCATGCGGCCGATTTTTTCAAACACGCCGAACGATCCGTCTATATGATAATCCACCATGGTCAGATGATTGAACCAGTCGAGTTTGCCGTCAGCGGCAAGTAAGGGTTCGAATGTTGTTTCAAGTTCTTTTTTCAATGCCGTCCCAAAAAACGGCAGCATTCCTTTTCCGCCCATTGTATGCCATGTGGGCTGCATATAACGATCGATATAAGCCTGTTGTAACGGCAAAAATCCGATCCGCCAGACTTTTTGCAGGGCGGCAAGTCTCCTGTTGGAAGAAAGTCCGTTGTTGCTGATCGGACGTAGTAAAAACGGCAGATCCGTTAAAAACAAAACAGTGCGGAAGAATTTCCGCCGGGATGCCAGGGGGTAATGACGGCCGAAGAGATGGTCCGGACCGTCACCGGAAATAAGCAGCTGAACGATATTTTTGGCATCATTAAAAACGTGATAAACCGGAACGGCGGAGGTGTCCATAAAAGGTTCTTCAAACCAGAACGCTATCTGTGGCAACGGATCGAGTGCGCGATCCATATCCGGTGTAAATTCGTGGTGGCTGGTTCGGCAATGTTGAGCCATAATGTTAGCAAAGTTGGATTCATCCAGGTTGCCGTGTGCAATTTTTGCGGTAATTGTCTTCAGGGTGCTCCCGGCCAGAGTACTGGCCATGGCGACATTACAACTGGAATCCAGTCCGCCGCTTAAAAGTAAAGCCTTTTTTCGGTCTGATTCAAGACGGGCCCGCATGGATTGTTCGAAAATATGATAAAACTCTTCGGTGCTGGCGGTTCTGTTTTTCGTGAATTGAAATCCATCCACAAGTTCCAGTTTAAAAGAACCGTTTTGATAAATCACCGCATAGCCGGGCGGCAACTGTTGTATGTCTTGAAATGATGTTTCCGGCGGGATAATGTGACCGGTGGTAAAAAAACGTGCCAGGATTTTGGGGTTTACGGCGCGCTCAAAGGCCGGTATGGCCAGTAAATGCTTCACCGATGAGGAAAAAGCGAAAAAATCGGCTTTTGCGATAAAATAACAACGGTGAATGCCGCCATATCGGTCCACCGAAACAATTATTTTCCGGCTTTTTTCATCCCACAAGGCGATGCTGTACAGGCCATCCAGCATTTTAAACATTTCAAGTCCGAATTCTTTGTACAGGTGAACAATAATGTCCGTATCTTTTCCCGACAGCATGTGATGCCCTTTTTGCCGCAGTTTTTCCAAAAGGTCACGGGTATTAAATATTTCACCCAACATGACGGCCCGAATCTGGTTTTTTTCGTCGGATGAACATTGTGCTACCTGTATGTCCTTAAGTACAGGAATGCGTCTTGCACCCATGGCCAGTGTGGGAGATAGAAATTCGCCATAACTATACTCTTTATTGGGAAAATAGTTCATGTGGGAAAAATTATGTTTTGCGTTTTCTCCTAAATATCCGAAGATGGCTTGCACGATAATCTCCTGTTTTTTTTAGTATAAAAACAAAAATATCAATATTCAAGGAAAAAACATGATAAATTTTAGGTACGTTTTTTTTGCAGCAACAGATTAATCCTGCTGCATAACAGCAGTCGCAGGTTGTAAATAATAGGATTCCAGCGAGGTGATATAACGGTCAAAATTAAAAAAGCGTTCGACGCGAATTCTACCTTGGGCGCTGAAACGCCCGCACAGTTCTGCATTTGTAAGCAACTTTAATAAACCAGCGGCAAGTTCCTCGGCACTTTTTGACTGCGCCAAAAGTCCGCATTCACCGTTAATGATAATATCCGGAACGCCTCCGCCGTTTGAAGCCACAATCGGTACTTTCATGGCCATGGCTTCCAGCAAAATGTTACCAAGGGATTCTTCGTGCGAAGGAAAGGCGAGGATATCCAAAGCCGACATTATTCTGCCAATGTCCGTCCGGAATCCGGTGAATAGATAGTCCTGTGGGGCCAACAGCTGCGAGGCAAGCCGTTCGATGTAATGCTTGTAATCGTCTTCTCCATAGCTTGCGCCGCCGACAATGAAAAATTTTACCGGGAGCGAGTAAGATTTTTTAATTAATTTCGCAGCCTGTAAAAACTGCTCATGGCCCTTTCCGGGTGTGAACCGACCGATCATACCGATTATTTTAACATCGTCTTTTATGTCGAATTCTTTTTTTACCTCATTTCGGTCGTATTGGGAAGGATTAAATCGCTCCAGCGATATACCGTTATGCATCAGGCATACTTTATCTTTGGTAACAGGACAGGTATTCAGCACGCTCTGTCTGATGTAATTTGAAATCGCAAACACTGTGGAAATTCGGCCATAAAGAATCCGATGCAGGATGTCCTTCTTTTTTACTCCGCTTGCCATCCTTTTTGTCATAAACAGCTTTGCCTTGCTTCCGGTAAATATTAGAGCCGGGACAAGCATCCAGAGGTCGTGTGAGAGGTGTGTATGTATAACATCAGGTTTCCAGTTTTTAAACAAAAAGATCAATTTTTTTATCGAGGCGAGCATCGCTAAACCTTTAAAATGAATCGGATTTACCGTCACTCCTTCTTCTACGGCCTCTTGCGCCAGTTTTGATCCCCTCTGGCACAGGATTTTTACGTCGTGGCCTTTCTTTTGCAATGCAACGGCGATTTTTAAGGTTTGCATTTCCAATCCTCCCCATGAATCGGAGCCGCACGATTGAATTATTTTCATGCCTTTTCAGAACTAAAAATTTAAATAACTCATGACCAGTGTACCTTTCAGGGCACTTTTAACAAGCCACGGTCTTTGGCAGCGGTAATTGACCTGCATCCGCCGGAACACTGCCCGGATCATCTTTCGATCCGGGCAAATTGTCTTTAGAACGAACCGAATTTGAGTGTCAGTGCAGCGGAAATACCGCTCATATCCTCGTCGGTCAAATCCGGAAGATCGGTGCCGAATATAATACGGTAACCGGCGCCGATTCCCACACGCATCCATGAGCTCACATTCAGTTCCGCATTGACTCCCGGTTCAATGACGAAAAATTTGCTGTTTGCGTACTCTTCGTTGGGTTCGTGGGTGACGAGATTAACGGTCCCGGGGCCTAAAAGCACCATAAAATTATAGTGAAAAAGTCTGCCGGGTCTTCCGATGTATTCCATTTCCAGACCGCCGTAATACATATTTAGGTAGATGGGCTTATCCGTTCCTTCGGCCGTCATATCCGTTTTAATATCCGACATTGAACTGTAACCGCCGCCGCCGATGATAAAACTGTGATTGATGATAAGGCCGCCACGGCCGCCGCTGAAAACACCGGCTTTACCGTTTATCATACCCACCTTCCATACCGGCCCGCCAAATCCGCCAAAATCCACATCGTCGCCGCCGAGCAAGGTCTCTTCCTGGGCAAAACATAAACCTGCCAGCAAAATCATTAAAATAAGACCGTTTTTCATAAATATCTCCTTTTCATTTAAGGTTTAATTCTTTTAAAACGGACATGTTTTTATTAATGAGTTTTATTCTTTGCTGCACGCATGCAAAAGATCTCAGAGGATCCGGGGGGGTATTCATCACATAATCCAGCAATCTGTCTATCGTTGTGGTGGCTACATGCTGGCGTGTATCTGAAGAGGCATAATAAATATAGACATCACCGTTATCCGTCGATGCCCAGCCATTGCAAAAAACGACGTTGGAAACATCTCCAATCCTTTCTTCACCATCCGGTGCAATAAAAAAACCACCGGGCGAGTGTGTAACGACGTTGGGTTGATCGAGTTTTGACAGCAGCAGATACAGCGTATACCGCAAGCCGGCGGCCGTACCGCGGACGCCATGCGCCAGGTGCAGCCAGCCTTTTTTGGTTTTGATGGGCGCGGGGCCCTGGCCGTTTTTTAATTCCTTAATTGTATGATACTGCCGGTCGTCGATAATTTCTTCCTTATCGATAACAGCATGTTCGATACTGGCTGACAAACCCCAGCCTATTCCACCACCGGTACCGGCTTCGAGAAATCCGTCCTGTGGCCTTGTGTAAAATGCATATTTGCCGTTTACAAATTCGGGATGCAAAACAACATTTCGCTGTTGCGGTGAATTTGTTTTCACATCATCCAGGCGTTCCCATGTTTTCATGTCTTTTGTACGCGCCACACCGCACTGTGCAATGGCCGATGACGTGTCCTCACGGGACACGTTTGGATCTTTCCTTTCCGTGCAAAATACACCGTATAACCAGCCGTCTTCGTGCTTTATAATTCTCATATCGTAAACATTGGTGTCCGGATCCTCCGTTTCGGGCATGACGACGGGATAATCCCAAAATCTGAAATTATCCACACCGTTGGGACTTTCGGCAACGGCCAGAAACGATTTCCTGTCGAATCCCTCCACACGTGCGATCAGATAAAATTTTCCGTTCAGATGGATCGCGCCGGAATTGAAAGTACAGTTTATACCGATCCGTTCCATTAAATACGGATTATCCGATTCATGTAAGTCATAGCGCCAGAAAACCGGTGCGTGTTTATTCGTTAATACCGGATATTTGTAACGGTCGAAAACGCCGTTTCCATGTATTTTCACATTGGGACGTTTCAAAAATTCTTCATGTTCCTCCATCATTTTTTGTATTTTTTTATTGTACTCGGAACTGTTCATTATAAATCACCTCTTTTTTATTTACAATTTGTTTAATCGTGATAAAAGTTCAAGACACGCCCTGGTGTTGTGATAGGGCGATTTCCATTCACTGACTTTATATTCGGCTGCATCAGGAATCCGTTTCCGGTCGACCTTCCAAAACCATTCGCCATGCTTTTTATCAGAGATATACTCCCGGATAAATTGCCAGCTTTTAAATGCGGCGTGCAGAAAACGTTCTTCGCCGGAAATAGAGAAGGCATTCAAAAAACCGACGGCAGCTTCAGCCTGCGGCCACCAGTGCTTATCCGTATCGATAATGTGACCCTGCCGGCCTTCATAAAATAGCCCGCCATCTTCATCCACACCTTCGGCAAGAGCTCTATCGGCCATACCGCAAACGATATTATGCACAGCGGCTTCCTCCCCAATAGCAACTGCCGCTTCATCAATCAGCCAACTGCCCTCGATGTCGTGACCGTATGACGTTATATCGGATTTGACACGCCAGTCTTCATCAAAAAATAATTGAAACTGCAGGGTTTTGCGGTCGATTATCTTGGAGAGAAAGATATCTATCAGCTCCCGAATGCGGATTTTGAGTTCGGCGTCGGGCCAGATACGGTAAAGATTCGTGTAAGCCTCGAGAATATGAAGATGAGTGTTCATGGATTTTTTCTCACTTTGATCCGCCTCTCCCAGACGTAAATCGGTAGCGAGTATCCAGTCCCGTTCATAGGCTTCAAAATAACCGCCGTATTCGGGATCACGGCTTTTTTCTTCTATCAGGTTAAATAATTCGATTGCCTTTTCTTTCATTATGGCCTCACCCGTGGCCAAAAAAAATTCAGCCAGTGCATAAACCACAAACGCCTGGCCGTATATCTTTTTTTTTGTATCCCGGGGCGTGCCGTTTTTTTTCAGCATCCAGTAAAAACCGTTATTTTCCCGGTCTTTAAAATTCTGCATGATATACTCAAAAGCCCTGTAAGCCAGTTTAAGGATATTTTCCCTGTTGTTGTGGCGGTAAAGCGCAGCATAGGTCCACAAAAGCCGGGCGTTGAGAATTAATCCCTTGGGTGCACCCGATTCTATCGTGAGGTCATTTTTCATCCGGCCGATAAAACCGCCGTTTTTAAAATCGATGACACGGGATGTCCAGAACGGCACGATGTTGCCGGTCAGTTCATCATTTACACTCTTCCGAAAGGTCTTAATCATTTTAACTGCCGTAATCAATTTGTATTCTTGAGATAATTGCTCTTTTGGGAACAACTATTTTAACGTACTGTGCTGATTTTTCCATCTCTGCAGCAGTAAACAGAACCGGTGTGAAATATCCATAGTCTCCCTCACCACCCCGGAACGATTGTTTTTTCAATCCTGCCTGTTTCCATTCGCGTCCGTCTGTAGAAAAATAAGTCAGGATATCGGATATTTCCTCCGGGAAAAATGCATAAATTTCACATCGATCGGGAGACTTTATACTGTAGGTTATGAATGCATTATTCTCCAATTCCACCCGGAATATGTCTTCTTTCACCTGCCGCGCCTGCTTGCTGACGAATTTTATTTCTCCGCCTGAATCGAACCACATGCTGCTGTCCGCCATCTCGTCGATCAAGGTCCGTTTTGTTGCGGTTCCCTGTTGTACATTTGACGGCTGAGAATAGCCGCTTTGATTGCGGGCAATTATTCGATAAAAATATTTGTTACCCGGTTCTGCGGTTTTATCCTGAAACAAGGCACGGTATTGTACGGCAGCATCCGATACGTTTTCCGCTATCGTGTGCCACGGACCCTGGTCCGATTCGGAACGTTGAATGTCATAGCCGGATGCGCCACACGAACCCTGCCAAAAAATGTGTGAAATGTCGGAAATGGGCAGAAGAACCGGTGCAACCGGTACCGGCAAAGGGGACGGTTCCATATCCTGAATCCGGTATGCCATCCGTCTCATCAGTGCCAGCAGATTTGTTTCGTCATACTCGGCTCCTGACGGGAAACCCGGCCAGTGATAAGCCTTGTATAAATCACCGCCAAACGGCTCGGAATGCCAGTAAAAACCGCCTTCACGCCGGTGGTATCGCAGACTCCAGATCAAAGCGCCACCTACTTTGAACTCGATGATTTTGTTTAAGAAAGCTTCGATTCCCGGTGTGTCGATAAAACCGAATTCCCCGATAATGTAGGCCTTTTTATCCTGCAGCTTTTGAACGTTTTTCCCCAACTGCTCCAGCAATTGTTGAGGATTTTGCGGATAATGGTGCGTGGTGACGATGTCTATATTTTCTATTGCCAGAGATTCATCACGCAATAACGATGAGTGAAATCCATCCATAACCAGATGGTTCTTATCGATTGATTTGATATAAGCGGCCATTTCGGCTGTCCAGGGGGCCGGACTTTGCAGTTCATTACCCGTTTCCCACGCCAGTATGGCTTTGTCGTCCTTGTATTGGATACCGGTATAGACGTTTTTGCGTTCGAGTACATATTTTATGGTTTTCTTAAAGTCTTCCCTGATCTTTGGATCGGTCCAAAAAGCATTTCTGGACTTGCCTTTAAACGCTGCATATTCGGCTATTCCGCCCCACCATTTCCAGTTGTCCACAAACGGAATAATCAAGCGCACGCCGGTTTCATTTGCCAGTTGCAGCACCTTGTCCAGTGTGAGAAACGCCTCCTCATTGAATTCCCCAGGCCCGGTGACGAACTTGGGTACATAATCCGGATCGTCCTGATTGCGGACCGATAATGTATAGGTACGGCATACCTGTCCGCCGGTTTGACGAACGGATTCCAAAGCATCCCTGATTTCAAATTCATCAGGAAAACGCCAGGGATTGATATTTTCGAATGCCAATTCGTCTTCCACATAAAACAGATTGGGGATGTTGAAGGAAATAAAGGCGAACGGTCTGTCGCCGTCATAAAGCCTATTTCCATCGGCTGTGATAAAGTTTTTAAAATGTGAATCAGCTCTGCATGACAAAATATTTACCGATATCATTAAAACAATAAAATATGATAATTTTTTCATTGTAAAATCCAAAAATTACTATTCGTTCACGTCCTGTTCATCCACTGCCGCTACGGGGTGCTTTGGCTCTATCAATGGCTCTCCAATTGTTATGTCCTTTTTAACGCGAAACGCCCAGAATTCGATCAGGCAAAAGTTGAAAATTGATCCGGTGAAACTGCCTAATAAATTGGAGATCAGGTATTGAACGTGGAAACCATGGGTGAGGACGATAAGCATTGAATAATTAATCAGTGCACCGGCGGACGCCGATATGTAGTATTTCAAAAGTCTGTGAAAATAGGCGTCTTTTACTTTTCTGCGATTATTTTTCCACGTCCAGTAATCGTTAATGGTAAAATTGTTGAAAATAGTACATGCCAGCGCGATCGGTGAGGCAATTGTGACCGGTATTTTGAAAAGACCGCGCAGAAGTAAAAGAACACCGGTATTGACCAGTGTGCCGGTCGTACTTGCCGTCCCAAATTTGAGAAACCGAATCAACCGTCCGATGAATATCCCGGGTGTGTCTGCCGTTTTTTCTTTTTTCGTCAATGATTACGCCTTTATCCTTTGACCGACTCTGTTGTGGATAAATACCGCTAAAGGAAGTTTGACATAATGAGGCAGGCGGTCGTGTTTTGTCCGAAATGTCAGGAAAAGCCATTTATGTTCGAGTATGTTGAATGCCGCTGATAAATCCCACAGCGGCGGCACCAGATAGGTAACTTTGCGCCCGACGCGTTTGATTTCGCTGTCGAATCGTGCCGGATTATCCACATGTTCGACTGTGTGGGAACTTAGAACGTGGTTAAATTGTACATCCCTGAACGGCAAATAATCGGTGTCGACAAGGACAAAATTAGGCAGATTTGCGTGTTTAACGATATCGACATTAATATGGCCGCTGTCGGTCTTGCCGCAGCAGATATTCAGATCCCATTTTTGCGTTTTTAGTATCTTGTTTTTTAGATATTTGTAGCTCAGGTTATTGAGAAAAAGCAAGATAATATAGATGGCAAATCCGGTCAGGACCACTTGAATCAGTATTTTTACCCAGATTGATAGGTGTACCATTGCCGCCTCGGAGGAAAAGTGTTTATTCTGTACGAAAAAAAATCAATACAGCAAAAATCCGTATATTTTTATTTAAAATCAAGCAAAAAATGACGGCTCTCGTAGGATGTGAGTAACAGAAGGGCAATGTTATGAATACATCAGTTGCAAGCTTAAAATTCAAGAAGGAAATTGAAAAATCGTGCAAAAATGTATTGAAAACTTTTAAATCTGCCGCCCAATCGCGCCTGGCGGAGTTGGATCGCAAATGACAAAAAAAGCTATGCTTTCCGTCTCCCTGTTACTCGCATATTACCCGCAGGGATAACATCTAAGTTTCGGTTGGGAAAAAGTTTTCTGAAGAACTTTACAATCCAGCGGTTTGATTTTTATGGATGGCTCCGGCTATACATTTGCAGCGGCCCTCTGGTTTTTTTCCGTTAAAAGGAACGACAAACAGGCCGCTGCAAAGGTATGATCCTCCGCCGCCCCGTCGAGCGGGGAAGCTTCCCGGCCCGCATTGCGGGCCGGGCGATCTTGCTCCGCTGAACGCGTTCCCAAGCCATGTGCAGTAACTCAAGGGTATCTCTTTATGCAGTTTCCAATGATATTCGCGTGATTTATACGAGAGTTTAACCGAGCTTGGGAAATTGAAAATTCCTTGCATTCCGTGGTCTGTTCTGAATCGCAACTCATGCTTTATGCAGATATACTTCACATTTTATATAGTATACAAATTGTATAGTATACAAAATGTGAAATTTCTTTTTCGCAGGATACAAAAGAAAAATCTGTTACTTTTTTGGTAACGAAATCGGTGTCAGCGGTTCCCCTTCCCAGTGCGCCACAATGACGGCGCCGCACGAATCGCTGAGCACGTTGGTGGACGTGCGGAACATATCCAGTATACGATCGACCGCCAGAATCATACCGATACCTTCCAGGGGCAGACCGACGGCTCTCAATATCACGGAAATCATCACCAAGCCCGCCATGGGGACGCCTGCGGCGCCGATGGACGCCAGCAGGGCCGTGAGCACCACCATCATTTGCTGCAGGAAAGTTAGCTCAAACCCATAAACCTGGGCGATAAAAATAGCTGCAATACATTCGTACAGTGCGGTACCGTCCATGTTTACCGTTGCCCCGATGGGTAAACCAAAGTTGGCGATTTTGTGTGATACGGATGACCGTTCGGTTACGGCTTCAATGGTTAAAGGCAAGGTGACCATTGAGGAACATGTGGAAAAAGCCGTCAGCAGCGGTGTAAGCATATTGTTATAATGCTTGATGGGATTGACTCTGGCGAATATCACCAGCAATAACGGAAGAGTGATAAAGATATGAAAAAAAAGACCAACCAGTACGAGAATAAAGTAAAATCCCAGTGGTTTGAAAGCATCAAAACCGGTTTGCGCGACAATACGCGCGGTTATCCCGAAAACGCCCAGAGGAGCTGTCCACATGATCAAATGGATGATTTTCATCATGATCTCGAATGAAGCGTTGACAAGAGAGCTGAGCAACTCCCTCCGGTTGTTATCCAATTTTGTGATAAAAAATCCAAATAAAATGCAAAAGAAAATAACCGGCAGCACTTCGCCCTGCACGGCTGCGGCAAAAGGATTTTCGGGTATGATACGCAGGATCAAATCCATAACACTCTGTTGAGCGGCGTTCAGTTCGGCGGGTGCTTGACCCAGGCCCAGCGATACACCTGCACCCGGTTTGAAAATATTGACGAGCACTTGCCCTGTCAGGATCGCCAGAATACTGCTGACGATGTAATAGCCGAACGTGCGTATGGATAATCTGCCGAGTCCCTTGGCGTTACCGATTCCGACAACACCGGAAACAATGGAGGTCATGATCAACGGCATAATTGCCATGCGCAATAATCTGAGAAAAATGTTTGCCAACGGATCGGCAGCCACAAGAATTTTTACGCCGAAAATTAAACCTCCAACCAATCCCAGCGCCAGTCCGATAAATATCCAGAGTGTGAGTCTGTGCATTCGTGGATCCTTTTTTCATTTTAAATATATCAGTTTCTGATTTGCCTGGAAACCGCCTGCTAAAAGTTGTATCATGTATATTCCGGAAGCCACGTTTTGTCCGGTATCATCCGTTCCGTTCCAGAGAAGCTTATAGGAGCCCGGCGCTTGCTGGCCCTGATGTAAAACGGTGACCAAATGTCCGCGAATATCAAACACGCCCAAAAAAACCGGGACAGTTTTGGGTACCTGGTAGGCAATGGTTGTTGACCCGTTAAAGGGATTCGGGTAATTCTGATAGAGTGTGAATGTCTGCGGTGAACCGTCGGTTGATTCAATTCCCATCGGAAATTTGCAGTTTATGTAATTGGGCCGCACAAGTGTATTGGAACCGCCCGGACCTTCAACCGTCAGTTTAACCGAATATCGTCCCGGCTTTGAATATATATGGGATGGATTGGGACCTTCTGCCGTGCTGCTGTCGCCAAAATCCCAGCGCCACGACATGATGTCTCCGGAAGATGAATCCGAAAAGAGAACGGTAAGAGGAACGTCGCCCTCCAGCGGATCCGCCACAAAATAAGCCCTCGGGACAGGGGGGATGACCAGGATATAATTTTCCCGAATTCGCGTGTCGTTTCCGCCGGGTCCGTTGACCGTAAGCTTGACGGTGTATTCGCCCTGCTGCAGATAAAGGTGGGACGGATTGGTGCTGGAGCTGGTGGTACCGTCGCCGAAATCCCATATTCTCGTACTGATGATACCCTTTGACGAATCGGTAAACATGACGATCAATGGAACGTGTCCCGACAACGGGCTGCCCGAAAATCCCGCTACAGGTGCCGGCTCTGTTACGGTGATATAATTGTTGAGGATTTTTGTATCCGATCCGCCCGGTCCGGTAACCATCAGACTGACGGTAAAATTCCCGGCCTCCTGAAAAATATGCAGCGGATTCGTTTCACTGCTCGTTATCCCGTCACCGAAATTCCATTGACGTGATGTGATGGTTCCGGTTGATTCATCGTAAAATTGAACGGTAAGCGGTACCGTACCGGATAGAGGATCGGCGCTGAATCCTGCTATTGGTTTCTCACCCGACACCTGGATATAATCTGCCATCGTTTTCGCATCACTCCCCTGCGGACCGGAAACGAGAAGCGAGACCGTGTATGTCCCGGGAACGGTATAGGTGTGTTCAGGATTCGGCAGTGAACTTTTTTCCCCGTCTCCAAAATCCCACAGCCATGTGTCGATTTGACCGGTTGAAAAATCGCTGAATTGGACTGTCAGGGGAGTTTTACCATCGGTGGGAGTGGCAGAAAAATTTGCCATGGGTTTGGCATCGATAACATTGATATAGTCTGTTTTCGTTTCCATATCACTGCCGCCGGGTCCGGTCACCATCAATGTGACCTCGTACTTGGCCGGTGTGCTGTATATATGGACCGGATTGGCCGAATCACTTGTAACACCATCACCGAAATTCCAAACCTGGGAGTAATAATTCCCCGACGACAGGTTGGTAAATTGGACTTGAAGGGGCGCCCAGCCCTCGCGTGGTTCCGCTCTGAAGGCCGCAATCGGCGCGATTCCCTGCACGGTAATATAATCCTCCTTGACCTCGGTGTCTGATCCACCCGGTCCTGTCACTTCCAGGGCAACGTCAAAAATGCCTGGTGAATTAAAAGTGTGCTGTGGATTTTGCAGCGTACTGGTCTGGCCGTCTCCAAAATTCCACAGCCAGCCGGTGATTAATCCGCTGGAAGAATCGCTGAATTGAACGGTGAGAGGCAAATCACCGCTGCGAGGTTCCGCTCCGAACTGAGCAACAGGAGGTGCTTCCCGAACTTTGATATAATTTTCTTTCGTTTCACTATCCGTTCCGCCGGGTCCGTTTACCTGCAGGCTCACGGTGTATTCGCCGGTTGCATTAAAAGTGTGCCGGGGATTTTGCGCCGTACTTGTCCCGCCATCGCCGAAGTTCCACGAATAGGTGGTAATATTTCCAGTTGATTGATCGGTGAATTGTACGGACAACGGCACAATTCCCTGCAACGGAGTCGCGGTAAAATCTGCAGTCGGAACGATGTCGTTCACCTGTATATATTCCTGTTTGATTTCCTGATCGGTACCGCCGGGTCCGGTCACGGTCAGACTGACGGTGTACAAGCCTGGTGTTTGATATTGATGTGAAGGATTGGTGATTTGACTTGTACTGCCGTCCCCAAAATCCCATTCATAATCGGTAATTTCTCCGGTCGATTTGTCGGAGAATTGAACGGTAAGCGGGACGACTCCGCTGGTCCGGTTCGCTGTGAAATCGGCAACCGGCGCAGGTATCACGATTGCGATGACTTCAACGGAAAAATTTTGAGAATCCGTCCCGCCACGGCCATCGGAAACAACAACAGTCACCGGATGGATGCCCACATCGGCAACAGTTGTCGCCCAGTTGATGTTTCCCGAAGCGGCACCAATGGTCATATTCGGCGGAGCCTGGGTCAGGGAAAACGTCAGGGGGTCGAAATCAGTGTCTGTTGCGGCTACCAGATAGCTGTAAATCGATCCTTCCTGTACCTGGGTGACCGGTGTCGATGTGATCTGCGGTGGATTGTTGGTTGAATTCTCAACAACCTGGAGCCAAAAGTACTGGGTTTTGAATCCGCCATGATCATCCTTGACTTTGATGCCGACCAGATGGACACCTTCGCCCTGGTTCCAAATATCGGCGTGCCGGTCGGCATCACCGGGAATCCATTCTATCCGGCCTGTGGTGCCGTTTATGCTCATGCCCTGTGGCGCCTGTACCAGAGCGTACGTCAGATTGTCCTGTCCGGGATCCGTTGCGTGGCAGTTATAAATCCAGGTCTGATTGGCAACAGCGGTCTGTGGTGGCGAGGTAGTGAAAACCGGCCACTGGTCATACAGGTCATTTTTTTCAGCATTGGGATTTTCAATGGCTGTAATCGATACCTCACTGCCGGGATCATAGCTCGAACTGGCAAAAATCCATGCGGTCCGGCCATCCGATTTGACATCCGGAGCGACGTCTGCCCACGGCCCGCTGCGCGTTTTGCTCCACTCGATTCCGTTCCAAAAAGTGATTCGAGAGGCCGACCGCCTGCCGTTCAGATAAAGGACCCGGGTGTCTGAATAGACGCAAACACGGGGAAAAGGATCGCCGGTGTTTTCATAATACAGCGGTTCGACCTGGCCCAAACGTGTCGTCCACCAATCGCCCGGTTCATCCGCGGCAGCACAAAACATCTCTGATTTAAAATCACCGGATACGTCCTTATCATTATTCCATGCAAGATATATTTTATCATTTCCTACGGCCATCCCCGGTCTCCAACCGACAGAGTTGGCAGGATCGAGAATGCCGTTGCTGCTCTGCCAGCCGGTGAAACCGGGTACTTTGTGCAGGAAATGGACATTTCTCGAGCCGGTATTTTCCTGATAAAGCAAATAAATTCTACCGTTATGGCCGTTGCAAATGGAGGGCAATCCTCCGGGACCTATTTTTTCTTTTGTCCAGGTATCGTTTTTCATTTCCAGAAAATAAATATCACCGGCTACAGCTGCTTCAAAGGTACAATACAGACCGTCATTACGGGCAACCACATCCGGGTATGCGGAATTGGAAGTGCCTGAGGCAATGACGATGGGAGGCGTCCAGTTACCCGGTGTACCATGTCCGTAGTAAACGTTTCCGTTTGCAGCGGTAAAAATATAGTGTGTCTGACCTTCCGGATCGATGTCAAATGCCAAACATTTACGTGTAAAACCCCCTTCGTCCAAGCCTTCGGCTCTTTGGCCTGCATCGGGTAGAGTGGATACACTGCTCCAACTGCCCGAGATATCTCGCACTTTGTATTTAATATTCCCGGCGCTCACCCAGGCACAGTGCAGGGAGCCGTCCAGAGGATGAAGTGCAATTTCACCGCTAAAACCGGATGTTACAACAACGGTTTTGTCACCGATGATCAATTCATCCGAGTGATCCGGTTTGGGGGCCGAGATACCCGTGACCGATACCTCAAATTCTTTATTATAATCATAAGGAGAAATGACAATCCATGTTGAGAAACCGTCACTGGCAACCTGGGCGATACCGGAATTCCACGGTGCCTCCCGCGGATGGCTCCACCCGGCTTCATTGTATACCAAAAATTGCCGGTAACGCCGGCGTCCGTTAAAATAGAGCACCGATCCGTCATTCAATACGGCCGCGCGCGGGTGGGGTGCCGCAGTGTCCTCGTACCATAATGGATCACTGCTGCCCATTTTTGTCTGCCATTGTGTTCCCGGCTTGTTTGCAACGGCACAATACAACTGGGCTTTTTTCAAGATATCCACTGGTTCGGAGTTGGACCACGCCATATAGATTGTATTCTGACCGAACGCCAATTGAGGACCTTCACCCAGCCTGTCATCCGGATCGGCTATCTCATAGGTGAAATTCCATGTCGTCGTACCCGGCTGCATATACGCAATCGTCGCGTTGCGTGGTGTCTTTCTGTTGCGGGTGAGAAAATAAATGGTATTTCCGTCAGCATAAATCGACGGATACTCACCCCTGCCCATTGAAATCGCACCTTCCCATTTGCCGTTTTGATAGATTTGGGTATATATTTGATCTTTAATCCCATCTTCCCATACCGTCACTCGTTTACCGTCCGCGACAACAATGTCGTTATAGATCGAAATACCATTATGGGTTTTTACGGGCGCTCCCCAGTTGCCCGGTGTACCCTGAATGTGGTGGATACCTTGATTGCGTGTTCCGAAAATAAGATGGGAATTGCCCTGATCGTCCACCGTGATACCCAGACATTTGCGCGGGCGGTCGCCTCCCAAAGAATCGAGTTCGTCTGTACCGAACACTTCCAATCCGGCATCCGGAATAAACTCTATCGAACTCCAGCCACCGGCCGGATTGCGAAACGCATATTTAATATCCCCGTTTTTAACCCATGCCACATGGACGGAGCCGTCAACAGGATTCAGTGCTATATCGGCGCTGATGCCGCCCTGATCCAGCACTTTTTTGGGAATAATTTCCAAATCGTCAACGTCAACCGGAAATACTGTTTTTACAGCCGACATGATGATGAATATACACCCGATAAATACCCAGATTAAGGATCGAGCCGGATTTTGCAGGTGACGATTTTGGAAAAAAATTGACATACAGCCTCCACACTAAATATAGTTATTCTTTAAGAGGATAAACGGCAATTATTCCGTTTACGTTACTTTGTAAATACCATTTTTTTGATTATTGTTCGTGTTCCAAAAGTCATTCTTATTAAATAGATGCCTGATGCGGCCGATTCTCCGTTATCGGTAGTGACATCCCATTCCGTCTTGTGAGTGCCGGTTTCCTGAATACCGGAAAACAGTGTTTTTATCTTTTTCCCGCTTATATCGAAAATTTCCAAAGACAATGCAGTCGGCTCGGCCAATTGATATTGAATGGTTGTTACACCATTAAACGGATTGGGATAGTTTTGTTCGAGTAAAAATACCGTTGGTCGGGCCGAGTGTCGGCCTGCGCCGGATGGTAAATCCACACGTATATACCCCGGACGAATAAAAGTGTCTTTTCCCCCCGGGCCGGAAACAGTCAATCGTATTGAATATAAACCCGGAAGAATATATGTATGACCCGGATTTTGAACGTTACTTTTCGTGCTGTCACCAAAATCCCACTGCCAAAATTCGATCAAACCTTTGGATGAATCCTGAAATTGAACCGTTAACGGGACATGACCTATTAGGGGTTCGGCAGAAAAATAGGCTTCGGGAATAGCCGGCGTAACATGAATATAATCTTTTTTCGTTAATGAATCAATACCTGCGTAACTTTCCACCACCAGAGTTATTGAAAAAAGACCGTGGTCTTTGAAAATATGCATTGGATTTTTTTCATAGCTGGCTTCACCATCACCAAACCGCCACAACCAATTCTCCGCAGGGCCTCGGGACGTATCGGTAAATTGAACGCTCAGCGGCATAACGCCGGATAATGGTTGTGCTGTAAATCCGGCTTGTAAAATCGGATCCGTTACCACGATATAATCTTTTTTTTCAACAGAATCACCACCGCCGGGGCCCCTAACCGTTAATCGTACCGCGTAACGGCCGGTTTTTTTGTAAATATGTAAGGGATTCTGCAATAAAGAGGCTGCGCTGTCGCCGAAATCCCAGAACCATGTGGTAATGTCACCGGTTGAAGAATCGGAAAATTGGACTCGGAGCGGCCATTCACCGGACTTCGGTACTGCGGAAAAAGCCGCATGGGGTGTCGGATTTTCGAACACCTGAATGTATCCCGGCTTGACAATTTGGTCCGTTCCTCCGGGACCGGATATTTCCAGAGAAACATCAAACCGTCCGCTGTTGGTAAAAGTGTGGAGGGGATGAAGGGCTTCGGAAAATTCGCCGTCCCCAAAATTCCAGCGCCGTGAGGTGATCTCACCAATGGATGTATCTGTGAATTGTACCGTCAAAGGCATCATACCCTGCCGGGGGGATGCAAAAAATCCTGCTATCGGCGCCGGTTCGGTAACAACGATGTATTTTGTCCGCGTTTTGCTGTCCTCACCGCCGGGACCGGCGACGGTCAGAGTGACGTCGTATTCTCCTGTTGTTGTGTAGACATGAAAAGGTGCCTTTTCCGTGCTTTGCGAATCATCTCCGAAAGTCCATGACCATGAAGTGATATTTCCCGTGGAAGAATCGCTGAATTGAACGGCGAGAGGAGCAGGTCCGATGGCCGGAAAGGCGCCGAATTCGGCCACCGGTTGAGGATCGTAGACGTAGACATGGATATAACCCGGCTTGATCTCCTGGTCGGTTCCGCCGGGACCGGTCACCTGAAGTGTAACGGTATATTCGCCAGCGGTTGTATACACGTGAACGGGACTGACTTCGACACTTGTTTGACCGTCCCCAAACTGCCACAAATGGGAATTGACTTCGCCTGTGGAATGGTCTTTAAATTCTACTGTGAGAGGCACCGGCCCGTTTGTCGGTTCGGCGCTGAATTCTGCTGCGGGAGATGATACAATGGGCTGCAGGACTGTCAGTATGTATTCCTGTCGGGCTGTTTCCTCATTGGTATCCTGAACGCTCAAAACAACGGGATGGGTTCCCACCTGATCCCGGCCGGGTAACCAGCTCACCAAACCTGAGCCGGCGTCTACTGTCATTCCAGCAGGAGATTGCTGGAGAGAATAGACAAGAGGATCATCGTCGGGATCGGCGGCACTGCTCTGGTACTGATAAAGGGAATCGGCAAAACAGCTGGTTATCGGAATTGAATTAAAGTAGGGGGGGCGGTTTTGCTGATCAGAAACACGCAACCAAAAAAATTGTTCATCATGCCCGTTACGGTTATCGCGAACCTCGATTCCCACCAGGTGAACGCCGTTCCCCTGTTGCCAGATATCCACCATTGCGCTCTCGTCAGGTATCCATAATACGGCACCGGTAGACGGATTTATGGTCATACCCTGCGGATAGTGTAACAGGGAGTAGGTCAGCGGGTCATTATTTTCGTCCGATGCCCGGCAGTCATAAGTCCAGTTTGCACCCAGAACGGCAAATGTGTCAGGGGTGGAGACAATCAACGGCCAACCGTTTTCAAAGTCTTTTTTTAAAGCTGTGGGATGTTCCACCGCGGTCATCGTGACCTGTCCGGGCTCGGTAAATTTTGGAGAAACAAAAATCCAAACGCACCGGCCGTCGCTCATTGTATGGGGTACACCGTTTATCCATGGCGCACCGCGTGCTTTCGTCCAGTTTGTACCATCTCCCAGGGAAATGCTGTTGGGTGCCGTCTGCCCGTTAAGAAGAAGCAGATCACCATTGTTGTAAATCCCCACAGCCGGTTGTGGATCGGCAGCTTCATTCATAAAAATGATTCCCGTCTGGTCGTAACGGCTGCCCGTTCGGGACTGCAGATTATCACCGGGTTCGTCTGCCGATGCACAGAATAGCTGCGATTGCCAGTCACCCCGCTGATCCGTATTGTTGCTCCAGGCCAGATAAATCCTGCCGTTTTCCACAAAGAGGCCTGCCGTTTGTCCCGATGTGTGCTCCGCATCGGTTAAAAGGAGGGGGGGCGACCATGGGGTGTATAATGGTATTTTGCTCGTCAGTGCAAAATTTTTACGGTCGTCGTTGCTCCGATATGTTAGATACACAAGGCCGCTTTGTCCCTTGGACAAACGGGGGGAACTGCCCTCTGCGACCGTATTGGGCTGTCCCCAATTATTTTTATACTCGATTGTTTTTATTGTCCCGGTTGTCGTATCCGACCATACAGCAATCATAGCGGTTTTTTGCATGATGACAACGGGAGAAACGGCATTTTTTATACCGGGAATGGGTAATGCACCAGACCAGTCACCGGTTTGGCCGGAAATCCAGCTCAGCCCACCAATGCCGTTTGTACAAATAATCGCCAGACGGCCCTCACGGTTGATATCCAATCCTAGACTATGCATGATGTTGGAATGGCGAACGGATAATCTCACGTCTTGATGAAATATTTTTTCAGTGGATTGCCATATCCCATTTGAATTGCGGCGTGTATACCAGATGCCGTCATCTTGAAACCAGGCGCAATGAATCGAGCCGTCCAGTGGATCCATTACTGCCTGTCCGCCGAATCCACCGGAGGATAATATCTTCGCATTGACGGAAAGCTGGTCGACGGCGTCGGGTTCGGGCGCGCGGATGCCGTAAGCCGATACCTTTTTGTTCATTCCGATGACGGATGACAGAACGACCCAAATGGTTCTTCCTTCACGTGCGCATTCAGGGATGACGCCATCCCACGGTGCCACAATGCGTGATGTACTCCATTGTGAACCGTCATGAATGCGCAGACGGCCTCTTCGGTTACCGTTCAGGAACAATAAGCTGCCGTCGTGAAAGATTTCAACACGGGGATGCGGATCTCCCGTGCTCTCACTGATAACCATTTCATTATCCAGTCTGGTGGTCCACTTGTTCCCAGGCTCATCGGCCACCGCACAATAGAGTTGTGATTTATTGGGACCGTCAATACCGATACTGTTGGACCAGCCCATGTACAATTTACCGTTTGCAACGGTCAGTTTGGGGCCCGATCCGAGCCGGTCCGGTGCATCCGTGGCACCATCTATATATTTCCACGATGTTGATCCGGGAAGCAGATAGGCGAAAATGGCGTTACGTATCAATGTCCTGGAACGGGTTAAAAAGTAGACGGTTCCTTCCGGTCCGGTCGCCAGTGACGGATATTCCCCCCGTGCCATTATAATCGGATTCCCCCAGGCGCCGTTTTGGAATATCAGCAAATTAATGTTGTCGGCCTCGCCGTCCTCCCACACAATGAATAATCTGTTGCCGGATTTTACGATGCCCGGCATTATAGCAGGTGACTGGTCGGCAACAACCAACGGCGTATTCCAGGCACCGGGTGATCCATGTAAATAATAAACTCGGTTGGATCGGGTTGTGAAAACAATATGACTATTGCCATCGGTGTCGATAGTTAGGGAGGCACAATGCCGGGGCCAGCCGCCTTCATCGGTGCCAAAAATTTCTTCACCGGCATCAGGACATATCTCAGCGTCGTTCCATTCGCCCTGAGGAGACCGAACCACGTATTTTAAATCTCCATCTGAAACCCAGATAAAATGGATTGATCCGTCCAACGGATGAACGTAAACGTCGGCACTGTAACCGCTTGTGTCCAGTATTTTTTCTGGGAATACCTCGATATCTTTTATATCAACAGCAAATACCGCATGCGACATGGTTAAAAATACCATAATTTGCTTCATGCGAGTTCCTCTGCTTTTCCAATCACCGGAACATAGGGTAGCCCGGCTTCCTTTCATTCGAATCATTTTTTTATCGCAAATCCGGTTTACGGGTAAAATAGATATATCGAATCCGACCGTTTTTCATCATCGGATTAGGAGTCGATTTCGTCATTCAGATCGTGACAATATACGATAAGCAATTTTATTTTGCAAACTTTGTACCATTATAGCGGATTTTCGGTTTTGGGGTGATCATGAATCAGTGTTGTTTTTATTTGTTTTAAGAGTGATGTCAATTTTGAAATTGGTGTACTTTATGAATATTTTTCAATAATAATTTATCATGTCTCACGTCGAAACAAGGGAGTGCATAATTGTAAAACGTCACTTGCTTCCGGGTAATTCTCATAATGTAATATGTGAGTAACGGAGGACAATGTTATTAAAGCAGCAGTTGCAAACTTTAATGCAAGAAGAAAATTGAAAAATCGTGCAAAAATATATGGAAAATGACAAAAAAAGCTACGCTTTCCATTCCCCTTGTTACTCATTTAATATCTTTTAATGCAAAAATGTGTTGTTTTTTTTCGTTGAAATTATATTTTACTATCATACGAATCCGAATCACTGGAGGAACCTGGTGTCGTTTAGACAGTGCTATTTGATTTTTTGGGTCATTATTATATGTGCAGTCTATTCTTTTTGCGGAAGAGAATTCAATTGGTCTGTAAATGACTACGCCAGGTATAATTTCAGAACATTCTCCGGCTTTGCTGCAGCACGACAACGTATTGATTTCAATAATATCGATTATAAATTGTTACATGCGGCAATCTTTTATCAGACAAATCTGGCCAGAAATCGTTACAACCTTCCTTCCCTACAGCATTTACCGGCATTGGAACAGGTGGCTTTTGAGCACAGCAAAGACATGGTACAGTATGATTTTTTCTCCCATATTAGTCCCGTCGCAAACAAAACAACGGTTCGCGACAGGGCAGCACTTTCAGACATCGATTTTTCAATTTTGGGGGAGAATATCGCCAATGTCAGTGGCCTGGAATACCAGTCGGGACGTCCTGTTTATACACCGCCTCAAAACGGTGGATATTTTAGTTATACGCCCAATGGACAGCCATTGAAAAATCGAACATATCTCGACCTCGCTATTGTTGTCGTTGATGAATTGATGGACTCGAAAGGACATCGCGAGAATATACTCGATCCCCGATTTACGTTCCTGGGCACCGGGGCCGCTTTTTTTTATGAAAGTAATTTTTACGATATGGCATATTTTGTCGTAACCCAGGTCTTTAGCAGTGAATGAAAGATGGAGGTGAATATATGACAGACGGGCATAAAATTACCATGCTTGGAACCGGACTGATTGGTATGTTTTATACGATGACCATCCACAGCCAACGGGGCCGGGATCGCGTGGTGAATATTTTTTCCAGATCGAAGGAACGTGCCGAAAAATTTGCCGGTGAATGGAATATTCCGAAATACAGTACCGATTTGGATGAGGCGTTAAACGATCCGGATTCAGATGTCGTGATTATCGGTATTCCAAATCACCTGCATAAAGAGGCTGTGGTAAAGGCAGCGCAGGCCGGGAAAGCTGTCCTGTGTACAAAGCCGTTGGGGAGAAACGCTGCCGAAGCCAGAGAGATGTTGCAAGCGGTGGAAAAAGCCGGTGTTTTCAGCGGTTACCTTGAGGATTTGGTTTATACTCCCAAAACACTGAAATCGTTGGATTCGGTGAAGAACGGAGCGCTTGGAAGAATCTTGTGGGTCCGCTCACGCGAAACACATCCCGGACCCCATAGTGCCTGGTTTTGGGATAAGGAAATGGCCGGTGGCGGGGCGATAATCGATATGGGTTGTCATTGTGTAGAGATAATCCGGAATTTCATAGGCAAAGAGATCAAACCGGTCGAGGTTATGTGTTGGGCCGATACGCTGGTTCATCAAATAGATGCCGAGGATCATGGTATCGGACTGATCCGGTTTGAGAACGGTTCCATGGGACAGTTTGAAGTCAGCTGGGCGTTTCGCGGTGGAATGGATTTACGTGACGAGGTGGCCGGTACGGAAGGCACAATCTGGCTGGATCATTTTTTGCGTACCGGCTTTCAGATGTTTTCGTCGGTCGGTCAGGGGGGGTATGTGGCGGAAAAAGCCGAAGGGGATACCGGATGGCTTTTTCCTGTGGGAGATGAAGTTCAGGAATTAGGATACAGGCATATGTTCGTCGATGTCTTTGATGCCTTGGAAAAAAAGACCGAACCCATGGAAACATTTTACGACGGATATGTCGTCAATGCGATTATCGATGCGTGTTATAAATCCGCTGCAACGAAACAATGGGAACCGATAAAACTCGATATCTGGCGGGGTAAGGAACTTTCCATGATTGAAAAATCAGCTGAATTGATTGACGGTAAATATTTACTCGTAAAGGAAGAGGTCATGCCGGACGGCCGTGTAAAGTTGATACTTAAGGACAAGGACAGCGGCAAGATCGTGCAAAAAATCAAGTGATGCCGGTTGACAAAAATTTTTTCAAATTAATGATATGCGGAATTCGGCTCGGAATCAAAAATCGGATGACGGGCTGAATATTTATCCTGGAATTTTGATTATTTTAATACATGAAATAACCGTTTCGTCTTGTTTTCACTTACTACTCATTTGCGAAGCCAAAAAGTCTTTTGGTTCTTTAGCCAAAAGAATAAGTGGAAATTCCTGCGGCCGTGCATTTTTGGAGGAAATTTTATGAAATATCATCGGCTTTTTATCGTAATTTTCTTTTTATTACCTCTTTCATGCAAGAACGATTCGGAAAATAAATCAAGTACTTCATATCAAGACGGTGATAATAAAACGAGCTGGAGCTACGCAGGGACTGTCTGGAGCATCGATGCTGATGTGGCTGCGACATACCAACCTGGAGTTCATGCCCCTGCCCTTTATTGTGACGGTCCCAGCCGCTGCCGTTATTCCGGAACCTTCCGGATTGCCGATCGACCCGGTAAGGATGGAAAGTACGAAATTGAACAAATCGACCTTTCCGCAGTGGTTGACTATTACCACCGGCGCGATGAAAACGAATCTCGCGTCTGTGCGGCAAAGACCGGTTCCTGTGAGACTTTTGGATTGATGAAAATTATCGGGGAATATTGGTATGACGAGGATGCCGGGGGCATACCGGATCCAAACCCAGGAACGTATTACGACCGAGGAAACTGGATGCAAAATGGATTTCGTGTAAGCATCACACCTTGGTGGGAGGGAGTTGATGAATATTTATACAATTCACCCGGCTGTGGTTTTGAATATACATGTACCGACAAGGAGACTGGCTCGACATATCCACAGTGGGCAACGCCGGCGTTCAAAGATTTATATTACCGAGGAGAAGCGACTGATCGTAACCTCATCTGGACTGAGGAAGATGACGAACATATGGAGTTTTTTATCGTCCGGATCAAGTGTCTGAGTGATTGTAAGCCGCCGGATAAACCGGACAAAAAGGATTGCGATCCGGAGGAACTGTATGCCCGCTGCCAGGAGGCCAAAGCACATATCATGCACTTTTGTCAGACACTGAACAACTGGATGGTGGTTGAAGAGACCGGTGGCCCGGAGCCGCAGATAACCTGCGGAGATGCGGACTGTGCCGGTGCTGTGGAAGCCAACAAGGGTAAGGGACCGTGGGTGGGGATATCCGAGCATTTTGACCTGGGCTGTGAGGACCTGGCAGGCGATCTGGCGTGCAGTATCGAGTGTTATGGGTGGGGAATGGAATAGAAGCAGACTCCACGGGAGTTTTATCTAAAAAGAGCATCGTTTTTTTTCTTTAAATATATTCATTTTTGAAAAAGTTTGTAACGTTTTACCCTTTTCATGTCATATCTATATAGAGGAGGCACGTAAATAGTTCTTAACATATAAACATTATCTCGAAACCATCTATAAAAAAGATGATATTAATCCGTATTTGTTTCCGGAAGACTTTGAGTCATAGAATTAAACCCCGGGTGTTGGAATAAATTCAAGTTGGTGCGAATATACAGAGTCTATTCAATCATCACGCGAATCTCAAGGTCACTTTCATCGCGTTCCAGGATACCGGGTTGCTCCTGAATATCAGGATCGTCGGCAAATCTGACAATCACCTCCTCGACTTTTACATGATTCATCGCCCAGGTACGGATAAATCCGGCTAATTGACGGCGGCAATCCTCACGAATGTAAGCGATTTTTTTATGGCGTTCGCCCAGTTCCGTCAATCCCGGCGTTACACTTTTTCTTACCTCTGCCAATATCTCCTGTTTGTTGAAAATCAAAGTAGAACCCTGAAAATACTCTTGCATTTCGGCTGTATCAATTTGCGGTTTACCCACCTGGATCGGCGGTGCCTGTACACGAACGATCCCGTTTCTGGCGGTTATTTTCCATTCCGCCGCCAAGTCCGCGTAATAGGCGTAGGTTACCGGACATTTGACTTCAGCGTGAGCAGAAAATTCGAAAACTTTTTCGCCACGAATAGGTATATTGAAATGAAAGTCTTTGGTGTAATCTTTGGCGACCGTGCCGGTGATGGTTCTTTTCACCAGCACCAATTCCAAAACTTTAGACTGCTGCTCGACGATATAAGTGATGTCTTTTTCAGTCAGATTTTTTATCACAAGCGGTGGTTCGCAACTGCGGATGAAAAAACTGTATCCGAGAAAAAATATAAATGCCGTCACCAACGCCCAAACGATTCGCACAACGGCGTGTCCTCTTGTGGCGGATTTTACTTTTTGTTCTGGATTTTTCTGCGGTTCTGCCGTCATGATTCTTTTTTTTTCGAACGTCCAAACCGTGTCAGATCCAGACCCAGGTAGCGTAATGATGCTATCAGAATACCGCTGGCGACAAATTCATCCACGTTGCCCACAAAAGGCAGATTGTCGGGTATCTCAACCAATCCCATTGACAGGTTCAGGAGGTAGATGACCGACAGTACCACACCAACAAGTGCACCTAGAATC
Organism: Candidatus Zhuqueibacterota bacterium; assembly: GCA_016931775.1. Taxonomy (GTDB): domain Bacteria; phylum Zhuqueibacterota; class Zhuqueibacteria; order Residuimicrobiales; family JAFGEC01; genus JAFGEC01. Next base: position 3,765 of record JAFGEC010000185.1, on the reverse strand, counting down.
CTGATAAATGTTTTTTCCCCTTTTTTCTGCATTATGCTCCCATAATGATTCTTTTGTTAAAAAGGTAAAACAAAAATGCCGGGAAAGCAAATGAAAAATGATTTTTTGATTATTTTCAATTTTTTTATACATTTAAAACTATAAATATGGTATTTTATTTTTGTTTAAATCGAGGTTCCTATGATACCGTCAAATACCAATCGGCGGCAATTTTTAAAGGCGTCGGCAACTGTCGGATTAACGTTTTTTTATTCTTCCTGTTCGGGAAAAACCAGGCCCAATATCATCTATATCATAGCCGATGATCTGGGTTATGGTGATCTTGGTTGCTACGGCCAAAAAAATATCAAAACACCGAATATCGACCGAATGGCAGCAGAAGGCATAAAATGCACCCAGCACTACGCAGGATCCAGTGTGTGTGCACCTTCCCGTTGCGTATTAATGACCGGTTTGCACACTGGTCATGCCTATGTAAGGGGCAATCAGGAGAGCGAGCCTTACGGCCAATTGCCGCTACCGGAAAAAACAGCCACCGTTGCATCCCTGTTACAATCCGCCGGGTACCGGACCGGTATTTTCGGCAAATGGGGTTTGGGTGTGCAAAACAATACCGGTAATCCGCAAAACCACGGATTTGATGAATTTTACGGCTATTACTGCCAGGTACACGCGCATAATTCTTTTCCGGAATATTTATATCATAACGGCCAAAAGGTTATGCTGCAAAACCGGGTCATCTATATGCCGAAGGATCACTGGACCAGAGGATTGGGCAGTTATGCCGCCGAAAAAGTCGAATATTCTAATGATCTGATCTTTAATGCCTGCCTGGATTTTATAAAAAACAACAGCCGGAATCCTTTTTTTGCTTACCTGCCCGTCACAATACCGCATAACAACGGCGAAGCACCGGACGGAGAAAAGTATGAAGCACCCTCGATGGAGCCTTATGCCGGGGAGAATTGGAACGATGACAACAAACGTTACGCTGCCATGATCACCCGGCTGGATGGGTATGTGGGTACATTAATTCAGCGGTTAAAGGAATTGGACCTGGACGATCGAACGGTTATCTTTTTTACCAGCGATAACGGCGGCGTCGCCAATCCGCTTTTCAGAAGTAACGGCGCCTTACGCGGATATAAACAGGATCTGTATGAGGGAGGTATTCGTGTGCCCATGATCGTACGATGGCCGGGTAAAATTAAAGCAAATACAATCACCGATCATGTGTCCGCTTTCTGGGATTTTTTGCCGACGGCCTGTGACCTGGCCGGTATTCAAAAGCCGGAGAACATCGACGGGCTGTCGTACTTGCCTGCATTGATGGGCGAATCACAGGAACAGCATGAATATCTGTACTGGGAATTTTATTGGTGGAAGCCGCCCTATATGGCCGTGCGAATGGGTGATTGGAAGGGATTGTACTTTTTTAATGCGGAAGGACCTGGCCGGTTCGAATTATATGATCTTGGGGCATATCCCACCGAGTCAGAGGAGTGTGGAGCAAGACATCCGGAGGTTGTGAACAGGATAAAGGAAATTATGCAACAGGCTCATGCGCAATCGGCGCATTTTCCCACTGCGGAGATGAAGTGAATTTTAGTTTTTGGGGAACCAATGATAAAAATATAAAGATCAAAATATTTTTGCCTAAAAAGAATTTTTTTATTTGATTGTTTTGTACAAATTTGTTAAATAATACAATGAGGAATTGCGATACGAGGGAAAAAGTACGAATTCACATTTCCTGCATGAGAGGAGTTTCCGCTGGTGTTCCAGCGGTCATCATCGCCGGGGAAATCGTCACGTAAAAGGTCGTTACGATCAAATTTCTAGAATTCTACAAATTCATTCGTTCAAAAGTCAATTTCAAAGGGAGAAAAAAATGAAAAACAGAAGAAAATTATTTACAGTTGGCCTTGTTGGAGTATTTTTTGTATGTTTCAACGCCCTTGCTCAAGAAGACAACATGTTCACCAATTGGGAATTTGACAACGGTCTGGATGGTTGGACATTCTGGGATGGCGGCGCAGATGCCGACGCTGTTTACGAGTTGGACGATACCGGCATGCTCTCCGGCGTTTATTCGGTTCGGTGGGATATTATTAATGGCGGAACGGAAGTCTGGTATTTGCAAACCTATCAAACAGTTCCTATCTGGGAGGGGATTGAGTATTTTATCGATTTTCTCATTGCATGGGAGGGACCGGAGGAATTGATTCTCACTTTTGTGTGGGAACTTGCACAAGATCCTTATACGAAATACCTCCAGGTCGATACCGTACTGTATGATTTTAATCAGCGGATTCAGTACAATTTTATTTCGGATTATACCGACGAAACAGCCAATTTAAAGATTTTTGTCGGTCAAAATGTGGATGCTTATGTCTGGCTGGACCGGATTTATGTGGGGGAGATTCCTTTGGAGGATAATGCCGTACAACAAAAACTCGAACAGGTACCTGATGGCTTTACATTGGAGCAGAATTATCCCAATCCATTTAATCCCTCCACGACGTTCAATTTTTATCTACCGGAATCAGATGCGGTAACCGTGCAAATAGTAAATGTTAACGGTGGAATCGTTAGCGAAGACAACCTTGGATTGCTTTCTTCCGGTATGCATAGTTATCAATTTGACGCCCATTCACTTGCCAGCGGCATATATTTTTATCGTGTCAATACGGCTAGCGGCGGAACGCAAATGAAACGCTGTCTTTTGTTAAAATAGTGAAAGAATAATTGACGATGTGTGATAAATTACTTGCAATTAGCGACTTTTGGATTATATTTCTGTGAAGGGGGCACAACGGTTTTTTCAGGAATCTGCGTGAGGGATTTATATGAAAAGGATGCTTAAACGGAATTGTATCTTAAAAGTGGTCTTCTCGTTTAATCGTACAACAAAATGACAGGAGGTAGCAATGAAACGTTTCATCCTTGCAGTATGCTCCGTTTTTTTGTTCACTCAACTGGGTATAGGATTGGCTCAAGAGCAGGAAACTCAACCGCCCAAATTCGGTATCGGTATCGAGGTTGCGGATATCGCCAGTTATATGAGCGGGAGTCATATTTTACTCTGCTATAACGCGGCACCGACATTTCGGATCGAACCGGGACTTACCCTGCGTAAATCCTCAAGTAAGGACGAGGCTTCCTCTGCCGGCATCGACGAAGAAACCGATTACACAATGTGGATGTTGTCCGTCGGTTTTTTTAAACTGAACCAGGCCGGAAAACTCGTGGTTTATTATGGTGCGCGTGTAGGCTATCAGAGTTCGACAGAAACCGAAAAACCAACTGGTGGTAGCGGCGGAAGCGAGTTTGAAAACACTTCTTCCGGATACGTCATCATACCCACACTCGGTGGTGAGTTTTTCATCGGTAAAGGGTTCAGTTTGGGCGGAGAGGTTCAATTGCTGTATTCAAGTTCGAAACATGAAAGTACCTATTCAGGCGGTGGACAGGGCGCTGATAGTAAAAGTGAAAGTTCGGCTTCCGATATATATACTCAGGGAAAGGTTTACGTTCGCTTTTATCTGTAAAGGTCACTCAGGTTGCAGAAATAAGAGCCCTTTACTGCCGGATCTAATCTTCACTGGAACAAACACCGGCTTTCGGATTTTCCGTCTGCCGGTTGATTTTAATCCGGCGTTGGAGTAATATGTGAGTAACAGGGGGGGACTTTTATAGGTGCGACGCATCGTTGCATGATATTTAGCCTATATTTTGAATATCTAACCCACCCAAAACGGAGAT
>JAFGEC010000184.1 GCA_016931775.1 Candidatus Zhuqueibacterota bacterium | reverse complement strand
CTCGGCGCTGACGGTTGAAAGCGAACCCGTCATGTCCATCTGAACGAGCGGCCGCTCGGCAACGATGGTCACTTCTTCACCGCTTTCTAAAACTGTCTGGCTTAATTTGATGTTCTGTGTTGTCGTTAAATCGATTCTGACCTGCACATTTTCAATTCGTTGGTTGGTGTACCCTATCATAGAGACAATAAGGGTGTACGTCCGTGGCGGCAGGTTAAGGATTTGATAATTTCCCTGAAGATCGGTAGCAGCGCCCGTTTGCGTGCCTTCGACAATGACGTTAACGCCGGGGAGCGGCTCGTTGGTTTCCGCATCCGTAATTTTTCCGGCGATTTTACCTGTTGTACCTGCATAGAGTCCGTTCGAAACGGTAAAAAGGACACCCAGCAGAATGAAGAGAATTTGTAATCGTCGCTTCATATCATGCACTCCCATGTTTAATGAGAAAATATTGTAAAGATAATTCTTTTTTTCCTAAAAAAAAACTACTTTATACAATTATTTATATTATCACAAGATTATCAAAATGTCAAGAAAAAATTCATTAAAATGTCACGAAAAATGAATTTTATGTCTATTTGCGTGGTTCAATCGGTAAATATTCAATAGTATTGCTATTGGTGAACATGGGCCAGCCGGGAACCACCACCGGATAAGGTAATTGCTGCTGCGTGACAAATAACTGCGTTTTATTGATTTCAGTTTGATTAAACTTGTCCATGTCTACTCTGATTTTAGAGTCATATTCCTTTTTAAGATCGGCAAGCTCTTCCTCAAGCATTTTTTTCAGCTTTATTTTTCTGGATGGATCAGTGGTATCGGGCAGCGATTTTCCCAATTCATTCAGCAAACGGTTGCGTTCATAAGTCGCTATCAGCGCATCGGACCATATCTCCGTTGTTCTTTGAACACTTTTGTCCTTATCCAGTCCCATGTCATAAGCTTCTTTGTTTAAATACGTATCGCGAACCAGTGCGGCAATCGCTCGCCTGAATTCAAAATAGAATAAATTTTTATTTTCGGCCGGTTTATGGTATACCAGCGGATGCGACATCAATGCCCTGCGGAAATCACCCACTGTCCATTCAAGGCCGTCAATGGTGAAGAACTGCTGCTGCAAAAACATCTCATCCACCGGCAGGTCGGAGGCTGTCAGCGTGCTGTCCTCGATTTGATATAACCGCCGCATCATGTCGTTTTTTTTCTGGTCTTGTGTACGAAGCATATCCCAGAATATGTCGGCGATTTTAATAAACATGTCACGGTCGAATTCGATCTCTTTACCTTTCATCACATCCCGGGTGTATGCGTTCCAAATGCGTGTCGCGCGATTTGTGGTCAGCTTTTCAATAACTTCTTGCCGTCGCAATTCCTGCTCCTCGCCGCCAAAATTTACTTCATCGCGCCAGTTTACCACTTTCATAAAAATCCAGTGATCGTCGTCTAGCTTGAGAGGTCCGATGATACTGTCCGCCTTGAGCGGTGCGGAATAAAGGGCTTCATGGATATTGATATGGTCGGGATCCTTCCATTTCGCTGTCCAGCTTGGGCGTCCATACTCTTCAACCATACCGTCGAAAATTTTCAAGGCTGATTGGGGTGAAGCTTCGGTTTGACGTTTGAGATTTTTTGCGGTGGAATCGCTATAGATATTGAAAAATTCCAGATCGTATTCCCGTTGTGATAATTTCATGGTTTTTTGGATTTCAGCATTGTCGAGTTTGACGATATCGAATGCTTTCTTGTAGAACAAAACCTCACGCATCGCCTGTTCTTTTCTGCCCTGAAGATAGGCCAAAAATCCCTCATTGCGATTTAACTCGCTCTTCCGGCCGAATTTTTCGGCAATTATTTTTTCCATGATCATATTGTTCAGAAAAATGTTTTCAAGGTTCCGGTTGGCATGGGGCAAATTGGGATGTATTGTAAATCGGGCTCGATACTGAAATTCTTTTTCTGTTACGTAGCGATTACCGACTTTGAACATAACGTCTTCAGGTAGCTTGTCTCGGGTACAATTCAAAATGAATAAAGCAGCAATAGAAGAAAAAACAAGAGTACGTTTCATAATCCTGTCTCAAAGAGTGCCATGGAAAATTTTGTAGTGGGATATATAGAATTACTTTTCATATAGAGAAATGGAAAATTGATCCTTCCGATCATTTGAAAAAGACAATTTGTGGTTTTGCCCTGTTCCGGAGAACAGGTGTCGTTGCGATCTCGACGGGAGCGTGAATAAATGATCAATTGGTGTTTTCCCTGCAACAATGTTCGGTCTTTATAATTTCTCGTAAAACATAGATATTCAAATTGAAAAAATCAAGTAGAAAAAATTTTCAGGGTAAAACCTCAGTTACGGGTGGGAGAGATAGATAGGTGCGACGCACCTCCTATTGCCAAATTTTTGTGATTTTAATATTTGTAAGGATGTCGAAAGCTGGTGCGTCGCACCTTCCACCCATAACTGAGATATTACTTTTCAGGATATCCCCCGAAATTTTATTTGATTTTATAAATATACCGAACTAATCGCCTCGGTTTTTACTTTTCTGTATAATTCCATTCAACCTCGCGCAGAGCCGGAGAGGTACGGAGATTTTATACAGATCATTTCGATTAAAGCTTTGGGTCCTCCTGCTTGGTTTTTGTAGAATTATGGAAAAAACTAAAAATTTTACAAAGTGCTTGACTTTTGCCTTCCTCTGCGTTCCGGCGGCTCTCTGCGCGAGGAATCACAGAAGAATAAAAAAAAGTCAAGATACAAAACTGCATATGAACCTAAAAATTTTTTATTTCACAATTATTCCGGCCTGATAATGAGACTACCTGATCACGACCATTTTTTTGACCTGCTCAAACTGCCCGGCTTTCAATTTGTAAAAATAAATTCCACTGGTCAGTTCTGCCACATTAAATTGTTTTTCATAGATTCCCGGATCTTGATTTTTTTGAACCAACCGGGCCACCAGAACACCGCGTATATCGTATATTTCAAAACAAACAAAACTCTGCCCGGCAAGAGTGTATCTGATTGTGGTCTGGCCATTAAAGGGATTGGGATAGTTTTGCGATAGTGAATATTTGTCCGGCAGGGACATTGATTCTTCAACGAGAACAAAGGCATTATCATCAACAGCAGGCCAGCCGTTCTTTTCCCAGAAAAGACGCTTGATTCGTAATGTTGGCGTGCCATTATTATTCGCGTCATAAGCATGGTAAACAAGCCAGTCGGCGTTTTCCAGCATCAGTACCGCGCAATGGCCGGTCCCGCGCCAGCGTGTATCTCCTGCGAGCAACAAACTTCCCCCTCCGGACGACATTGATTTCGAATTTTTATCAAAATACGGCCCGATTATTCGTTGCGCACGTCCGACCATAATTTTATAAGTGCTGTTAATACCTCTGCAGCACAGGTCAAAGGAGACAAAAAGATAATAGTAACCATTTTTATAAACGATAAAGGGGGCTTCTATGGCACCTCCGTTACGCCCGGCAATGGAGTAGATCCGGGTACCCTCCTTGAGCTTAAAGGTGGTTTTATCAAGTTCGGTTAATTTTATACCTGACCAGAAAGAGCCGAATGATAACCAGATTCTCCCGTCCGTATCCATGACGACGTTCGGATCGATGGCATTATAATTATTGCTGTTTGGATTTGATTCAATAACCTCGCCTTGATCAATCCAATTGTAACCGGGATCGTTCGGATCGAGTGTCGTATTTGTCGCGAGACCAATGCGCGAGCGGTTGCTCCCGAAAGTTGAAAGTGAGTAATACAAGTAATATGTACCGTTATTATAGAAAATATCCGGCGCCCAGATATTACTCACGCCCGGAACCTCCTGCACGCCCCATGCCGGGATTGATTTAAAAACCGATCCTATAAAATCCCATTTGTATAAATCTTTCGATCTCCTCATGTCAATTCTGTTTCCGGTGCAATAAATATAATAGTATTCACCACACTTGATCACACATGGATCGTGCACATTGAGAATTTGTCCGCTTTGAGCGTATAATGAAGAAAGAGAGATTTTGAACATTATGATAAAAACCATGCGGATTTGAGGCAATTTTCGAAAATATAATTTACTGCTTTTACAGTTCATGCGGATTGCCTTAAATGAAGGATACATATGGCGAGTACTGTTGATTAGCGAACGAGCAATACCTTCCTTACAATCATATCCTGTTCTTTTGAATACCGATTTTTATGGATCAATCTGAAAAAATAGACACCACTACTTACCGGCAAATTATTGGAATCGTTGCCGTTCCAAAAAATTTCCTTGGTTCCTAAAAAGCTGGTTGCAGAGTACAATTCCTTAACCAATTTTCCCTGAAGATTGAAAACTGTGATTTTGATATCCGATTGGACGTCGCAAGTGATTTGTAGGCTTGTTCGCGAATTAAATGGATTCGGGAAAACAGTTACATTGGGACAATTATTCTGCAAGGTTTTTTTATGCCCTTCAATATTTGTATTGAGTGGTCTTAATAATATAGCTTGGTCCATAATTACTTCCCATGGAGCCGGCCCTACTTTGGTGGAGGGTTCTACATAAGCACGGAATCCCATAAAGGACTTGGCTCCATAATTAATTCCCGTAAATGTATGGTTTGGATCTTGGGGAACCACAAATGTAAAAGCATCAAGAGAGTCACGGGCAAACTTCCAGACATAAAAATAATCCGCCAAAAGGGAATCGGATAGATATTCATGTGCCGTGCCCGCATACTCTCTGTTTGTGATTCCTCCAAGGCCGTTGTATTTTTCGGCTCCGTAGCAACTGACATTGCAATAGATAGCCTTGTTCGTTTTCGTGTGGTTCACTCCGCACACAATAATTATGTCATCCTTAAAAAATTCGAATTCTTCAGAACGGAGATAGAGAGCATCCCTTGTCTCTCCTATAACATTTGTTCTGGACTGAATGGCTTCCAATCCCTCCATCAACCAAACCGATGATCGCAGTTGAATAGCTCTGTATTTTGAGCTGTATTTTTGAATGATTTTCTGCACAAGTTGCTCAAAACCGGCATTCAGAAAAAATTCGGTTGTGCCGGAACCTCGGGTACGTAATTTCGGCATGGGTATATAATCAGGCTCGAGTTGTTCCTCGGGTGTAAGACGCAATACTTCCAGCGGTGGACTGGTTAAATAAAGTTCCTTTTGATTCGGTTCGGAGACAAGAGAAACCCGATGAAGGAATGAGATTAAATCCGCTTTCTCTTCAAGGCCCATACGGACAATGTCTGATGGAATGACATCAATATAGATATTGTTTTCATCGATTCCGGATTGTATGCCTGCTTCACGTATGGCTTTTTCCATATTTGCATCTGCCGTTGAAATCAATAAAAAAAATCGTTGAAAAACTTCACTGGTAGTCCTTCCGTCATTGAGGTTGTAAAGATTTTTTGTGTCCCCCAGGCTTGCATACAATTTAACCCGATGGGGGGATTCATCCTCGTAATACCGGTTCATTAAGTAGCTTCGATAACTAAAATAGGCGCATTGCGGAGGCGTCCTGCCGATGATGATGATAGCTTCGTCCGGCCTCATACTAAAGGTAATAGGTATCGAATATACGAAGGGGATAGCAGGGCATGGCGGAGATTGTATAACCAAGTAAGGAAAATTGGCATTGTTCCCATTGCAGTCGGGCGAATAACCGGCGGAACAGAATTCAATCGCATTCGCAAGATTTATCGATCCCTGCTGGACAATATAACCTTTTTGAGATAAAACAGTTTCAAGGTTTTTTGCTTCGGGAATTCGTTCGCCAATTTTTTCGGGTTCTTCAACGGTGATATCAAGGTGCTGGTCCGCTTTGATAAACTTGATGCTTCCATCGATGGATCGCATCAGAAAATTAACCGGAGCCATAACCGTATTATTGAATATTTCTGCAGGCGGTACCATTTCTATCTTTTGACATGCAACAAAGCCATAATTGTTATTAATGACGGCAAAGGAAATAATTTTGCCATATTGTACCGTCAAACCATAATTCTGTACGAAAGGAAAATATTTCCCGCCGACTATTGGAAAAAAAATCTGTGAATCTAATAGAATATTCTCACCCCTTTGCAGGTATGAAATCAATTGACCGGTTGTGTTTCCGTTCAAGCTGACGGTTGCATACAGCAGAGAATCTTTATGTGTATTCCGGTTTGTGTCATACTTTTTTTCTGTAAAAACGGACAAGTTTTGCGAGAAAGCAGACGTAATGAGTATTGTCATAAAGATGACATACAGAGAAAAAAGTGAAAGGATTCTTTGGTTATTATTATAATTGGTTACATACATTGTGTTACTCCGTTAGATTGCACATTTTTATATTATGCTGTATGACCGACACTTTTCTTGCAGTTTTTCTTTTCAAATTAATACCCTGCATTATAATCCGTTGTTTGCTGGTCCCTGAACATAAATGCCAACCGGGTGGTTTAGTATTCTGGAATTCTTAGAGTTTTCGAATTCAAATTCGATATCCATTTTCTATCTCAACAGCATCATTTTTCTTTTTTCCCTCGTCCCATCCGGCCATGCCAGCATGTAAAAGTACGAACCCGAAGCCAGACCATCCAAAGTCAATTTTTCCCGCTGCGGAACGTCCCGTTTAACTGCCAGGCATTTTTTTAATACCTCTGTCCCGCGCACATCGTATATGTACAAAATGGCATTACCGCTGCTTTTCGGCGTAAATTCGATCACTGTCGATGCATTAAAGGGATTGGGATGATTGGGTTTTAATCCGTGCTCTACGGGATTTTTTGCACCGGATTCTATCTCCGTTGCGGTTGTCGGTACCACAAGCTCAATCTCGATGCCGTCCTGTGTCAGTACGGCTCGTTTTGAGTCCGTCACACCGTCAAATTCCGCTCTCAATGAATATTCACCCAAAAATCCCCTGACGGAGAAAATACCGTCCCTGTTCGTGAATCCGTCCGTATCCGTCCACCACTGCTTAAACAGCAAATCGGTATATGCGTCATAATTTTTTTTATAAGACCAATCCGTTCGAATGAGTGCTCCTTTAGGACGCCACATATCGCCCTCCCAGAATCCCCACATGACGATTTTGTCCGTGGCAGGATGGCTGAAAACGGCTGTATAAAAATCCCGGGTATAGGCCGCTTGTATCTCCTCATCGTAAATATCGATATCAAATTCAGTGATCTGAATGGGTAACCCATACTGGCCGAACCGGTCCAATATCTCCAGTACTCTTGGAATACCGGTTAAATTGGCGTCGAAATGACACTGCATACCGATGCCGCCGATTGGAGCACCGCCGTTCTGCAATAGTTCGATCACGCGGGCCAGATTGTCCTGAAAATCCTGTTTACCGCCTCCGGCCAGGATATTGTATTCATTCAAAATGAGCCGGGGATTTGGATCGATCTCATGAACGCGGTTGTACCATTCGATTAAAATATCATCACCCAGAATGTCCATGACGTCGTGATTGTAATACGGTTCGTTCACCACATCCCATTCCACCAGTCCGTATTGTTCTCCGATGGGTACAATCTCCTGCAAGTGATCGTCGATTGCCTGGCGCAATTCCGCGGGATTGTCCTTCAGTCCTTCAAAAAACGACGGCATCCAATCCCAGCCCGGCCAGATGAGCACGTGCCCTTTGGTTGGAATATTGTTGTCCTGCAGCCATTCCGCCAGCTGCGGATAAGCACTTTTTGAATGGCCCGAAGAGCCATACCAGCCCCAATCATCCGTATTGCCGCCCATGTAAAAGGGGGTTGTTGCACGGTTGAACAGCTCGAAGACGTGATCAATGTAATTTTGCGCATTAGGCGTGGATTGCAATGCCAGTTCTGCCATAAACGTGCCGAATCCATACGCATGGTTGGTCATCCGCACGGTGACAAGGGCATTTTGGACCGCTTCGCCGTTAGAGTTTTTAACTTTGACGGTCAAATCACCCATACGGTGGTTGCGGATGCGAGACTGGGCTTCTGCGCGCCATGCCGCATTGGTATCCATACCGTCATAGTATATGGGCGTTTGCGGCAGGTCGGCCGGATCGATATCAGAACCCAGGTTTAATCCGATAATGCCGCTGATTTCTATCTTTTGTTTGACGTATCCCAGGTGAATGGTCACCTCCATTTCACCCTTGGGGAAATTTTCCCCGGCCCGGGCGAGCACATAATATTTTTGCCAACTCGGCCGGATACTCAAAGTCAAGGAACCCAGCCCGGTCCAGGGTGAACTGGAACGCTGTACATAAAACGTAGCCTGGCCGAATCCATTATCTGCGGCAGACTCGAGAGCCCGAATATAAAAAATATAAAACAAATAATCCCCGGTGTTTACATCGACCTGGTTTTCAGGTGTCTGCATCTGTGGTTCCCATGGATTGGCACCGGCGCCCTGAATGGAAAGTTGTAAAACTTTGCCGAATGGTAGTTCGGGATCGGCGTCCACAATCCGTCTGGTGGCCCCGCTGCCGCCGCCGAAGCGGTAGGTTCCCATGTTGCCGCCGTTGTAAATCTCCTGGCCGGCCACCGGCAGCTTTTCTCTTTCAATCTGTAAAAAGGATTCGTATTTCGGATCGGTCTGGCTGGCTGCAAGAGCGGTTAATAATAAGGTGATGATGACAGTCGTTAAAATTTTCATTTTTTACCTCGCCTGGAAATGGTAATATCGTTCGGAAACGACGGCACCGTTCCGTTAGTATCTGCTAACGCCGCAGATTTCTGTTTACAAAATAATATTTTTATACCGCGAATGCAAGCAATATCGTGATTTGTTTGTACGACATCAGGTGTGCGTGGGAAAGGTTGAAGTGGAACTTTAAAATTTCACTTAACGCAAAGTTATTTGAACCAATACTCCTGCTTTTTGGCCTTTCGTTAAAAATGTTGTGCTTCCGAAATGGCTAATTTGTAATGACTTGGATTCTTTACGTCCTCCGCGTCTTTGCGTTCAATACATTTCCGAATGACCGTTAACTGATAACTGCAACTCAATTACAGCAAACATCAAACCAGCTGAAAAAAATAATAGAAATGTTTTTTATCGGGCATCTCATTTCTTTTCAGCATTTGCCTTGTACTTTTCCTGCAACGCCAAAACGGCCTCTTTATGTTTCGGAAAATCAGACCATAGCTTTTGATCGCAATCCTTCAGGGTTTTACATTGGATACATGTCTTGTATCCCTTTTCAAGGGCACACAATCGCACCGGGCATTTTTCCACCAACATGCTTTTAGGCTTTTCCTCATTCTTGCATTTCCAGCAAAAAACCAGCTCCGGATCGAAATCCATGCCGAATTTTTCTTTCCACTTCCAGTTTTTATAGCACTCTTTTTTTAACTCAACGTCGTTTTTTTGAGTGGCAATAAATAATGGACAATCGTCGGGACATTGATAGGCGCAGTAAGTATAACTGTCAAGATCGATCTCCTGGTTTTTTTCATCATTTGCATAAAGACGGGAGGATGAAAACAAGGCTGCACATCCGGCACACATCATACAGCCGGTATTGATAAAGTCTCTTCGCGACTGTGATTTTTTCATCATTTCTTCTCCTTTTTAGTAAAATATGTCAATCGATTGTTGTGAAGAGTGTATGAATCGTGCCTATGGGATTCATTTTAATCATTGTTTAAGTAACTCTTTACATAAAGGGATCGGGTGAGCAGCAGAAAAATGGTCAGCTACTGATACTTATTTCTCCCGCTTCACCATACACAGTACCTTCACCGGTACCTATTTCGGCACCATAATATCCACGATTTCGGAAATCGGCGATAAATCCGAATTGACCACCGGAAAATCGTTTTTGTAATTCCAGTGAGCGAATGCGATATCGTGTTTATCGAAAATAGCGATCATATCCCGGTACCACGCCTGGCGTGATTTTATGGGCGTCGTCGGATAACAGCCGAACTCACCGCAATACAGGGGAAGGTTGAATTGTTTGGCGACGGTAACGGCCTGCAAGATGTCCTTTTCCAAAACATCCCGGTCGTAATAGCCGTTGTGCTTTTTGACCTCGGTGAGGACCTCCGGATTCATATTGGCATAAAGTGTGGTATCAACGGACCAGCCGGGATAGGAGACAGGACCTTCATATTTATAGTAGGGATTCCAATGTGCTTTGTAATGGGTCAAACAAAAGGGCGTGTAAAAATGAAAACTCAGGATAATATTCCTGTCAACCTCCGGAACGCGCAAGTCCTTGAATGTACTCGGTATTTGCCATCGGTTGGAACCCAGCACGATAATTCTGTCGGGCTCCAGCTTTCTCAATTCACCGATGGCCCATTGCATCAGATTGTTCCAGTCCTCCGGATCCTCTGCAACCGCTTCATTCATTATTTCATAAGCCACACTGTCGACGGAATAGGCCTTCAGCTCTGAGGATAGCTGTTGCCAGAAACCGATAAACTGCTCTTGTGCGGTTTTATCTTCCCACAATTTACGGCTGTCTGCTCTGTTAAAGTGATGAGATCGTAACGTATGCAAATCAACAATAACACGCAGTCCGTTTTCTAGACTCCATTTGATACCGTTGTGCAGCAGTTTGAATGCCTCCTGTTCCGGGGCGCCATCCTCAGTCCAGAATTGAACTTCGTCAATCGGAATCCGTACATGATCGAAGCCCATTCCGGCCACAATTTTGAAATCCTTTTCCGTCACATAAGCCGCTCTTTCTTCTCCCCGTATTTCAGTCTGCGAAAGCCAGTGGCTCATGTTTAAGCCTCGATGGATGACGAATTTTGGGGGTTGGTCTGTTTTGGATTTTTGTTGCGGTTTTTTCGGGGTACATGCAAATAATAGACAGCAAAGAATGATATGAAAAATTTTCATGGTGTGTCTTCCTCTTGTTTACTAGGAGATTTTTGCGAATGATACGGTAGTAATATATTTATCATAAAGATGAGCAAATCTTTTTAAAAAAGCAAATGAATTTGAAAAATACGTTAACAAATTCGGTGCAAATGGAATTTTCTCTTGCAGTTATCTTTTTCGATTTTAATCATTGTGAAGTATGGGTTTTTATTCATTTTTGCACAGCCGTATTTTCAAAATCCGCAGGATTATACCCCTGCCGCGTCAACAAGTTGTCGATTTCACGGCGCAATTCCCCGGTAATTTCCGGTTTGCGGGATAATATCCAGCCGTATTTTCGATCCGGATGCCCAACAACCGCCCATTGATAATCCGCGTCCAATCCGATGATCCAATAATCTCCCCAAAACCAGTTTTTGCCCAAAAATCGAACGAAACTCACTTTTAACCGTGCATTGGTGTCCGGATCCACGATCCTGGCCATGCCTTTTGCTTCAACCGGACGGCCGTCCGGTTTGAAGCAGCGGTTTACAACCCGGACAAGGCCGTTGTCCTGCAGCGAATATTCCGCTGTTGTTCCGAATGCACACTTTTTTTGAAAGCTGTTGGGTATTTTGGCAATTTCGTACCACAAACCGGCATATCGGTTCAGGTCCACATGATTCACAATCTCCGGTTCATTGCCAAAAGCAACAGCTACCAAGCAATTCATTGTGAAACAAAATACAAGTATATAAAAAAGTTCACGTAAAAACACGATCCGCCTCCTTTACTCCTAATATCAGCAATCCATCAAAAAAACAGATGCCGGGTTAAGTTGATTGTTTGCATGACCTGACTGATGATCCGGTGCTGTCGATCTAGTCCTGGTAAATATCGTCAACCAGCTTTTTAAACCAGGCTGGTTTTTGAAAATAAACGAATAGTAAGATAATAGTCATGATCGGCACCGGAACCACTGTATCTATCACCGCCGCAATAATAAGGAAAATCAAGACGTTGTCTTTATTCATTTTTATCCCTGTTTTTTAGATATGTGCAAATTTCCGGCTCTTCATAAGATATCATAAAAATAGTGTCTCCTGGTTGGAACCGGTATTGTTTACTGTATTTTGCGTTCGATGAACTTTTGGGATTGATAATGACCTTTTTCGCATGAATCACATGACCGCTACCGTTATAGGCTTTTCGGTCGTTGACCATTTTGATGTCCCGTGTGGAAAATCCGATGAGTATTATATCTTTGTCATCGATTTCGATGATCTGTTTTTCCACCTCTGCATAACTTTTACCGATAAAACAATCCGGGACCACTTCCTGATAAATTTCATTGGTATCGGCCGATTGGGTTAAAAGATCCATATAGACCTGGGATAATCCCGGTGTAAGCGCTGACTGGGCCAGGAGCTTTTCGGCAAGTTGTTCCAAACAGATAATTTCATCCGCATGGGTATACTGAAAATAGGTTTCATTACGTGAAGACAATAATTCGACAATGACGTGGGCGTTTGGATTGATGGAATCGATAGCCAATACGGTTAATATTGTTTTTGAATCAGCGTTATCCGGGTCATTTTCTTCTGCCAGCACGATTACGGTTTTCGCGTGTTTGAGATCAGCCCTTTCGAGAATTTCACTGTTGGTGGGATCACCGGCAACAACCAAAATACCCCTGTATTCCGGATCCGAAGTTTGCGGTATATCCTCCGGAAATTTGGTGATGACGATAATCGGGCAACGATGCAGGACACTTGTGTCATGCAGCTGGCGTACAATGATATCCGCTTTACGAGACCAGTTGCAGATTACATAATGATTCCGCAGCGCATTGTCACCGGTTGTTCTTTGCTTTGGCATTGTTTTAGTCCCTTGCTTTTATTTGAAAATTGACCTGATCATCCGCCAGATAAATTAATTTATCCATTTTTGCTAACACGGTGTCACGGCTAAAATATAAAATACCGTTCTTTTTAAATTGCGTGACGGTCTTGCTGTTGGGATGTACCGGATTCATTTGTATGAAATATGAGGAATTCCGCAGCGTGATGCCCAGGCGTTTTTTTTCCTGTGCATCGATATATTTGGCGAATCCCAACGGTGTGATGTCCAGCTTTGCCGTTAGCAGTGTTTTTCTGATCTCATGATACGTTTTACCCTGGAGACCGGCGGGTAATTCGGATGCCGAAAAATGCACGTTTTGCCGCCCATTATCCGTCTCCTGATCTCCCAGTAATGCATAAAACAAGTTTGCCGTACCCGGGTGGAGTGCGGCCTGGGCAATAAGCTTTGTACCGTATTCGTTTATACATATCCAATCATTGATCTTGGTACGTTTAAAATGGACCTTGTTCAGCTCGTTGTGAATTTCCAAAACCGTATATACGCTTTCATCAAATGCCTCGATCGCAAGCGCCGTTGTTATCGTCGATCTCGACGCTTTTTCCCCATCGTCACCACGCAAAAGGATGACGCGGCAGTCTTGCTTACCGATGCTTTTTTGCAGGACAGATCTTTGAGATGATTCTCCTTTAACGAACCATACATCTTTACAGTAGCCGACGTCGGCCAGCTTGATCTGATCGGCATTGGGATCGACAATGACGATTTCCCTTTCTGCCGCCTTTTTGTTTTTTGAGAGCGTTCTGATAATCGGGACCAGTTTATTGTTTATCCCGCAAATCACGATTGGTTTTTCAAACTGGAAAGACAACGGTTTTTCCGGTATATAGTCGGCGCGCTGTAGGACATGAACAAAAATGGTAATAATCTGGCCGGTGAAAAGGCCAACGACCACAATTCCCATCAATAGCATAAAAATGGAAATAATCTGACTCACCGGATGCAAATGGATGCTTTCCGGGATGTCGAATCCGCTGACCAGTTCGATAATGACAACCCAAAGGTATTTCAAATAATCCTGCAGAAATTCCTGGTATTGACGGGCAAATAGCCATTGGCTGACGATAGTCAGCAACGAACCCGCCAGCCACACGGCGACGACAAATGCCAGCAGCTTTCTTATGTTTTTAAGTTGTGTTTTGATTTTATATTTCTGCCAAAAGGCATACCATTTTTTTCTTATTTGATACCCAAGCATAATTAACCTGTTATCTTATCCGGGAAATCCGGTAAATTTGCTGTTGTGTGAGGGTTACCTTTGGCAATATTTTTTCGTTGTTATGCTCAATGAATAAATTCTGCGCTTGATTATTTTGCCAGATAGTGTTAAGTTTAGACTCTCCGGTATCACGATCCCGGAGTAAGAGTCCGGTGGTATCAGCATCCAAGATCTTTGCAATCAGTTTAATAGTTGAAAAAAGCATCCTTTCCGGGATTCTGCATGTATTACTCCAATGGTCAATTTTGTTCAATACCTGAGGTTGCTTTTTTAATTGTTCTAATTTTTCCACCATCGGATCCCCATGGTCAGTAGTGAAATGAGCCAGACACGTTTTTTTTGGTATTTGAATTTAATCGACTTGTTTATAAACTGCAAGAAAAAATTATGAATAAACAAAAAACAAATTCCGATACTCACCGCACGCCAAAATCATCGCCGCAAAACAGGCGTCCGAAAGCCAACGAATCCTCAGCGTCACCCCGTCGCCAAAGCCGCAAGCACAACCGTAAACGGACTTTGCCGGCTCCCCAAAAAGTAAAATCGGTCAAAAAAACGCCAAATGTCACTTCAACAGGCAATGTAAATCAAGAAAGACAGGTGATGCGTTCCCCCAGTGTCTCATCGCTTTTACAAAGTGACAAACCGGCACCTTCATCCAAAAAAAAAGGATTTTACCGTCTGCCCATCCACTTTAAATTATCTCGCAAAAAGGTGTCGATCCTTTTTTCTGATATCGAGGATTCCACGCGGTATTGGGACGCCCATGGAGACGTGCAGGGCCGCCTTATGGTGGATCACCATAACAGGCTGCTTTTCCCCATTATCAAAAAATACCGCGGACGAATTATTAAAACCATCGGCGATGCTATAATGGCATCGTTTAAAAAACCTGGCAACGCCGTCAAGGCAGCCATAGCAATGCAGCAGGTACTGGAGCGGGAGCGCCGTCATTATAAACGGTCCATCCTCAAGGTGAGAATCGGCATTCATACCGGCCACGCTATTGTGGAACAGCAGGATGTTTTCGGTGACATGGTCAATGTGGCCGCCCGTGTTGAGGGATGCGCCAAAGGGAGTGAAATCCTGGTTTCCAGTGCCACGGCTTCCTACTGCCGTACCAAAGAATATTACCTGCAGCACAGGGAACGTGTGAATGTCAAAGGAAAAAAATCCAGTGTCTCCCTTTACGAATGCAATTGGGAGAAATCACCCAGTCTTATCGACGATCTTCAATACAATCCCTATGCACCGATATTGCGCAAACAAAAGATTATGTTGATTTTTCATACTCTGGCGACCTTGGGTATTCTGCATTTTCTTGGATTTCGCTATGTGCGCTATATATTAGGGGATCTGGATTCGGTGGGTACGTTTTTTACCAGCACACTGAATTTTTTAAACCGGCCCGTCGTCTCCATATTCGGCATTATCCTGACAACGCTGGCCATTTACCTGGCGATCGATATGAACAAGGTCGTACCGAAAAACATATTGAAAATCCTTAACGGCGGATTCGGTTTTTGTATCGCCTTTTTGTGTTTTTATCTGCCTTCCCATTATATCGATCTGCCCTGGAATCGTTTATGGAACCAACCTTTGATCGAATCCAAGAATTTATTTGTAAGAGTACAAAAAAAAGATACAAACATTCGCGAAAGGCCGACAACCGACGCGCCTGTTATCAAGTCCGCAACGGCGGGAAGCATATATCTGCTTGTGAAAGTGGAAGATGGCCCTAAAATGGTATGGAACCAGATATTGCTCGGTAAAGGGAAATATGGGTGGTTGGCGAGGGTCATTCCGCCGAAAATCGGTGTACCTGCAAAACGATTATCACTCACGGATAAATTTTATTACCGTTTCCGGGATCTTTATGCTCTCATTGTCGGGATTTTTGGTTTTTTATGGAATTTTTTACGTTTTCGACTCTATCCGGCATTATAATGTATTTTTTGTGATCGGCGGTGACAATTCAGTTCAATTTACCCATCCGGGATACCCAAAAATTCATTTTTCGTATCATGCGCCCGCTTTTCAGACTACCTGCGCTCAGTGGCCGTTTATCTTAATATTTATCCGCTCTCTTACTGTTTCCTAATATATACCCCGCCAAGCGGCTTAATACCTTCGGCAGGGCGATGAGGCGTTCCGACAATTTGGTTGAATACAAAAATTTCATCGCGGCGTGCATCGTTAGCATTGTTTCTTCATCGTACGGAAACCACCAGAATTTTTGCTGGTGTGACTGCGGATCGACATTTACATATTGAATATTGACCATCTCTTCCAATCCCTTATGCCCGTGAACCCAGCCGATACCGCTTTTTTTAATACCGGTCCAACCTGCTTCCGGCATGCCGAATGAGACAATCGCATCGTTTATCATTGTGGTACCGCTTTGTAATCGGCGCGCGATCCGCTCACCTTTTGCCCGGTCGGCTGTCCACACCGATGCGGCCAGTCCATAGGGTGTGTCGTTGGCCAGTTCAACCGCTTCATCAATATCATCAACAATAGTTACGGCAATAACCGGCCCGAATATTTCTTCGTTCACCGTCACATCTTTGGGTATTTTAAGAACCGTCGGCTGAAAAAAATAGCCGTCCTGATTTTCCACCTCTTTGCCTCCGGTCATAATTTCCGCGCCTTTTTTTATCATTTGCTGTATAAACGTTTTGATATGTTCATATTGATGTTTTGTCGCCAGCGGACCTATGTCGGTGTTTCTGTTAAATCCGTTACCGATTTTGAGGAATTCTGTTTTTCTCACCAGCGCTTCCATGACCGGTCCAGCGATATCTTTTTCAAAAAATACTCTTTCGACGCTGTTGCAGTTTTGTCCGCAATTGCTGAATCCGCCCCACAACAAACCACTGGCGGTTATTTCGACATTCGCATCGTTACAAACAATGGCCGGATCGCTGCCGCCCATTTCCAAAACCACGGCCGTTGGATTTTTGGCCGCCGCTTGCATGATCTGACTGCCCACCTGGGTACTGCCTGTGAAAAATATCTTGTCCACATCCGTTTTCACCAGTGCCTTTCCTGTTTCCTTGTATCCCTGTACGATCTGAAAAACACCGTGCGGCAATCCGGCTTCTGATAGCAAAGAGGCTATCTCTTCTCCCACCAGCGGCGTAAATTCCGATGGTTTGAAAACAACGGCGTTTCCGGCCAGAAGGGCGGGTACGATGCAACCGAGCGGGATCAACAGCGGCCAGTTCCACGGACAGATAACGCCGATGACGCCCAAAGGCAGGCATTGGTGATAACTTTTCCGGCGGATAAATAATGGATTGTGTAACCGTACCTTTTGCGGCTTTAACAACCGGTAGCGTCGGGCATAATAATTCACCAGATCGATGGATGCCTCACATTCCAAAACAAGGGCCTCAACAATGGGCCGGCCCATCTCACGGGTAATGAGCTCGGCAAAAATCTGTCTTTTAGTGAACAAGTGTTCGGAAAATTTTTTCAGAATACCGGCTCTGTATTTCAATGATGTGTTTCGCCATGACCCGAACGCTTCACGGGCGAGTAACACTTTTTCCTCCACCTCGCCGGCCGGCGTTACCGCTACACTCCCGATTACTTCCAGAGTTGCGGGATTGATGGATTCGATTTTGTCGTGTCTGGGGTGGAGCCAACTTTCTTTATTCACTGGTGTTATCCTTTTTCAGGTTTAAAAACCATCCTTTGAGCTTTTTAAACGGGTATCGGATATATGCATCCCAAATGAGCGAAGGGCGGACCAGGGGATTAAAAATTCCATAACCGATCATCATATCCCATACGATACGTTTATGGCTTGGCGGACATCCGTGTATCCTCGTGATTCTTTTTGCTTTTAACGGTCTCGATGCACAGGCACAATTCCCAACCAGCAGAATCCTGTCTGCATGGACTGCCCCGCATTTGCCAATAAGAACCGTCAATTTGGGAAATTTTTTCAAAAGTTTCGGTTTACGGTCATTAATCATATACAGCCAGTCAAGGAATATACCCTGGCAGCCGGCAATACAATAGGGTTTGCCCGTTTGGATGGCAAAATTTGATTTAAATTGGTGCACCGGGCAAAAGCCAAAATCCAGATCACGTGTTTTTGACTGAGCACGATGGACCGGATAATCCCCAATTATTTCGATTTCATTGAGCGAAGACGGGCCAAATCCGCGATACGCCGCTTCACGGATGTGCTCTATTTTTAACGGGTCGAGATTGAGCAGATGCGCACAGACCATGTCGTGGGCCACCACATTGGTTGAAATCACCAAAACGCCCAGGTCCGTGCCGTGTTGAGTCATCTGATTGCCGCCGAATGCCATACGGATACCGTCGGTGACAATCAGGTTGGGATTGGCAATCTCGAGCAGGTCTGCCAGTTTTATGGGCAGATCGCGGTTATGGTGAAACAGCCGCTCCGCACTGTCGATTGTACCGATGTTGAGTTTAATAGCGCCCGAATACGCATGAGAGAGAACATTGGTTTTTAGTTTGGGTACAAAAATGAGAAACTCTCGCTGAGCCATTTCCCGGGCCACAGTAAAATAATATTGCAGCCTAGCTTTGTTTGCTACCACTATTCTCTTGTGAGATTCTTCCATGGAAACCAGGCGAATACCGTATTTTTTTCTCAGCGCCCGGTATCCGGCATTCCTGTACATATAAGAAGTGGATACACCCAGGCCGGATTTCTCAACTACAGCGGTTTGGGTGATTCCGGTATATTCCTGTAGTACCTGCAGTAGACCCTCTATAACCTCCGCCCGTGTATATCCCTCCGTGGCAACTTTGGGGTGTGCCATCACCAGATTGGGTTTGATGACGACCCTGCCGGTGATATGAAGTTTTGGTGCAATCGTATTAACGGCTGTTTTAATTTTTTGAGCGATGGCCGGTGGATCGTATCCTTCGCATGATGCCAAAAAGACTTTTTGTTTCATTTTCTTCTCCCAACTCGATCGATTTCTGCCTGTCTTTCGTTCTCTCAGGGCAGAATGGGGATGAATGATAAAAAACGCGACATTTGAACTCCCGGCTGTATAATAAAGATAAATGTGAAATCGTGCAAGAAAAAAATTGGAATCCTTTAAAAATGACAATCGTTTAATTTATACTTGACTTTTATGTCCCGGAAAACTACATTAAAGCAAATTGTATATTATATGGCAGCTATAGGGACCAGGCCTAATGAAAAAGAGCGATTTGACAAAATTTCCGCGAGAGTTTAAAAAGAAACGGCTCCAATCCATCGATTGGGACTTTGTGGTTATTGTCATCGTTACTTTGTTTCTGCACATCTTATTTGTTCTCATTGTTATTACTCATCTCCCCAGTGTTTTGCAACCTGACAATTACACGCAAATTCAGGAACAATATGCCAGTATTCTTTTAGACCGCGACAGTTTTGGCGAGAGGATGATCAGTAGTGCTGGTACCATGCCGTCGGCGTCCGATTTAATAGGGGGCAGTCGAGGGGGTGGCGGTGAAGGCGGAGTTGGAATACCGGCGGAAGGCGGTGGAGGCGGTGCCGATTTTTCCGGCGCAGCAGGTTCGGGCGGATCTGCAGAATCCCGTTTGCCGACAATGGGTGAGCGGTCAGCCCGCAGGGATGGAGCGGGGAGCGGCCGTGGGCGATCTCTTCAGGATGTGACGAATGATGTGGGAAGAGTGGGATTTCTCGGTATTCTTTCGTCCGGAAGCGGTTTTGTCTCTCCGGATTATGTTGATGGGATTAACACGTACGGTGATGCCGCCAACACACGTTTGGGTTATGTACTTTCGTCACTGGATGGTGGGAAAATCGGCCGCGGTAGAGGCGGCCCGGGGAGCGGATCAGGCGGCGGTACCGGACCCGCAGGCGGCCGGGTGTTGCGCGGTACAAGACGTGAACGCCATGCTCTGACGATCGATGAGTTGATCGGCAACGTGTCACCTACCGGAAAGGTTGCTTTTAAGGACATCAAGCGTGCAAATGAATCCTTTGAAAAAGTCGCCCATACTGAAGAAATAAAACCTCTTGTGCCCGTAACGCCGGAAGAGCGGGAATATTTACGGCGTAAACCAGAGGACGTCCAGGCGATTATTAATAAACATCGTATGGTCATTACGGATTGTTATAAACGTTTACTCAAATCTAATCCCAGTCTTAAAGGTAAGGTCGAAGTCAGATTCGCCATCAATCCGGAAGGCCAGGTTTCTTGGGCTGAAATGATTACGACAACGATCCAGAACGAGCATTTAATTAACTGTATGATCGCCCGTATTAAAAACTGGAACGATTTTGGTTTTAGTGATCCAACAGCACCTGATGAGGTTTATCGACAGGTATTTACATTTGGGTATTGATGGGTGCCTTCATTCTAACTGTATTCCAATTATTAAAAATTTTTATTGTGAATGTCTGTGGAGGGCATGGAATGGATAGATTCTTGTTCAGCGTTTTATTTTTTTGGTTAAATATTTCCGGTTTTGCGCAAGTCACTGTACCTGTCAGCAATAGTCCGGGACCATATAAAATAGGTGGCGTTATTCAAGGCCAGAGTCAAAATAAAATTTACCTTTTGTCCGTTATCGGAGGCAAAACCACTGTCTTGGATTCCAGCCGTTTTGATTCGAATAATTTATTTCTTTTCGAGTTTCCCGAGCCCTTACCTGCCGGCTTTTATCAATTGATCGTACCACAAAAGGAACCTATCGATATTATTGTAAGCCTGGAACCGGTTTTTTTCAAAACAACCATTCATCATCTTCGCGACAGTATAAACGTGGTTTCCTCTTTGGAGACGCGTCTGTTTTACCAACTGGTGAATTTGGAACGTCCAATTAACGCCAAAATTTCCGCTCTCAGGCAGGTGGTCAATTTATATGCAGTGGACACCATAAAAGTCGAATTTAAAAAAACGGTCTCTATGGAAATTTGGTCTCTTCAGCAGGAATTTAATCAACAGCAGGAGGAAATGATTCGGAATTATTCCGATACCTTTCTGGCAAAACTTTTACAAATGAATAAACAGCCCAGCCTGGATATTCATCCCGAACTTTATTGGAAATACAGCGACAATACGCAGTTTTTACGTGAGCACTATTTTGATTATATAAATTTTTCCGATGAGCGAATTTTGCGCAGTAATTTACTGCCGACAAAATATTCCGGCTATTTAAATCTTGTCCCCCAACAGACAGCTGACGAGTATCTGAACGCGATCCAGTACATACTGGCCGTTACTGCGGAAAATCCGGCCATTTATGAATGGACGGTAGGTTATTTACTCGATTCCTTTCAAAAGAGTGATTACGACGAGGTGTTTTTCTACTTGTCCGATATCTACGGCTCTATCGAAGGATGCCAAAATGAAGATTTGAGTTTTGATTTGGAAGTCGCCAAACAAACCCGAAAACGCCTGGCGCCGGGAAATGTCGCACCGGATATCAACCTGCCGGGAGTTGACAATCTACAATATGCTCTGTCTTCAACAGAAGGCAAATATACCCTTTTGTTTTTTTGGGCGTCATGGTGTCCTCACTGCATGCAGGCGCTTGCTAAAATTGTAGAATTGTACAATAAATACCAGCCGGCTGGATTTGCTGTGTATGCGGTATCCATCGATCAGGAAAAACAAAGCTGGGAAGATGCCATTCAGAGCCACCGTGCCTTCTGGACCAATGTCAGTGAATTAAAGGGCTGGAAATCGGGTGTGGTGGAATTGTATAATGTGCGCGCCACGCCGACTTGTTATCTTTTGGACAAGGAGAAAAAAATTGTAAAACGGTTCATGCTGGTGGATCAGTTGGAAGAGGAGTTGGCGAAAATATTCTAAGGAAAAACGCAGCTCAAGACAATCCTGGCACCAGGCTGGATATATTGGGTTTTGATAAAGAAAAATATCCTGCGACTGTTTTACGACTTGTAAAAATCTGCATATTGGTATGCTGCAATCGTTACCGCAAACGTTACCGGCAACGATTGCAGTCAAGCATTTTTATAAATTTTATATTTTAAGGCATGTTCTGTGTCAATGATTAAAGTAGGCGGTTTTTAGCAGTGTTATAAAATATTTTCCGTGAATTAATACTTACCGGATCGGTGCCGGATTTTTATCCGCCAGATCTTGTAATTTTTTCTTCATGTTGGCAACGAGCTCTGCGTATTTGGCCTCAAAATCAGCCATTTCCAAAATCCGGATCAGGATCAATATCTCGTTCGGCATCAGTTCGATTTCGATTTCCTTTTCCGAATTTTCACCGGCCGCACGAGCTTTTTCAAGAGCCTTGCGCAATTTTACCTGCAGGGGAGCAAAATACTCGACATCCGATCCTTTTATTGGGGTTTTGTTGAATAAAAAAAGCATGCTTTCCGTTTCAACGGGATCGTACTTTAAAACGGCGGCAAAACCTCTGACCGTACCGGCAAACAAAGCGAGAACCAGACAACAGAAGATGATATTCTTTAACATCGGTTTTCTCCGTATTTACCCTTGTTCTAGTTCGATGGAGCGGGCATTTGCATCATTCCGCCCTGAACGGGTTGAAGCGCCTGCAATTTTTTCTTCATGCCGAAAACCAGTTCTGCATACCTGGCTTCGAATGTTGCGTTGTTAATAATATTCAAACAGATGCCGATCTCCTGGGGCGTCAATTTCAAAACAAGTTCTTCTTCCTTGTCTTCGAGTACCCGGGCTTTTTCCAAACCGTCTTTTAATTTTTTATTCAGGGGCAACAAGACCTCAACGTCAGATCCTTTAATAGTCGTCTGGTTAAACAGGAACAGCATACTTTCAGTTTCCGCGGCATTAAATTTGAGCTCCAATTCCTGTGCAAAAGCTGTAAAACCGAGGTATAGCACCAAAAGCACTGTACCCGAAATGAATGTCTTCATAAAAATATTCCTCCTTTCGTTTTTTGTATCCATTATTCTGTGCAAAATTTGTGCCGAAATACTGATTGTGTTAAGCATTTGTTTTTATTTACTTAATTTTATATGCATTGTTGCTTGAACCGTGTTTTGTCGCAAAATCGCCACAATTACTTTCGCAAACGGACACTTTTTAATTTGCATGATTGTGTGTTTTACAGTATACTTAATATATAAATCCCTGAAAAATCCGCAAGCAAAAACGGGAGATGGGTATGCATCGATATTGTTATATTTGGGCAATGACGAGTTTGATGATGATCAGCGCCGGGTTCGGGCAAATTTTAACACCGCAGCGGCGTATACAGTGGATACCGGGTATTACGGAGCCGTTACCGAACGATCCTGCTGTTGTGGATGTTTACGAGTTCGGTGCCGCCGGCGACGGCGTTTCCGATGATTTTCCGGCGTTTGAAAAAGCCATTAACAGCCTGCCGGCTTTGGGTGGCATTGTTTCGATTCCGAAAGGAGACTTTTTAATCAAAAAATCACTGAGCACCGGCAAAAGCGTTGTTTTCAGCGGTGAAGGTGCTGAAAAAAGCCGACTGTTTTTTGATCTGGGCGGTGAAGCAAAACAGTGCATCGAATTTATGACATATCAACGCGGCCAGTGGATTGACGTGATGGCAGGATTAAATAAGGATTCCGATAAATTGGTCGTTGCCGACGCCATGTCTTTTAAACCCGGTATATTTTTTGAGATTCAGCAGGATAACGATCCGGATATTATGTATACCGATGAAGAGTGGAATCAATCCTGGGCACAGAATGCCGTCGGTCAGATCGGAATTGTTCAGGATGTCCGCGGCGATACACTTTTTTTGCAAAAACCGTTGTATTTGGATTACCGCCCCGAACTCAATCCGGTTATTCGCACCCAGGGCTTTGTTACGTTTGGCGGTTTAAAAAATCTCTACATTTCACGGCTCGATGCCGGTGACGGCCACACCGTGATGTTTAAAAATGCCGCGTTTTGCTGCGTGCAAAATATCGAAAGCGATATCACTTATCGTTCTCATATCAACTTTACATCCAGTTACGGATGTGAAGTCCGTGACAGTTATTTTCATCATTCCCATGATTACGGCGGTGGCGGACACGGTTATGGTGTTGAGTGTGGGCAACATTCAACGGATAATCTTGTTGAAAATAGTATTTTCCAGCGTCTCCGGCACTCGATGATGGTGCACGTAGGTGCGAGCGGCAATGTTTATGCTTATAACTATTCCCGTGAAAATCAATCGGAAGGAACCTGGTTACCCTGCGATATTTCACTGCACGGGCATTATGCCAATTTTAATCTGTTTGAATCCAATATTGTGCAGGAAATCGATGTCGGCGATTATTGGGGTCCTATGGGGCCTGGAAATACATTTTTACGCAATAAAATTGTCGATGAGGGCCTGGATGTGTTGGATCATTCAGCCAATACGAATATTATCGGAAATGTTTTTGAATCAGGCAACCAGTTAAATATCGATGCCTCCGTGAACGGCACGTTAGCCCATGGCAATTGGATCAATAATGCCATCCGCTGGGATAATGACATCGCGGATCATGACATACCGGCGTCCTATTATCTGCAGGAAAAACCGGCTTTTTTCAAAGATTGTGACTGGCCGGTTCTGGGACCGGATGTAACGACGGAGTCACTTTTACCGGCTTTCGAACGGTATCAAAACGGCTATCCCCTTAGTATAGGACGGCGTCACACCGTTTCCGAACATGATGTTTTAGTCGCCGGTATTTATCCCAATCCGTTTAATGCATCTACTGTGCTCGAGTATGTGTTGCCGAAAACTACCACCGTGACAGTGAGTATATACGACGTCCGCGGTCGCCTCATGCTGGCCCTGGTTAAGGGTGTCACTCAGAATCCAGGAGCCCATCGTATTTGCTGGACACCTGAATTCTCAAAAGCAGGAATACCCGCCGGTGGAGTGTATTTTCTCAGACTTGAAACCGCAGGTAAATCTCTTGTAAAAAAGGTGTTGTTTTTGAAATAAATTGTGTACATTAGCTTCGTACTCAAAAAACCGTTTTTCGGATGGTTTGCCATTGTGCGGTTTTATACCGTGTTTAACTGACGAATCCAGACCACTTGGACAAAATTTATCACGAATGGAGGAAGAACATGAGACGTATTTTTTTGATCGTATTACTGGTTGCCGCTTGCAGTGTAAATGCCGACGTTTATATGAAACAAAAACAACATACCGACGGCTTTGAAATGATGGGCCAAAAAGTTCCTGCAGAAGACGCAACCCAAAGTATTTGGATAACGCCTTCAAAAATAAAAAGCGACAGCGAAAAAAGTTCCTTTATTATGGATACCGATAAAAAACTCATGATCGTGATTAATCACCTTCAAAAAACTTATATGGAAATGCCTCTTGATTTCGGGGCCCAGATGATGGGCGAGAATGAACAGCAGAATGCCGAAATTCAAGATATGATGAAAAATATGGCAAAACTGGATGTCAAGGTGACCGAAACCGGCGAAAAGCAAAAAATCGGCAGTTGGAACTGTCAAAAGTATCTGCAACAGTTAACCACGGCGATGGGGCCGATTGAAATTGAAGTATGGGCCACTCAGGATATCGGGGTTGATGTTAACAGTTACGCAAAATTACAATCCGCCGCCTTGGCCATGATGCCCGGAATGGCGGAAGCTCTTAAATCGGCAATGAAGGAAATGGAAAAGGTCAAAGGTATCGCTGTAAAGACGACAAGCACCAGCCATATTATGGGAAGTACCGTGAAATCCGAAACCGAATTGTTGGAGTGCAAGGAGGGAAAAGCACCTGCCGAGGTATTCAAAATTCCGCAAGGGTACGCCAAAAAGTCTATGGCGGACCAGTATTAAAATTTTAATTGTTCCTTCTCTTGGCGGTTGGCCGGAATAAGGCGGCAATATGGGTAAAAAAAAATATCCACTGAAAAATTTATCCGAGAGAAAGAAAAAGAAGAACTTTTGGTGGGTGTTGTTGATTTGTTCGGTTACTTTGGCCGCCTATTACCCGGTGTTGGAAAACAAATTTACCAATTGGGATGATCCCGTTTATGTGTTGGATAATCCGGCCATCCGAACCGTAAATCCCGAAAATATCGGCCGGATATTTTCAAGCTTTGTTCTCAGTAATTACCACCCCGTGACAATGTTGTCGTATATGCTGGATTATCAGATTGCGGCTGCAGATCCACACCAATATCATCTGACCAATTTACTGATCCATCTTGTCAATACGGCGCTGGTTTTTTTATTCGTTTTTTTACTCTTTGGCGAAGGGATACCGGCTATTTTTGCAGCCCTCTTGTTCGGCATCCATCCTCTGCATGTGGAGTCGGTTGCATGGATTGCCGAACGCAAGGACGTGCTGTATGTTATGTTTTACCTGGCTGCCCTGTGCGCCTATCTGGTCTATTTGCGGGGTCAAAAACGTTATTTGTTTTTTGCTCTGTTTTTATTCCTTTTGGCACTGCTGTCCAAAGCAATGGCAGCACCACTTGCCGTTACGCTGTTGCTTGTTGATTATTACAGGAAACGCCGGATAACCGATAAAAAGGTGCTTTGGGAAAAAGTCCCGTTTTTCCTGCTCGCCCTTATATTCGGCCTTGTCGCTATATGGGCACAGTCTTCAAAAGAGGCTTTTTTTATGGGCGGTTCGTTTCGTTTTATCGAGCGGATTGCATTCGCCGGTTACGGATTTTTTCAATATTTGTTAAAATTGATCGCTCCTGTCTTTTTGTCCGCCATTTATCCTTATCCTGACAGGATAAACGGATCCTTGCCTCTATTTTATTATTTTTTTCCGGTTATATTTGCCGGCCTGACCGTTCCGGTTTTATATTCCGTTCGCAAAACACGTTTTTTTGTTTTTAACACGCTGTTTTTTCTTGTCAATATTGTGCTGGTCCTTCAGCTTGTACCTGTTGGCAATGCGGTTATGGCTGACCGTTACAGCTATTTACCCTCCGTTGCCGTATTTGTGCTTTTGGCATTCGGATTTTTCACGCTCATGAAAAAGTGGCCGAAGCAAAAAATTGCCGTCGTGACGGTTTTTCTCGTATATGCACTGATTTTATCCTGGGCAACCTGGAACCGAAGTTTTGTCTGGAGAGACAGTCAAACTCTGTGGAAAAATACCCTCGCCCGATTCCCGAATGCTGCAGAGGCATGGAATAATTTGGGCATGGATCAAATTCAAAAAGGCCAATTACAGGATGCGTTGTATAGCATGCAGAGAGTTATCCAATTGGAACCTGACAACGCCCGGGCATATACGAACCGCGGCAATATCAAAATGATGCTTGGTAAAGCCGATTCTGCACTATGTGATTATAACAGATCGATCGAGATGGATTTTCTTTATATGGAGGCCTACTCCAACCGGGGTGTTGCTTATGTTCAATTGAAAAATTTTACGGCGGGATTAAACGATTTTGACCGGGCCGTGAAACTCAAGCCCGGTATAGCGGATTCGTATTTTAAACGCGGTATGGTTTATCGGATGACCGACCGGCTGGATTTGGCCATCCGGGATTTTTCGCAGGCAATTGCTTTGGATAATACTTTTTCAAAGGCCTGGTTGCAGCGCGGTATAACGTATCAGAAACTAGGTCATATGGAAGCCGCCCGTTCCGATTTAAAACAAGCCGGAAGAATGGGGCAGCAGGAAGCTTTTCGATATTTAGAATAATCCCATGATCCGATTTTTAATTTTTTCAGGCATTCTGGCCGGCACTTTAAATGCCGCTGTTATCAGTGGATTCGTATACGACGACAGCACTGGAGAGAGGCTCGCCGGTGCCAATGTGTTTTTGCAAAACACTCGTTTCGGAGCGGCCACCAATAACAGCGGTTATTTTGTTATTGCCGATGTTCCTCCATCCCAATACCTGCTGGTGTGTCATTTTATCGGATATTTTACTTTTCAGAAAAAAGTGGAGCTTGGTCAGCGGCAGCAGGCTAGAATTGACATCCGGCTGGCGCCGACAACTCTGGAAACACAAGCGATTACGGTTCTCGCAGATTCCGCCGTATCGGACCAATCGCTCTATCAAAGACCCGTCTCACAAATAAGTATAAAGCCCCGTCATATCGGTAAAATCCCCCAAATTTTGGAATCGGATTTGCTCCGTACCCTGACCCGGCTGCCCGGAATTGTTGCGGTCTCGGATTATTCATCCGAGATATACGTACGCGGCGGTACACCGGATCAAAATTTATATCTCATGGATGGTGCTCAGATATACAATCCCGAACATTTTTTTGGTCTGTTTTCGGTTTTTAATACCGACGCCATCAAGGATGTTTGGATATCAAAGGGCGGCTTCGGTGCAAATTATGGCGGGCGGCTCTCTTCCGTACTGAACGTGACGAATCTGGATGGCAACAGAAAACAAGTCAAAAATACAACCTCTGTCAGTTTATTATCGGCTCGTACGACGATGCAGTTGCCCCTGGGCTCTATTGGCTCGCTTTCCGGTTCATTCCGGCGTACCTATTTTGACGAGACTATCGCCAGGTTGAAGATCATGCGTGAAAAAAATATTCCCGATTACTACTTCTGGGACGGTCATCTGAAAGCCTTTATTGATTTAAATAACAACAACAAGCTCACATGCAGTTTTTTCAATAGTTCCGATAAACTGAACTATGTAGTGGGTGAAAATCCGGAAGCCCGTGAACATTTGCTTTATAACTGGGGAAACCGAACTGCCAGTGCCAAGTGGACCGTTATTCCGAATCCGACTGTTTATGGTGATTTGTGGGTTGTGTACAGCCGATTCGGTTCTGATTTTAAGTTCATGGATTTTCAAGAGGATAACGGGATCAGTGATATCACAGCAAAATTCGCTTTGGAGTATTATTATACGCAAAAGCTGCTTTTTCAAGCCGGCGGCGAGCATACCACCCTGACCGCACGCTATAATGCGCGGTTTCCCGCAGGAATCGTTGACATCGATCAAAACGCCGTGTTCGATGTATTGTACGGCCAGGCCGTCTGGCAGCCGACGCCGCGGTTGGAAATACAGGCAGGCTGCCGGTTGAATCGATTTCGTAACGAGAAGGTATTTTTGCAACCCGTGCCCCGGTTCAGCGCCAAGTATCAACTTTTTGATTTTATGAGTCTCAAAGCCGCCGCCGGATCCTATCGGCAATATTTGTTCCGCGTACCCCGCACTTTTGTATCGGATATCTGGGCTCTTTCCAACCGTGAGTATAACAACTCCCGGGCCGATCATTTTATCACCGGGGTGCAATGCCGATTTGCCGGACTCGAGGTGGAGGTAGAAGGTTATTTAAAAAATTATGGAAATTTGCTTTTTTACGATCCGTTTTTTTTCATCAACCAGTTTCCCGCCGGTTACGATTCACTGGGGCATCCTGAGTACAATCGTTTAAGGCATCTTTTTCATAACGGTTCCGGTTTTTCTTACGGGGGCGAAGTTTTACTTCGCAAAGATTCGGGAGTGGTGAACGGCTGGGTTTCATGTGCGATCAGTCGTACACGCTATAAAATTAATGCGGTGAACAGCGGATTACGTTTTGCACCCCGTCATGACCGGTTTGCGACAATCAATATCGTTTGTAATATGGACGTACGGAACAGTATACGGTTTTTTCTGAAAAAAAATCCCGTTCAATATAAAAATAAATGGCAGGTGGGAGCAGGATTTGTCTATGCCGCCGGTCAGCCTATTACCACCACCAGTTCGGTCTATGTGGTCCGGCCGCTGCCCGATCAGGATTTTTACAGCGGTTATGAGCTGTATCCCGGCAAGCGCAACGGCTTTCGGCTGCCGCCGTATATCCGGCTGGATTTCAGCCTGACCTATTCCCGGCGGGTGGGTCGCATATTATTGCAGCCCTATGTTCAGGTTTATAATGTGACGGACCGCAAAAATGTGTGGTTTATTCAATACAGGGATAATTTGGAAAATGGAAAAATTCTGCAGGATGTTGATACTTTTTCGATGCTGCCGATTTTGCCATCGGCCGGATTAACGATAATTTTTTGATAAAAATGATGAAAAGATTGCGTTTTATAACAATTGTTTTTATTTTTTTTATAGCCTGCGGAGAGACTATTGTGCAGGTGGATGAGCAGCAGTATGCACCAAAAATTGTCGTGGACGGTTATCTGTTTCCTGGGCGGCCTGTACAGAATATCCGGATTATGCGTAATTATCCGCTCAATACGGAAATAGATTTAAATGACATTTTTCTTTCGAATGCCCGGGTGAGTTGTATGGATGTCGCTGCCGGTAAAAATTATCCTCTGGTGTTTCGAGCCAGTGAATATGCTTACACCAGCGCCGACAGCCGTCCGGTTGTAGAGTACGGCAAAGTATACCGTCTCGATGTGCAAGCGGAGATTGATGGAGAGAACCTGTCCACCTCCTGCACTTCTCAAGTCCCGCAAAAGGGATTTTATATCGACCGTGAGGCATCCATTTTGGGCGAAAAGATTTACCGGCAGAAAAATAAACGCGGCGAGGTTGAAAAATTTCGACTGGCATTCAAACGATCACCGGATGTGGACACTTATATTTGTTCGATCATTGCTATGAATGCCTCTGTATTTACTTTTATTGAGGATAATAGTTTGGGATTAAAATGGCAGGATGTGCAAGAACGAAATATATTGATGAATTTAAAGTATAGATCGCAGCGAATGATAACCGGACAGGACAAACTGGCATATATGGACATCAATTGGATGAATATCTGGTATTATGGTGATTATCGCGTCATTTTATATGCTGCTGATGAAAATTTTGCCGATTTCGTCCTGTCATATCGTAATGTAAGGGATATCGACGGAAACCTGTGGGAGCCGAAATTCCATTTTGAGGGAGACGGGATCGGCGTGTTTGGTGCTGCCATCGCGGATACGGTTTATTTTCGGGTGAATCGTTAAAGTGGAGTGGACTAAAAATTGTACAATCAAGGTTAAAAACAAGGTTTTTAACGCGAATTTTTTATAGCGAAAGGAGATATTATGCCTGCCAATCTGTCTCCTGAATACTATCGTGCGGAAGAAGAATATCGCAAAGCAGCCACACCTCACCAGCGCTTGGATGCATTGAAAAAAATGTTGTCGGCCATACCAAAGCACAAGGGAACTGAGAAAATGCAGGCCGATTTGAAAAAACGTATCGCCGCTCAAAGAGAAGAGATACAGCATTCCGGTAGAAAGAAGGGATTCAGTTACAGGGTTGAAAAGGAGGGAGGGGGGCAGGTTGTTTTGGCTGGGGGGCCGAACAGCGGTAAATCGCAGTTGGCGGCCGGTTTGAGTTGTACTCCGGTTGAAGTCGCACCGTATCCTTATTCAACGCGTATGCCCCATCCGGTCATGATGACGTATGAAGACATACAGATACAACTGGTGGATGTGCCACCGGTTTGCAGTGAGCATATGGAATATTGGGTACCGACCATTATTCGTTCCGCCGATCTCGTTGTTTTGGTGGCGGATCTATCAGCGGACGATGTTCTGGAAAAGCTGGAGGATTGTATTCAGGTTCTCACCGACGCGAAAATCGATCTGGTGGCCTACAAGCCGAAGGAGGACTTTTGGGCCAGTGTGGCAAAAAAATGTACGCGGCTTGTGGGAACAAAGCTGGATGTGGCCGGCGCGCGTGACAACTGGGAGGTGGTGAGAGAACTCTATGTGAAAAAATTTTCCATGAGCGCGGTTTCGGCCCAAACCGGTGAAGCCATCGACCGTCTCAGGGAGGAGATATTTTTAACGCTGAATATTATTCGGGTTTACTCCAAACCGCCGGGCAAAGATGCGGACATGCACCAGCCATTTGTATTGGGACGGGGAAGCACTGTGTTTGATTTTGCAAATACGGTACACCGTGATTTTGCCGAACGATTAAAATTCGCCCGATTGTGGGGGCATGGAAAATTTGAGGGTCAACGTGTAAACCGGGATTATGTGCTCAAGGATAAGGATGTGGTAGAGTTGCATTTGTAAAAATGTTGGTGTAATATGTGAATAACCGGGGGAAGGAAAGCGTAACTTTCATGGTTATTTACGGCTCACGCACTGCCTGGGCCGACTCCTCCCTTTTCACCAACGCTGCGGACCCCGCGTCTTTTGGTGAGGTAACAACGGTCCGAATGGCCGGAAAAGACCGTGAACGTCATGAAAAATCGTTTTCGCACAAGCGGGGCAGCCGAAGCCGTTCCAAAGAGCCGCACTCCTCTATATATAAGATATTTACAGTCTTAACCTGTCGCTAAAGACCTTTTCGTGGAACTCCTGTGTACATTTAACTTGTTTTTTGGCTTTGTAATTTGTAGATTTAAGTTTATTAATTTGAGGTCATGATGTATAACGTTTTAAAGAATTTACTTGTTATTGTACTGTTTGTTTCGATTCAGTTCCTACCATTCTATGGATCGGCAGCCGACCGGATTTATCCGGCTTCCCTGCATGAAGAAATTTCGGACGAAGGACTTTTGGTCAATCTTGTTGAAACGGGACACTCCAAGAAGGCTTTTATACCAAACGATAGTGTCGATATCAATTGGTATTCACGATTGGATTTTAATGATTCGGAATGGCTTGTATGTGAGAATGAGCCGGGTGGTATCGGTTTCGACCGCGATGGTGATTATGCTTCATATATCAGTTTAGACATTTCAGGGATGCGTAACACGACATGTTATATTCGGATTCCTTTTACCATTAGCGGGGACCTGCTTGAAGCGCTGGATTATCTGGTCCTGCGTTTACGTTTTGATGATGGTTTTGTCGCTTATTTGAAT
This sequence comes from Candidatus Zhuqueibacterota bacterium, assembly GCA_016931775.1. GTDB lineage: Bacteria > Zhuqueibacterota > Zhuqueibacteria > Residuimicrobiales > JAFGEC01 > JAFGEC01. The sequence continues at coordinate 10,152 of JAFGEC010000184.1, read as the reverse complement.
GGCCGCCGCGTGGCTGCATTTAATGCGACCAGTCAACCCAATTGGCGCTCCAATGCGGTGCAGCCACATGAAGCCAGTATTTTTGAATCGTATATTATCTCCCAGCATTTGGATGTTTTGGTTCCCGGTGAAAATCTGCTGGCCATCCACGGCATGAATGTGGACAGGAGTAGTCCTGATTTTCTCATTCTGCCGCAGTTGATCGGCCGAAAAAGTTACAAGGAATATTTTGAGAGCCGTCTGCCGATTTTCGATATACGAACGGATAACGGCAACGGCATCGGCTCTGCAACAGAATCATCCGCTCTTTTTAGTACCATCGGTCAAAATGATGATGAGCTGAAAAAAATATCCGATCCCTACGAGCAGACTCTTTCTGTTCGTATTGTCAAAGAAAACAATTCTTTTGAATATCCCAAATCAAGCTATGATTTTGTAACGATTGCCGGGGATGGTTCTCTGCAGGATCAGGAAATTCTCGGTCTTGAATCAAACAGATGGATTTTGCATGCGCCCTATAGTGACAAGACTTTAATCCGGGACGCTCTGGCCGGTATTCTGGCGCGTTTTATGGGTAAAGAGTTTTACCAAAGCCGGTTTTGCCATTTATTTGTCAATGAGGAATATCTGGGGATTTACCTTTTTCGAAAAAATATTACAAGCGCCGGTATGGGCATATCACCACTGACACCGGGTGATGTTTCCGGTGATGTGCTGACCGGAGGGTATATCCTGGAACTGGACAGATGGCGTCGTGATAACGGATTTGTATCGGATTTCGCTCCCCTGCCGAACCGTTACGGTGAGATTGTTTTTCGGTATTTTTCTCCGCAACTTTTCGTGATGCCTGTTGAGCAGCAGGATTATATCAAAACCTATATGCATGATTTCGAAACCGCCGTTTCTTTAACGGCCTTTCCCGCATCAACAGAGCAAACCGCATCATTATTCAATTTATCATCCTTTGTGGATTATTTCCTGTTGAATGAGATGAGTAGAAACGTCTACGGCTACCGGGCCAATTCCTGTTTTATCAAGGACCGGGATAGCATCGATCCGCAATTACATATTGAAACGCTGTGGGATTTCCATCATGCATTCGGAAATAATGACCAATTTGGCGGTTCCTCCGTGACCGGGTGGACGCTGCCGTCACTTTTGAGTAACGATCAGGTTGCACAGGATTCACTGCAAATTCCCTTTTGGTGGAAAAAGCTGTACGATGATCCGACTTTTTTAAAGTCTGTTTATGAACGTTATCAGCAATTAAGATTGGATTATCTGGATGAAACAGATGTAAATATTTTATTTGATTCGCTGTATTTTGAAATTGTTGGTCCGCAGGTGCTGAACTACGAACGTTGGCCGATTATCGGGCAAAAAATCGCTCCCAACAGCAACGTCGGAATAACTTTTGTTGAAGATTTTGATTACCTGCTGGTCTGGTTTCTGGACCGCCTTGATTGGATGGACAAGGCCATCGAACCGTTTCAAACCGCTATAAGAGCCGGATCGCGCGGTGAGGTTCCGGATAATTTTGTCGTTTTACAAAATTTCCCCAATCCGTTTAATGCACGGACGGTTATCACAGTTTATGTTGACAAACCGGCGGTACTTTTAATTTCTATTTATAATGTAGCGGGACAACTGGTGAAGCAGACGAATATCTCCTGCACTGCAGGCGGGATATATCGCTATGTTTGGGATGGGCTGGATCAGAATCAACAGACTGTGGCAGATGGCGTATACTATTGCCGAGCATCGCGTTCAGGCGAGAGCCGGACAATAAAAATGCTCGTTTTGAAATAATATTCAAATAATACGGCATTTGTACAATCGCACAGACAATTCCAACCCGAATATTGATTGTACTCTACATTTTACTTGATATAAATTGAGCCAATAATTTCCGCGTCGCCATATCCAGGTTGGTTATATTCCTGGTCGTTGCCTCGAATTTTTCAATACGTTCTTTTTGTTCCAGGAAATTGCTGATATCGAAACAGATTCTGGTTGTTTCCTCAAGAATTCCCTCCAGTTTCGAGAGTTCCTGAATGCTCAGTTCCCTGTCTTCAAACGTTTTCAGCTCTGCAAGCGACTGTTTATAATCGTCGAGCCAATGCTGGAAATTTTTTTCTATTTTGGTGTAACTGGCGGCATCACCAATGATCCATAGCTTCATCGTTTCAAGTTCGGCAGGTAAAAGTGGTTTATTGCCTTCCAGTTTTCGAATGATTTCCCTGATTTCATCAAGTGTCTCCCGCCGGATTTCCTCTCGTATGTTTTCTTTCAGAGTACCCAAGGAGCTTGCAACGGTTTGAAAAGCTGAGTTTGACAATTCCGATACGGCATTTGTTAAAAGTGGTGTGAGTTTTTCGAGATGCATACGGTCCTCCATTTTTTGTTAAGTGAATAGTACTAAAATCATTGAAAAAAGGCAACAAGTATTCTGCAATTCCGGTGATTGAGGCCGGCTTAAATTGGGAACATTTAAGTCCATAGTTTTGTTATTAATTATAAATTAGAGTGTAAATTGGGAGTCGGGTTATGAAAACAATATTTATTTTTTTATTGATGTTTGTTTTTGCTGTTTCTATATTTGCAGAATGGAAAAAGGAACAAGGTATGAAATACAATAAGCTGACCAAAGAAGAAGAACAGGTTATTATAAATAAAGGAACTGAAGAACCATTCAGTGGGAAATATGCAAACAACAAAGAAAAAGGAATGTATACGTGTAAACGTTGCGATGCGCCGTTGTTTCGCTCCGATGACAAGTTTGATTCGTTTTGCGGATGGCCGAGTTTCGACGATGAAATTACCGGCGCAGTAAAGCGAGTGCCCGATGCGGATGGCATGCGTACGGAAATTTTATGCGCAAACTGTGGCGCTCATTTGGGTCATGTTTTTGAAGGTGAAGGATTTACAGCCAAAAATATCAGACATTGCGTGAATTCCATATCGATGAATTTTATTCCTGCAGACAATGCCAAAACTGAAAAAGCCTATTTTGCCGGCGGTTGTTTTTGGGGCGTTGAATATTATTTCCAAAACAAGGACGGCGTGCTGTCCACCACGGTAGGGTATATGGGAGATTACGTTAAAAAACCCACCTATGAACAGGTGTGTTCGGGTAAAACCGGATTGGTTGAATCTATCGAGGTGGAGTACGATCCTGAAAAAATTAATTATGAAGAACTGGCAAAGTTGTTTTTTGAAATTCACGATCCGACTCAGGAAGACGGCCAGGGCAATGATATTGGCGAACAGTACCTGTCAATGATGTTTTTTATCGATTCCGGGCAAAAGCGTATTGCCGAAAAGTTGATAAAAATCCTGGAAAGCAAAGGATATAAAATCGCAACAAAAATCGAAAAAAAATCCAACTTTTGGGAGGCTGAGGACTATCATCAGGATTATTATATAAAGAACGGTGGAACACCGTATTGTCATGTGTACACAAAGCGTTTTTGACGCTATTTAAGCAACAATATTTTTCGTGTTTGGTAAAAATGTGATGTTTCCAGGCGACAATAGTAGACACCGGATCCAACCGCATTTGCGAAAGTGTCCGTGCCGTCCCAGATTACCGTGAATTGGCGGCGAGTACCTTGCTGACCAGACGACAGGGTTTTTACCAATCTTCCCATCGTATCGTAAATTGAAAGACGATATTTTTCACCGTTTGGCGGAACGAAACGGATGGCGGTTTGTGAATTGAAAGGATTGGGATAATTTTGAAACAAGTTTTGAATGGTGGGTAATTGAGAGAAACCACCGTGAACCGCCAGCGGGAAACCGAAAAATTGTAAAATCCGCCTTATTATGTCCTCTCTTGTACTTTGCTTGTTGACAGCCTCAAAACCGAATCCAAAATAAACGATTCTGTAATCTCCTTCATAAACAATTCCCGCTCCGGTATTGCCCGGAATAAAAGTAAATATCGATCTGGCAGCGGAATCCGGTTCCACAGCTGTCGGCTGAATCTGGTTATCCGCGCCGTCACCTCCACGGATCGATGTGAATATTCCTTGGCTTAAAGGATCATCGTTACCCTTTATAAGGTAACTGCTGTGCCAGGGTGTATCGCTTTTTCGGGCATGTAAATAATTTTTGTAAAATTTTTCGGATCCGATATCTTGCCCGATCCCCTGGCCTGAAAGGAAAAGACAGCCTCCATTGTCCAGAAACTGGCCTAAAACGCGCTGATCCTTGGAGGTCAAAGTTGTCGAATCACTTGTTCCCGTAAACCAAAAGAGCGTAGAAAAATTAACCAATAATTCCATCGGGGGTGTCCTTCTTCTCGCCGTCTCCCAAAAATGAGGAGAGAGGCCAAAACTTTTTAACGCATCACTGTAAAATTCTTCCACATTTTCATCCTGGTCATCATCCACCAGTAATATGTCTCCCCGGCCGACAAAAACGTTTAAAAATTTAGTGGTTGCCTTTTTACCGTGCAAAAAAATATCCACCTGCAACCGGACATTGCGGCCTGGGTGATCATTTTGTACTTTGATAAGAAAAGGCGAATCGTTGCCGGTAGATAAATCGACCATATCAGAAAAATCGGCGAGGGAATCGAGCACAACGATCGATGAATCCCGGCAAGTGAGTCGTGCTTTGATATTGTCCAGGTTAATGATATTACTCAATGTGAGTCGGATTTCTAAATTTTCATCTTTCGTATAAATCCAGTCATTATCGGTATCCCGGAAAAATACACTGTCGACCTTAAAATAACCGGCCGGTGATATGTCGATAAAATCCACCCGGTTTCCATCAAAGTTTGGTACTGCGAGAATTTCGTCGCGTACATTGCAGCATAGATTGGCCGGACCCTCATGACCTGTAGAGACGGTCATGGGCGGTTCTGTAAAATCCGGATCATACCGGTGAACCGCATTGGTTCCCCAGGATGTGAGGTAATAATAACCGTACCTGTCGCGTGCCAGTCCGTCAAAATTTCCGATGCTTGACACGGTTATTGTCCTGACCGATGAATCCGCCAGACTGACTTCCTGAATGGGAGAGCGGTTGTAATAGGCGCATACGATCAAACGATTGTTTGCTTCGTCAAATAAAAGATCCTGCGGAGCCCGTGCCAATCCTTTGTCGACAAAAACAGTATACTTTGAGTTGGAAAGTTTTATTTTAAACATCGATCCGCCGTACTCCAGGACATACAGGTTGTTCCGGTTGTCGCTGGTAATTCCGTCCACCTGATCGGCTTCTTCAAAAGTTACATCCATAACCTGAAGTCCGCTGTCCAGATTATATCCGGACACCCTTTTACCTCTGCAAAGATACAGTACGTTTTTATGGATGTGATGGCTCAAGCATCTCCCCAAACTACTGCGGAAATAACTTTGATTACCGGACGAGTCGATCTGCACGATAGAGCCGGTTGTAAAGCAGGAAACCAGATAGCGGTGATGAGATGAATCATAGGAAACACATTCGGGGGTAATGATCAAATTTTCAGCCATGGCAAAAATCGGAACCAGTACGGTAAACAGAGCGGCGGTTTTTTTTGAAAATCTGGACATGAGACTCCTCCTGAGATTTGTAGTCATATTTCAAGATAATACAAAAATAGTCTGTTTCTTGGCAGATGAATTCCACAAACGGTCAATCCCGTCGGCAAGAGGTTTTGTAAAAGTACCTTGTTATATCTGTGCAACCTTATCGGCGGCCATTCTCAACCTGACCGTTCGTCCTTTTTTATAACCCTTTAAAGAAATAAACTGGAAAATAACATGAAAATTTGTATATTTTCTCCATGGAACAAAGGAAAACAGAGATTCATTATTTTAAACAGTATAATAAGAATACAACTTTTTGGCTATTGCACATTACAGGCTGGGTCTTCATTTGGTTGTTTTACTGGATTGTGTATTATCCAAACGCATGGACGAATTATATTCTTGCGATTGGGTTGTTTACGGACCGCGCCTTTGGCTTTATGACCAGCCTGGGCATGCGCTATTTTTACCGGCACTTGCTTTTCAAGTACAGGTCGTTTGGCACCCTCGCTCTGGCGGCTATTCTTACTTCTATTGTCGGTACAACTGTATGGTTTTGGGGCGATTTTGCACTCACAGGGCTTTACCGGGGTTTTGAACGTTTAATGCCCTTGCTTAAACTGCGAACCTATGTAGGACGGAATTTCAGCCAGTTTTTTACCCTGGTCACCTGGAGCGCTTTTTATTTTGTCATCAAGCTGTGGATAGAATGGAACGAACAAAAAAAGCGTACCGAAGAGGCCAATGCACTGGCACAGAGTGCGCAACTTCAAATGCTGCGTTACCAGCTGAATCCGCATTTTTTATTCAACGCGCTCAATTCGATTCGTGCGTTGGTAGAGGAGGATAAAAAGGCTGCTAAAATGATGATAACCGAGCTGGCCGAATTTTTGCGTTATTCACTGGTCAGCAAAAGTTTTTCAGATGTGCCCCTGTCTGAAGAACTGGATGCAATCCGGCATTACCTGACGATTCAAAAACGGCGGTTTGAGGAAAAGCTTGAGGTTGAATACCGGATCGAACCCTCGGCGGAGGATTTTCCTGTTCTGAGTTTTCTTATTCATCCTCTGGTGGAAAATGCCGTCAAGTACGGCATGAAAACCAGTGCCATGCCCTTGAAAATTTGCATCGAAGCCCGGGTGCGGGAAAAACGCCTGTTTCTTCAGGTTAACAACAGCGGACATTGGGTCGAACCTCTTGCGGAGAATACTTGCGGAACCGGTACCGGTTTGACCAATGTACGCCGCCGACTGGAGAACGTATTTCCGGGACGACATCGATTGAGCGTTATTACGGAGGATAAAACGGTGAAAATGATTTTGGAGATAGAAGGTGATGAAAAATCTGCAGATTAAAAGAGCACTCATTGTCGACGATGAGCGCCTTGCCCGTGCGGATCTGATTTCAAATTTGGCCGAATATGAGAATATACAGGTGGTGGGCGAAGCGTGTGATGTCCCTTCTGCCGTTTCCGCCATTCAAAAGTTACGTCCGGATGTGATTTTCCTGGATATTCAAATGCCGGGTGAATCAGGATTCGATCTACTGGAAAAAGTGAAAATCAGAGCCCATATAATTTTTATTACTGCCTATGATGAATTTGCCCTGCGGGCATTTGAGGTGAATGCACTGGACTATTTACTCAAACCCGTCCATCCGGCACGACTGCAGCAGGCGTTGGAAAAACTGGATGGAAAATATTACAACCGTCGAGATATCAGCCGACCGTTGTCTTATGACGACCGATTGTTTTTATTGTTTGGTGACTGTTATCGTTTTTTACAGACGTGTTCTATATTATACGTTTCGGCTGCCGGAGATTATTCGTATGTCGCCACTGTGGACGGTCAAAAAGAATTGACGCAAAAAACAATGAAAGAGTGGCAGGAACGCCTGCCGGATCAGTATTTTGCCCGCATTCATCGCAGTAAGATTGTGAATTTGGACTATATTGAAAAAATGGAAAATTGGTACAATTACGCTATGCGGATTTTTATACGGGGTGTGGAAGAACCTTTTGTGATCAGCCGCCGATATGTGAATTTATTGAAAGAAAAATTAAAATAGTTAACAGGTCCGGCACTTTGAATCTTAATATACGAGGAGGAAAAATATGCGGATAAATGTCTTTTGGCGGTTTTTGATTCTGTATGTACTGCTGCTGGTTTGGCCGGCCGGCGCGGTCGTTTTAACCGAGTCTTTTGACTATCCTGAAGGTGATCTTGCGGGGCAGGGAGACGCTACCGGTGGTTGGGGTGGTGCCTGGGAACAGGCCGAGCGCGGTGTGGTTCAGGTCTTTGCCGAATTTTTGAATTTTGGAAAGATAACGGAGCGCGGCGGTATATTGGAGGTCAGTGAAGGCGGAACCACCTACAGAAATCTGGCAGAGTTGTGGGCTGATGATGGATCGGTATACTGGATCAGTATGCTCTACATCCGGATCGATGATATCGACGTAAACGATTCGTACAATGGATTGTCCCTGTTCAGGGGAAGCACGGAGCTTTTATATATCGGCAAACCGTGGGCAACCAGAAATCTGGGTCTTGATGGTACCGGTGTCGGAATTGATTCTTCAAGCGGTTTTGATGCTTATGATGGCGCGTGGCTTGTGACCAAGCTTGTAATGACCGGTGATAAGACAAATGATCTTGCCTATTTATGGATCGATCCCGATCCCAACGTGGAGCCCGACACGGTGGATGCGGCCGCTCGTGTGCAGTGGCGTGGAAGCAACGGTTTTAACCGAATTCGTATCGGCAGCGGTAATCCCCCGGATCAAGCGGAGTCTTTTTACGACGAAATCCGTATTGCCGATACATATGCAGAATTGACGACAACTGTAAAGACGGCCGAATCCACTGTAGCCCCTCAACACCATGCTTTATTCACCAATTTCCCGAATCCTTTTAATCCGGCAACCACGATATCTTTTGTGTTGGCAAAGTCTGATTATGTCAATCTCGATGTTTTTAATATACAAGGTGAAAAGATTAAAACGCTGGTTTCCGGCGTGCTGCCGGCGGGTGAGCACGCCGTGATGTGGAACGGCACAGACGAATTCACAAATCCGGCGGCCAGTGGCGTGTATTTCTGTCGTCTGAGATCCGGTTCGTCTACAGAATCCCGCAAGATGATGCTGTTAAAATGAGGCTATGCAGGCGCCTTCATTTTAACAAGATGATAAGCGTATCAGACCCGCAAAAATCCGTAAGGCCATTCAGCGCTATTTAAGCAGCAGCATCTTACGCGTTTGGCAAAAATCATGAACCTGCAATCTATAGAGGTACGTTCCGCTGGGTACAATGTGACCGTTGTTGTCACGTCCGTCCCACTCGACATCGTATTCGCCGGCGTCCGTCACATCGGATATTAAATCTCTTATCATTTGTCCTTTCATGTTATAGATCAAGAGCCGAGTGAATCCGGCTTGTTTTAAGCTGTAACTAATGGTTGTAACAGGATTAAACGGATTGGGATAGTTCTGCTCCAATCGATACTCTAAAGGTTTTTTGACTTCTATCGCTATTGGATTATGATATTTTATTTCACCATTAAAACTGATATCCGCCAGCTTGTAATAATAGGTGCAACCGGTTTTTTCCGGTTTATCCGTAAATGTGTATTTGTTGTTAACGGCAGAACTGCCTGCTCCTCGGATCATTACCGGGGTGATTTTTTCATATCCGCTGTTCGGCTGTAATGAACGATATACAAAGAAACCCAGGTTTTCAGATTCGGATTGTGTGATCCATTCCAAAAAAACGACACCTTTGGAACAGGATGCCGTGAAAGAGAAGAGTTCTACAGGGACCATTGAATAAAATGGGAAATTGTTGTTAATGACGGTCGGATCGTCTGGCTCATAGTTGTAAGTGTAATAGAACGGTGTACAGGCGTTGGACGTTAAAAAGCCGGTATTACCGTCCTCACCGTTACCGAGAACCACCGGATTGGTCTGCCCGGTGGGATCCAGCGGCTGGCTTTCAGCGGTGCAACTCAAACTGGAAAAATAATTCGGCGGCGGTGTGATTTGTATCGTATACAGTCCCGGTGTTCCATCTGTGATAAATTGGTAAAATCCTGCTGAACCATCATGAATGAGAGTTACTACGCCCGGCCCGGTGACCAATACCGATCCGCCGGAGAGTATTTGTCCGGTCACCTCATCATACAGATAACCGGTGGGATCAAAATCAAGATAGTTTACGATATCGTCATCATCCCGGTCGTCGGATACTTCGGTGCTGTCGGGAATAAAGTCATTGTCGGAATCCAGTACAAGAATACCGGCGTCAAATACATAACTCTGAGCCGCATCGACGATAAAGATATCTGTTTGACCTGTCATGGGGTCTATATCGCTGTCCAGTAAATCATTTCCGCCCTGGTCTTTGGGACTGAACCCAAAATATAAAATGGGTGTGATTTGAATTGAATAATTCCCAAAAGGTACAGAAGAAAATTCATACACTCCTGATAATGAGGTCATAATGGAACTCACAACACCAGCGCCTCCATCCAGTAAGGTGACCTGATAGGTGGGCGGCGTTGCATTTTCCACGGTTTCCCGGATACCATTTTGATTTTCATCGATCCATACTTGTCCGGTGATATGACCAAGTTGATT
>JAFGEC010000183.1 GCA_016931775.1 Candidatus Zhuqueibacterota bacterium | reverse complement strand
GAGGTATCGGGGAAACGGATATCCGGCGAACGTGTTGAAACCGAAATTGAACTGGAGGATATGGCCATAGATTGTATCGCCGAACTTTTCAGCGGCGACGGTCAAGGAAATTTTCCCCAGTTGATTCGGTACTATCAGCCAAAGTTAGATGAAAATCCGGGTATTACCGATCAGGAAGTATTGGTATTAACACGCCGATTGGTGGTAAGAAAAACAAAGCAGGAACTATCCAGAATATTTCGGGAGCGTGATCCTGAAGGGGCAAAAATTGTCCGTAATATCAAGGTTGCGATTCGCAGTTCGAATAGCTTGCATATCTTTAGAGATATGGGAAAAGAGTTTGTTTTTTACAAAAACGGATTCATGATCGATGACTTGTCTCCTGAAAGCTTGAGCCAATATTCTCATTATTTGCGAAAAAGTAACCCGCCGATTCCGGACGATCATCTGCATACACGCTTTATGAATTTATATAATCCTTCCGATTCGGTATCCAATTCAATCAATAAATTATTGGAAAACATCTATTCTCTCGACACTTTTCAAAACTATTTATCCATTGAGAAAATCGTCAAGCTGATTCGAAGTGTAAAATTTGATGCATTCAAAGAAAGAATGCGCATTGATGACAATGTTCCGACGCCGCTGGATGAACTGGAATCCAAAGAGATCGAAAGCTATATTGGACTTGTCATGGAAACGATATGGAACAAAATTGATTCCCAGTACTTAAGCACCGGCAAGCTTTCGGCCGAAAAAGCATCAATATATAAAAGAGCATTAAAGGATGTTCTGTACGACCTCATCCAAAAGAAGGATAATTCTTCTTATTTTAGAAATCTGAAATACTACCTTCCCGCACTGACTCAACGCGAATACAGACAATTCGAACGTTCCATCTTTGAGTATCTTGCCAAAGTCGCTAAACGCGAGTTCCGAAAATACCTTAAAGAATTGTTATAAATTTTCCGTAAAACGGTAGCTTTGCTTGTAAGTAACTATGAAATAAATAAAAAGAGCAAAGCCAGAAGCGTTACAAACAAAATGTCAAAGCCAAAAATTTCAACAGACAACTGTTTCAGTCCCCTGTATTTGGAACTCTTGTGTCTTGATACACCTCCAAGCAAGAAAATATCCGATACTATACCTCATGTGGATGAATGCACTGATTGCAATAAAAAACATGAAGAAATTTCAAATTTCTATGGTATCCTCCTTCGTGAAATTCAAAAACCAATTTCCAACCAGGTTCTAGATTTTGCCAAAAAGCTTGGAGCATCAGACATTAAATACGGTTTTGTGCTATGTGAACCCATGCCTCATCTGAACTCAAATTCGGGTAAAGCATTCCGTACCAAATTGCTGTTTACTGAAAACGGCAAAGCCGGATCGAACACTTTGTCCAAAATCGATCTGAAGAAAATCCCAAACCGTTATATTGCACTTCGTGCCATGACGGATCCAAAAGTGAACAACTTGCTTCTTTTTCTATGGAGCCCCGATAACGATAATTTTATCGATTGGACGCTTCAAATGCCGGGCACACAAAAAATCAAATTTAATGCAGCAGGTGCGAGTAAAATTGCCGACCTGAAAATTAATTGGTTGGATAACAAATTGGTCTATTTTAAGGGAAATGATGTACCTTGGATCGATAAAACACGTTTTCAGACGATAAACGACTCAATTTTTTATTAAAAAAAACATCACTAGATATTGGGGTGGCGGAATCACAAAAACCATACATTTTGTTATAAAAAACACTGTTAAAAAAAAACCGGAATAAATTCCGGTTTTTTTTATGCATAGGCGCAGAAAAACCTTGACAAGCTATAAATTTTTAAATACATTTAAGTTCTAATATTACATAGTCGTACACAATTTTTTAAAATCCCTTCAGGGATGAAAAATGAGCTATTATAATATTATAATTATTGATAAAGATCAAAAAAATCTTAAAATTCTTGAAAACAATTTTATTCAAGCAGGCTTTAATGTCGACAAGGCCTCAACGGATGTTGAAGCACTCAATTTGTTAAAAAAACGGCCTTTTCATATCATTATTTCCGAGTTATCAGGACCGGGAATTGATGGATATCGATTACTTGAAAAAATCCAAGGTGATCCATCGATTTCAAATATTCCGGTTGTGTTTTTAACCGTAAAAAGCGACACGTGGAATCGCATCAAGAGCTTCAAACTTGGAGCAAAAGACTATATCGTAAAACCGAAGCATGTCAAAGAAATCGTTTCACGTGTACAGATGATCCTGAATCGCCTGGACCGCCGGAACAAGGAGGAAACACTCGATCGAAAAAAATTGGCCGGTCGGATCGAAAATTTTTCCGTGTCGGATTTGGTCAAAGTATTCGGCATCGAAAAAAAAACCGGTATACTGAGCATCTTTAATGAAAACGGATTAGCGGGTCAAATTTTTTTTAACAACGGACTTATTACAAATGCACAAACTGAAACCTTAAAAGCGGAAGAGGCAATTTTTAAAATGATGTCCTGGAATAAGGGCAGATTCTCAATGCTTTTTTGTGATGTAAATGTGTCGGACATCATGAGCACTAGCAACTTTGGGATATTACTGCAAGGAGCGAAGAGAATGGAACAGAGAGAAGAGTTATTAAAAGAGCTTCCCTCTCTTGAAGCTGTTGTTGTCACCTCAAGCAATTTCAAAAAAATCATTGACCAGAAAGAATTGGCTTCAGATCTAAAAATCTTTTTGAAACTTTTTGATGGTGAACGCCAATTAAAGAGAGTAATCGACGACAGCCAAGAAGACGAAATTACTACGTTAAAACGAATTCTAAAACTTTACAAGCTTGGGTTTCTGCATATTCTGCATGACTTTAGTAAAGCAGAGCCTGCTAGTAATTCAATAAAACAGCCTGTTGATCACCCTGAACCACTTCAACCGAAAGATGATGCGTGGTTTCCGGAAGAGGCTACTCATCCCTTATTCGAACCAAAATCGCATTCGCCGGGTAAAGCGGAAATTATTGAACCAAATTTCTCAAAATCAACTTATGAAAACGATTTCGCTGAACAGCAGCAGAACTCAAGTTCAATATTTGAAAACGACCCTTTTTTCGATTACAAAAAAGACCAAAAAGGATTCGGATCCGAAGAAGAGCTCATTCTGGAAAGCGGCGAGAATGATAAAGAGCTAGATTTTTCTACGCCCCAAATACCGGACAAACATCCTGCAGATGCCCTTTTTGAACTGGCTCCCGAAAAGAAAACAAAGACCGAGGTAAAAACCTTTTATCAAGCACCCCAAAAACAGAAACAGAATCCGTCTCAACTGGAATTCGAACGCGCGCAACAACAAATCAAAGCAAAAGCTTTGTTTAAAAAAGCCAAAGGTGCTATTCTGGTTTTGGGATCAAACCGCAAACAATTTATCGAGTGCCTGGCAACCAACGGACCGGTTGAGAGTAAAATTGGACAGGACGTATCGGAAATATATTACGGGACGGCTGTCTTTAAGGGAGGTCAGGCATTAAATTTTATTAGTTTTTCCCAGGAAAATGAATTTACGTCACTCATCAATTATTTCAAGCCGACATGCCTGGGATATATCTTTATCATCGAGGCAGGCCATTCAGTTGACCATTATACAAAATATCTGGTTAACATTCTCGAAGAAAAACTTGGATTACCCCATAAAATCATCATTCACGGGAAAGACACCAGTTATAATGATGTTGAAAAAATAAAAGCCGAAATCGGCTTTAGCAAAAATATCAAATTGTGTCCCGAAATAAATGAAACAAATGCAAAAAAAATCATTTTTTCACTCTTTGAAAATTATTATAAAAAGAAAAATTATACTCACGAGTTGGAAAACGTATAAATCACATTGTAAGCTGCATCGACAACCAATAAAAATTTAAAAAGCACGCAGTTTCAAATCCTGTAATAAAATATACAAATTATCTTAGGCTTCTTTTGGACATGCAAAATATGGGTCATCTTTATGACACATAATACTGAAAAACAAAGATATACAGTACTTATCATTGATCAGCAGACACAAGTCGCAAAACTCTATTCTTTATTACAATCAAAATCATGCCAGGTCCATGTATTGGATACGGGGCAAAAAGCATTTGAGTATTGTCTGCAAAATCCACCAACTGTTATTATAACAGAATACAACCTTCCCGATCAACCGGGCATATCTTTTATAAACCAGATAAAAAGCCATCATATAACACAGCACATCCCCATCATCGTCATTAGCCAGGAGCTTGATCTGGAAAAACGAATTGAATTACTCAATCTCGAAATTGATGATTTTGTCCTTAAACCCTGCCTGCCGGAGGAAATTATTGCTCGCACAGAAATCATCTTGCAGGAACTCGAAGTCATTGTTGAAAGTCAAAAAAATCTCGATCATGGATTTATGGGTCGGCTTGATGAAATGAATTTGGTCGATATTGTCCAAACATTAGAACTCGGACATAAATCAGGAATTATCCACCTTACCAGAGGAGGTATCATCGGCAAGGTTATGATAAGGGATGGGCAAATTATGACAGCTGCTGTAAACGGTAAAAAACCCTCAGATGCACTAAACTCCCTGTTTACATGGCTCGATGGCCATTTTTGGGTAACCCTTCAGGATGTCTCGTATCCAAACGAAATTCAGGCAACAAACAAATCGCTTTTACAAATAGCCTCGGATTCTATACAAAAATATCGTCAAATTATCGCACATCTCCCCTCATTAAAAAGCATTTTAAAAGCCGTGCCGACAGAATCCGTTTTCAAGGTCTCAAAAGAAGAAAAACACGTTCTAAAGCTCTTTAGAGTCCCTCATTCCATTTTACACGTTCTAGAACAAAGCCGTTTGCCGGAAATTATCATTTTAAAAAACATTAAAATCTTGTTGGACAAGGGACTGCTCATCCCTGCGGGACAAAATGCAGCACATGAGGATGATCCTATCGGGCAGGTCATATCAAGCCAAGATTTTGACGATTCTGATGTCTATTCAAAAATTGCAGCATTTTTTAAAACGGACCAAAATAATGATAAAAATAAAATAGTAAACAACCAGGGAAACGGACGGTTAAAAGTTACCGATCTCAAAATCTCCCATCGTTTTGCTTTATCGAAGGGAGATATAATCTGTATCCGACAAAAATTAAATTCTTTATAAAGATATGCTGGAACCTTCAAAAGAAATCGAAAAAATTGGCGAAATCGTCATCATTGGATTAACGGATACCATACTCTATGATTTTATCTCACAGCTCTGTCAAGATGTGAAAAAAACTGATCAAGGTATACTTTTCGCGAATATAGATGTCGATGAAGACCTTGCCCTTTTTCTTTACGGCATTGTTATCGAAAACAATCCGGAATTTTTTGAATGGGATCTTCTCGCCAATAAAATGCTCGGTTATGTTGCGTTGTTCGAGTGGAACGATGATGCCGCCTTCCCGGCTGTTCAAACAATGATATCATTTCTGGAGGATCGTTTCAATGTACCCGTAACCATCGCCGCATGCGTCGACCAAGAACCGGAGAATATCCACACCAAACTATTCAGACATAGTTTTCCGCTATCGTGGAAGGATAAATTCAGATTTTATAAACCAAGTGAAAAAATCACAGTAAAAAATGTACTTTTAAGTATGATAGATACCTTAATTGAAAATTACCCTTAAGATAAAAAATGTCATTTAAACCGGACAATAAAAAAAAGACAATACAACTGTCACTCAAACTTCAGATCATCAGGGACTTACTGCAGGGGAAGGAAGTTGAAGCCATCATGGATGAAATGAGCAAGCAAGAAATGCTGGACACGAAGGAATTTGTATTTGAAAAAATTTTAGAGTTTGGATTCAAAACAAAAGGTAGAAAATTTTCCCGCGACAGAGTCCTGAATACGTTAAACGATCTAAAAAACTATCAAAAAGAAAAGAGCTGTAATTTCCCCGCCGGCAGTTGTCGTAATATTGATTGTTACGACCGGAATCCGGATTGTGCACGGCAAAAAATGAAAATGGAAATTGCTATATTATCACGTTTTTTTCATGAACACATTAATTTAACAAAAATTTAATCCGGTATTTTAGCCGCCCTTAATCGTAACTAACACATGATACGTCTATTACTTTTGTTATTTTTTTTTCCTGGCTTGCCGCAGGCAAAAGACCAAAATACATATATACATCGAGAAAAAAATTCCGTCACAGTTTTTTTCATTCCCCATGATTCAATATATGCAAATCAGGCAAGTGAATTAATTCGTCAAAAATGGGATGAAATCACATGGGATATCCAGGCGAAAGCCGTAAAAAAACCTGCAGTCGTTATAACAGCCTCACGGCGTGAATATATCCAATTCATAAAAACCAACAAACTGCCGCGATGGGCGGCCGCTGTGGCAAATCCTCGGCAAAATATAATCTATGTCAAATCACCCTCGTGGGACCAGCAAAATACCAGCTTTCGATATAATGTTATTCATGAAATGATCCATATACTTTTAAATCAAATCGTCGCTCCTTACCCGATACCACGCTGGCTTGATGAGGGTATGGCACTGTATTATTCCGAAGAAAAGCGATGGAGCACCAATACATCCATATCCAAAGCCGTATTGACAAATTCACTTTTACCTCTAGATGATATTGACCATGTACTTGAATTTCATCAAATCAAAGCCGAACTCGCCTACCACCAAAGTTACTCCGTGGTGAAATACCTTATTTCCGCTTATACGGAAAAATCCCTTCAGATTATCATTGAAGGGCTCGCGCAAAATAAACCAAGAGATGAAATATTCCTCGAAGCGACAGGATTAACTTTTGCAGATTTTGAAAAACAATGGCGCATTTATGCAAGGGAACAAAACAGATGGTTATGGATTTCAGAAATTCAAAATTATATATGGATATTTATTTTATTATTACTTATATTGGCATTTATATTAGTTCACCATAGGAACAAACGGATTATTCAAGAGTGGGAAATCCCACCTATTGAAGAGTAGATCAAAATTGCATCTTTTTACACAAATAGTAAATTATTTATATGAAAAATATTCAAAACTATATAGAGTTTTTTATTGTTTATATCATAGCATTCTTCGTCAGACTGCTTCCCCGTTTGTGTGCTGCTGCTTTTGGCCGCGGTTTGGGACTTTTCATTTATTATATTATACCCATCCGTAAGAAAGTAACCTTAGACAATCTTTCCGTTTCTTTTCCCGAAAAATCGACAAAAAATATTAGACAAATTGCACGGCGTGCATATATCAACTTTGCCCTGAACATTATCGATTTTATCCGCTTGCCCAAAGCATCGCCGAACTTTTTTAAAAAAAATGTTATATTCATAAACGCCGAACTGTTTTCACGTGCGCATCGGGGAGGAAAGGGAGCGATTTTATTGACCGGACATTTTGGCAACTGGGAGCTAATGGCTGCGGCCATATGCAATCTTGGCTATTCCATTTCGGCCATTGTCAAAGAACAGCGCAATAAACTGGTTGATAAAATGATTAACGATATTCGAAAGAAAAACGGCGTTGAAACATTATTCCTTGGAATGGCAATTCGCAATATACTTCGAACTCTTGCTCGAAATCAATTTATCGCTCTGGTGGCCGACCAAGATGCCCGCAAGGAAGGAATTTTTGTGGACTTTCTGGGCCGTCCCTCCTCTACCGCAACAGGACCAGCAATTTTTGCATTAAAAACCGGCGCACCGATTATTTTCGGCACAGCTGTACGAGAAAAGAACGGCAAACATACGATATATCTTCAAGAGATAAATTATTCTGATCTGAACGGCATATCTGAAAAAAACATCCGTATACTAACCCAAAGGCACGCCACGGTTCTGGAAAAAAGTGTGAGGAGCTGGCCGGACCACTGGTTTTGGATGCATAAGAGATGGAAAACAAAACCAAAAGTAAATGCTGATGAATAAAAATTTTTCTTGCATTTTAGACAAAAAAAATGTAAAAATTCTCATTATACAAACAGCATTTATCGGAGATGTTGTACTGGCAACACCCCTGTTCAGTAATATAAAACATCATAATTCAAGCGCAATTGTTCACGCTCTGGTTACGCCAAAAACGACGAATATTTTGGAAAACAATCCAAATATCAATAAAATATTCGTTTTTGACAAAGGCAATAGGGATAAAGGATTAAAGGGAATCAGAAGTTTGGGACGACAACTGAGACAAGAGAAATATAACGTCGTCATTTGTCCGCATAAAAGTATTCGCAGTGCTCTTTTGGCGGTCAAAACAAAAGCACCCGTGCGCATCGGATTTAAGGACAACAGTATCCCTTTCTTCTTTAACATCAAATCTTCATATAATCGAACAAAGCATGAAGTCGAACGCAATTTATCATTGCTTGAACAATTTAACGTAAAAATCGTTTTTAAACGCCCGTCTGTCTTTCCATGTCAAAGCGATAAGGAGACTGTACAGGAATTTTTGAAAAAGCAAGATTTTAACGCTCCGTATATCACCGTCGCACCCGGATCTGTTTGGGCTACTAAAAGGTGGCCTGAAAATTCGTTCAAAAGTTTCGTCCGTATGGTTACGGATTTAAAAATGAAGGTGATTCTAATAGGAGGCAAGCAGGATTATTCACTTTGTGAATTTATAAAAAACAACAATCCTGCGATCCTCAATGCTGCGGGGCAATTTTCATTATTACAATCTGCAGAAATCATTCGCCGGAGTAGAGTTCTCATCAGCAATGACAGCGGACCCATGCATTTGGCGACAGCCGTCGACACACCGGTTATTGCAATTTTTGGGCCCACCGTTCCTGAATTTGGATACTATCCTTATGGGGAAAATAATATTGTCATCGAGAAAAAACTGGCTTGCCGGCCCTGCGGACGTCATGGTGGCGTTAATTGTCCAATCGGTACCCATGAATGTATGCACCTCATCACTGCAAAACATGTTTTCCAACAGACACTGTGTTTTATTGAGCCCAGGTAGAATTATGAGCAAAAAAATAAAAATCGACCCACAAAATCCTCAATCGGATCGTATCAGAAAAGCTGCAGAGATTTTGCAGGCCGGCGGTATCATCGGTTATCCGACGGAAACAGTCTACGGTATCGGTTGCAGCGTGTTTGACTCGGAAGCAGTCAACAAAATTTATAAATTAAAAAACCGAGACAAAAGTAAAGCCCTTATCGTCATTGCTGCAGACCTCATTCAAATCAGCGATCTTGTGGAAACAATCCCGGAATCCGCAGAACGGCTTATGGAAAGTTTTTGGCCCGGCCCACTAACCATCGTTTTTAAGGTGTCAAGCAGGTTGAAAGAATTTGCCTTTCGAAAATCAAAAACTATTGCCATCCGGATACCCGACTCTCCCATTTGTTTGACTTTACTCAAAGTATGCGGATTCCCACTCGTGTCCACCAGCGCAAATCGCAGTAGCGAACCGGATTCCACGACAGCCGAACAGGTGGAAAAAATTTTTGGAAACGAACTCGATGCGATCATAGACGGAGGTCCGACGCCCTGCACCAAACCTTCAACAGTCATAGATATCACCAAAAATCCGGCACGGATTGTTCGCGTTGGTGCATTTTCCATACTGGAATTAAATACCGTTCTGGATACAATCGTTTAAGGGGTAACATTTGAAAAAAAATTTTCAAATCCTGTTTGTCTGTTCAGGTAATGTCTGCAGAAGTCCAATGGCAGAAGGAATCTTGAGAGAATATTTACCCGAAAGGTTAAAAAAGAACATTACAGTAGTATCAGCAGGTACTATGGGGCTCATAAACAGCCCTGCGAGTATTGAGGCTGTTACAGCTCTTGCGGAAATCGGCATCGATATCTCAAAGCACCGTTCGAGGGGCATAACACAACAACTAATGGAAAATTCTCAGATCATTCTCACCATGGCGGAGAACCACTACGATCTGCTCTGCGAGCACTTTCCTCAATTAAAGGAGAATATCTTTTTACTCCGTACTTTTGACGAGGAATTGCCCGTTTACAATAAATCCATTGCCGATCCAATCGGCCAAGGTCTGAATGTTTATCGCCAATCGAGAGACATTATCAGCGGTGAAATAAAAAGAATTCTTCCTCGAATTTTACAGCTTGTCGACAGTTATCTTCATTGAACAATAAAAATACACATACAATACGGCGTATTTTAATTATCCGAACCGACAGACTAGGCGATGTTATCTTGTCGACACCGGTACTCACCAGCTTGAAGAACAGTCTTCAAAATATCAAAACAGGTATGCTGGTACGCAATTATACAAAAGATGCTGTAGCCGGCCACCCGGATTTGGACTTTATTATCGTCGATGAGCCCGATGCCCGCTCCGGAGGATTACGAGGTGTAAGAGAGCTTGGAAAAAAAATACGTGCTTTTAATTTTGATACTGCAATCGTTTTACACCCGACCTTTCGACTGGCTCTGTCGGCATGGCTGGCTAAAATACCCCGGCGTGTCGGCACCGGTTATCGGTTTTATTCATTTCTTTTCACACACAAAGTATACCACCACAGAAAAAAAAGCCAAAAACACGAATGCGATCTGAATTTAGAGCTTGCCCAGGCCGTGGGTGCAAAAATTGAAAATATCAAATTTAAATTTTTTGTTCCCGGTGACTCACATGAAAAAATTTCAAAATTGCTTGCCCAAGCCAACATTTTAAAAGAGGAAAAATTCGTCGTTCTACATCCTGGAAGCGGTGGTTCTGCTTTGGATTGGCCGTTAGACTGTTTTGGTGAATTGGGGAACCGTCTAGTGAGCGATGGTTTTCCGGTTATCCTCACAGGTTCCAAAGCGGAAAATAAAATTGTGGACCGTGTTATTTCGGTAAATAAAAATATGATTCGAATGGACGGACAACTCTCCATTAAGGATCTGGCTGCTCTTTTACAAAAAGCTTCGGTGGTTGTGGCAAACAGCACCGGACCGTTGCATTTAGCCGTCGCTTTAGGCACCAGGGTTATCGGATTATATGCGCCCATCTTAGCCTGTCTCCCCGAAAGGTGGGGTCCATACCGACAAACGGATTCGGTTTTTGTGCCGAAAGTTGAAATGTGCCGCCGGTGCAGTCCGAAAAATTGCCGGGAAAAAGACTGCATGCGACTTATCACGGTTGATGAGGTTTACAACAAAGTTGTAGAAAAATTACGAACCATAAAGTAACAAAACCGGAGTTGATAGATAACACCCCAATGGGCAAAAAAAGTTGTCTGGTATCAGATATTTCCCGAACGGTTTAGAAACGGCAAAACCGATAACAATCCGACATTATCCAGTCTTGACGGTGCGTATCCTCAAGACATAACCTCGCCGTGGCACATCCATCCCTGGACTTCCGACTGGTACGAACTCCAGCCCTACGAAAAGCAGAACGACAAAGATATTTGGTATAACATTCAACGACGCAGGTACGGCGGTGACCTCCTCGGTATCATTGAAAAACTGGATTACCTGGAAGAGTTAGGCATCGGCGCGATTTATCTCAATCCAGTCTTCCAGGCACCTTCGCATCATAAATATGACTCCTCCACTTTACATCATATCGATCCGCATTTTGGTCCCGATCCGGAAGGAGACAAAAAGCTTATTTCTTTGGAAACACCGCATGATCCGGACACCTGGTTTTGGACAAGTGCCGACAAGCTCGCTCTAGAACTTATCGCTCAGCTGCATCAAAGAGGTATGAAAGTAATATTTGACGGCGTTTTTAACCATGTGGGGATAACTCACTGGGCCTTTCGTGATGTTTTAAAAAATCAACAGGATTCCGTTTACAGAAATTGGTTTTCAGTCAAATCGTGGCGTGACGAGCGGAATGATATTCCTTTTTTATATCAAGGCTGGTCCGGTTATAAAGAATTACCGGAATTTAAGCAGGACAACCGGGGCATTGTCGCGGAACCGAAAAAATACATTTTCGACATTACAAAAAGGTGGATGGATCCCAACATAAACGGCAAAACAATCGACGGCATAGACGGTTGGCGGCTGGATGTAGCCTATTGTATCAAACATCCCTTCTGGCGCGAGTGGCGCTGCCATGTTAAGCAGATTAATCCGGAAGCCTATATAACAGCCGAGGTGATCCGCCCGATTGATGAATTAAAACCATATTTAAGCGGCGAGGAGTTTGATGCGGTTATGAATTATAATTTCACCTTTGCCTGCAGTGAGTATATACACAAAAAGATACAAACGCAAGAATTTGACCGCTTATTAACGGATCTGCGTCATGCTTTCCACGCGGAGATAACTAATGTCCAACAAAATTTACTGGGCAGCCACGATACCGAACGTATCGGTTCCCATATTAAAAACGGACATATTGCCGCATACCGTGACTGGAAGAATTATCACCGGCTAACAATTGGTAAAAATCCACTTTACGATAGCGGAAAACCCGAACCAAAAGATATCGCCCTGCAAAAATTGCTGGCTGTTTTTCAAATGACCTATGTCGGTGCACCCATGATCTATTATGGTGATGAGTGTGGTATGTGGGGTGCTAATGATCCGGATTGCCGAAAACCCATGTTGTGGGCGGATTTGGAATATCAGGATTCGGCTTTTTTGCCTGACGGCGGCTTTAAATCCAAACCCGATCCTGTTTGTGTTAACGGTGATCTTTTTAATCACTATAAGAATCTGATCCG
Organism: Candidatus Zhuqueibacterota bacterium; assembly: GCA_016931775.1. GTDB lineage: Bacteria > Zhuqueibacterota > Zhuqueibacteria > Residuimicrobiales > JAFGEC01 > JAFGEC01. The sequence goes on along the minus strand of JAFGEC010000183.1, from coordinate 7,839 downwards.
TATCCGCAACAATTCAAAAGCCCTGCAGTTGGGTGAATTTAAAACCATACAACTGCCCACGCCGAATGAATGTTACGCTTTCACACGTACCTACGATAATGAGACAGTCTTGGTTTTGCTGAATAAAAGCGACAAAACAAACACCATTACGGCGCCTGATCCAAACTGCTTATATTTTGACCTCATATCGAAAAAAAAATTAGAGACTTTAGTGAAAGATAAAAAAATAGAAATACCACCGCGGTCGGGACGGATTCTAAAAATGCAGCAAAAGCCATAATCAAATGGACGTCACCTTTTGCCAAATGGTGGAACAGCTCTGCCGGAGGTATATAAAATGAATAAAAACCCGAAAAGTAAGACATTTATCGGCCGAAGAGCACGGCTGCATGAAATAATTTTTGAAGCCGATACGAAAGCCGGAAAGGCATTCGATGTCTTGTTGATTCTCAGCATAGCCCTTTCCGTATCGGTTGTTATGCTCAGTTCAATCAAAAATTTCGATCTCAGGTTTGGCGGGATTCTGGATTGGCTTGAATGGTTTTTTACCGTTTTGTTTACACTGGAGTACATCACCCGCCTTTACTGTGTAGGACGACCGGGTGCTTATGCCACCAGTTTTTACGGCATCGTTGATTTGCTCGGTATCGCGCCCTCCTACCTGAGTTTGCTTTTCCCGGGAAGCCAATATCTTGTTGTTATCCGGGTGATACGGGTGCTCCGAATTTTCCGTGTTCTCAAGCTTGTGCAATATGTCAAGGAAGCCCAAAATTTAATCTCGGCTTTAAAGGCCAGCCGCCGTAAAATTCTTGTCTTTCTTTTCTCGGTTCTGGCACTGGTGGTTGTATTCGGCTCACTCATGTATATTATTGAAGGAGAAAAAAACGGTTTTACCAGTATCCCTCGCAGTATCTATTGGGCGATTGTCACTCTGACCACAGTAGGTTACGGCGACATCTCTCCCCAAACCGGCCTTGGCCAGGCGATTGCGGCGGTAATTATGATTTGCGGATATGGAATTATAGCTGTCCCCACAGGTATCGTGACGGTTGAACTGGCAAAACAGGATAATAAAAACATCTCAACCCAGGTCTGCCGTTTTTGCAATGCCGAGGGCCACGACTTTGATGCAGTCTTTTGTAAATACTGCTGAACAAAACTCTAAACATTCAGCTTGATAATGCCTTTAAATTCGCCCTTTATGGGGAATGTTTTTCCATTCACCGGGTGGACCAGTTGACCGGAAAATCGTCCCTCAATAAACGACGGGGTCACACGTGTAATCGTCACTTTGCCCTTCGAATTCAACGGCGACGTATTTGGCGCAGCAACAAACGCCAGAAAATCCATGGGGAAACTTTTTCCCTCCCACGCCGACAAATCACTTTCGGCATAATCCACATTTATTAAAAACTTTGGATATTTATCCGATCCGATATGATAATTGGCAAGCTGCAAATTGTCATATGTAAAAATATCTCCCCGCGGTGTAAACTGGGCGATAAAAAAATCGTCGTGCATTGCCTTACCGCTGAGTGTAAAGCGTAAAATACCGCCATTGGCCTCATGATCCGATCGATCAGGTGTTGTTGCGTTGAAAGATCCCTTGGGACGCACAACTTTGGGCTTTTTGTCCTTTGTACAATATAAAATGACAAGGCACAGCAAAAAAAGTGTTTTAATTTTCATAAACATGCCATATATTGAAAATACGGTTATCAGACATTTTATAAAATATACAACGAAAACAACTCGTTTTCAAGCTTTTTACTCGATGAGGATTTCTTATGATTGAAAAGTATACCTGTACAGACAGGTTCCTAAAATATGTTACTTTTGACACACAATCCAGCGAAAGTTCGGATTCTTATCCGACGACATCTAAACAAAAAAATTTGGGACGGTTTATCGTAAAAGAACTATTGGCATTAGGCCTTGAGGATGCTGCGATGGATGAATGGGGCTATGTAACTGCAACGCTGGCGGCCAATATCAGTTATCGCGTCCCTGTCATCGGTTTAATTGCCCACCTGGACACCTCTCCTGATGTATCAGGAGCCAATGTAAAAGCTATCTTGCATAAAAACTACCAGGGAGAGGATATCCATCTACCGTCCGGTATAACCATAAGTGTAGATGAAAACCCGAAACTCAAGCAGCAAATCGGAAGCGATATTTTTACATCCGACGGCTCCACATTGCTGGGCGCCGACAACAAGGCCGGGATTGCGGAAATTATGGATGCAATATCCTATCTGATTCAACATCCTGAGATACCTCACGGTACAATAAAAATTGCCTTCACGCCGGATGAAGAGGTGGGACGCGGCACGGAACATTTTGATGTAAAAAAATTCGGCGCCGATTATGCCTATACGATCGATGGTGAAAGTGCAGGGGAGGTTGAAGACGAAACCTTTTGTGCCGATTCCGTAAACATGACCATCAGCGGTGTAAACGTACATCCCGGTTATGCAAAAAACAAACTGGTCAATGCGATAAAAATTGCAGCAGCCGTCATCGAACAGCTGCCCAAACAAAACATGTCACCGGAAACCACAGAAAAACGGCAGGGATACATCCATCCTCATTATATTTCCGGCAGTGTGGAAACAGCGGTCATAAAGTATCTGATTCGGGATTTTACAATTGAAGGCCTTCACGAGAAGGAAGAGGTGCTCAAAAAAACCGCCCAAAAAGTCCTGGCAAACTTTCCAAAAGCGTCTCTCGATTTTGAAATTGTCGAGTATTACAGAAATATGAAATATGAACTGGATAAAGATCCCAAGGTGGTACAATACGCCTTAGAGGCCGTTAAACGAACGGGATTAACAGCGGTAAAAAACATCATTCGCGGCGGCACCGATGGGGCAAAATTGTCTTATGCAGGTCTCCTCACACCCAACATTTTTACGGGTGGACACAATTTTCATTCCAGGCAGGAATGGATTTCCGTGCAGGATATGCAAAAAGCTGTGGATGTTATTATTCATCTTGTACAAATTTGGTGTGAAAAAAGTAAGGGTGTCAAATAAAGCCACAAAAAATGGAACTATACAAAAGCGTAACGGTTCAGCGGCTAAAATGGCGTTACAGGCTGACAATAGTAATTCTGATTTTTTCAATCATCTGGCTATTCAAAGTACCATTGTTAAAATCTTTGGCAAGGATGCTGGAAATGCCTCCAACTACCCAAACGGTAGACGCACTGATTGTTGAAGGGGGACAAACCGTAAGTGAAATAAAAATGACCGCATCACTTAACATGGTGCAAGCCAACCAGGCAAGAAAAATTGTCATCTCTCTCAATACTATGGAGGAATCCGCAACTTTTGCCGTCCGTAATTATGCAGCCTTGCTAGCAGCAAAACTGGATTCCATTGGGCTTTCCGAACGGCAATATTTTATTATTCATATCGCCGTAGGCGATCCTTTTACTTATAATACCGCACGCAAATTAAGCGACCTCATCGGCAACGACGTCAGATCAATCGGTATCGTCCAGGATAATTTTCACATTCGCCGAAGCTACCTGACATATAAAAAAGCTTTCGCAAAAAAAAATGTAACCGTATATCCATGCACATTTTTTATATATGCCGATATGAACAACTGGTGGAAATCACTGGGCGGGATAAGAAGAATTTTCGGCGAATACGTAAAACTGGCCTTTTATTTTTACCACGGATATATTTAAACCGGCAGGTCATCCGCTTCATTAAAAATACTAATAATCTGGCCGGCCGTATCCGCTTTGAGTAGCCTGTCGACGACATCTTTACGTCTCAGAATTTTTGAGATTTTCGACAGTACTTTTAAATATTCCCCCACGGTTTTTAAACAAGTGCCCAACAACATGACGATACGTACGGGTTTTTTATCCGGAGACCCGAAATCGACACTCTTTTTAAGCCGTGCGAAGGAAACGACAATACTCTCCACACTTTCGGATCTGGCATGCGGAAGGGCAATTCCAATCCCAATACCTGTACTACCCAGCCCCTCCCTCGTCATGACGTCATTGTAAAATTGATCTCCATTTATAACTTTTTTGCTTTTTTTCATTTCATGGACGATCTTTTGAATCGCTTCTTTTTTATCTTCTGCGACCAGATCCAATATGATCAGATTTTCATCAAGATAATTACCAAGCCGCAATTTTTTTCCTCCAATAAAATGTAAACTTGACGGGTCGAATACTTGGATCAATTTAAAAATAGAATATCCCCAAATCCGTTTTCAACCTTAATAATTCAATAAAATAATTAAAATAAATTCAACTTTTCACGGTTTGCAATTTCCCAGACAGAAAGAAAAACATACCGTCCCACAATTTCCATAGCCTCCCCGTTCACATATTCAACGACGTCGTTTGTCGAATGCCATGTTGAAGGGCCGCCTTTTGTTAAGAGAAAAACCGCAGGTATACCCTTTTGATAAAACGGATAATGGTCTGAATTTTCCGTGATTTTCATTTTTTCAATCGACATGTGGATATACCGATTGTTCGTTTGTTCCAGAATATAGTAAAAATTTGTGAAAGTTTCACCGCCCATTATTGTAATACCATCCAAACCCGAACCGACCATATCCAAATTGATCATCGCTTTGGTTTTTTCCAAAGGGAATAACGGGTGTTCTGTATAGTATTTGGACCCCATCAGACCCATTTCTTCTCCTGTAAAAGCGATAAAAACAAGGGAACGTCTCGGCCGGGGAAAAAGCCGTGCAAAGGCTTTAGCGGTTTCCAGCAAAACTGCGGTACCGGATGCATTATCATTTGCGCCGTAAAAAACTCCATCTCCCAGCGGCCCGATATGATCCGCATGGGCACCAATGATTATATATTCATTTTTCAACTTTTCATCCGAGCCTTCCAGGTACCCGACGATATTCATGGTTTCCGCATTTACCTTTAACTCACTGCTGATTTTTAATTTAATACGATGAACCAACTGCACACTTTTACTTTTTTGATCGAAATTAATTTCCTTTTTCAATTTATTTACTGTGTATCCGGTGCCCGATAGCATATCGTCAGCCACTTTTTCACTGATAAAAAGCGCAGGCACCTTCTGTTCGGTGTATATCGATGCATGGGGTCCACCGATGCCGATAAATCCCGCAGCACCGTGATGCAAGGCAAAATTTACTTTCTGAGACATCCTCGCCGACTGCCCCCATTGTACTTCTTCTATTTTCGGTGTGCCGCCAAGCACGAGAACAATTTTATCCTTTATCTCGGCATTTTTATAGTCATCCCAATAATTATTTTCCGACGTAATTCCATACCCCACCAAAACCGCATCGGAGATCATACTGGTATCGGCTGAAAAACCGGCGGGCAAATAATCTTTCTCAAATTCATAATATATCCATAAAGTGTCGACTATATCATTCGAACGTATAATGACTTCAAGTGCCAATTCATTATCAGGATCGATTATATTTCTGTTGACGAAAAAAGATTGAAAAAAATCAGATCCGGCCGCGCATTCAAGTCCGGCACGTTGAAACTCATCCGCGATATAATCCGCTACACGTCTAAAATCACTGCTTCCTGCAGCCCTTCCGTTATACGGTTCTCCTGAGAGAACACGAACTTGGTTTAAACAATCCTGACTGTTTATCCATCGCATTGCTTTCAGTACTGCTGGATTTATATTAGACTGTGGATCGGCATCCGATTGAGAGTATAATTGAAAAACAAAGAATAAAATTATGGTAACAATAAACCTTTTTTTCATTTTTTTCAGTCTCGTAAAACGACAGATTAACATACAAATTAACAAAACGATTTGGCGTTATATTTCAACTTTAAAACTACAACAAGCTGGCGATAATTTCATCACGCGGCGAAGGAATGACAACTTGACGGACGAGTAAACCGCGATCGGATACCGGTTTTGTACCGGCTTCGACAGCTGACCGGACGGCTGAAACATCTCCCGTCATTGTTAAAAACGATTTCCCCCCTAGGCCTATCGCCAATCGAACCTCCAATAGTTGAACTTTTGCAGCTTTTGCAGCCGTATCCGCGGCTTCCAGACAACTGGCAACGGAAAAAGTCTCGATAATCCCCAGCGCACCCGCTTTTTCCAATTTACTGGTTGCGTTCATAGCCGGAAAAACTGAATCGTGAACCCGCGGCAAAACCATCGAATCGATAGCGGCATCCTGACCAATCATTACGCCTCTATTTATACTGCTTCGCACAGCCGCCACATCTCCACGAACAAGGCATATATATTTACCCGGACAAATCGTCTTGGCCAGCAATAATTCGACATCGCTCACCTTGAGCATGGCATCCGCTGCTTCAATACCGGCACCGATGCTGTTAAACTCAACCAATCCGATTGATTGTTTTTGATCTGCCATATATCTATCCTTCATTTACCTTTATTTCGACAAAGTCGGGTGTAAATTTGACAATTTCCCCACTCATTGAGGCATGAACACGACTTCCCAGTTGATCCCGGGGAACATCTGCAACAAGATCGCCCTGTTTTACCTGTTTTTTCCCTTTCACGTACTCGGCTGGCACGCCGATATGCTGCTTGAGCGGTAATTTTACGCGGTGGGGCGTAATATCCATCGTCGATAGTTTCACAGGAATATTGAATTCAGCAAGGTCAAGTCGGTATATCAACCGCTCGACAGGAATACGTCTTATGCTACGGAAGGGATGCAATGCCGGTCTGAAATCTTTTGGAGCGAATTTTTTAGCACTTTTTTTGATCACTCTAATAACCTTCCGCGGCGACAAACCCATGGGACAGGCATATTCACAACATCCGCAATCTGAGCATAAGAAGGCCGAACGCGCGAGCTCGGAATCTCCCGCCAAAGCCAGATCAGCCAACCGCATAATTTTATGTGGGAATAACCTATGGCCCAACTGGTTTCTGCTGCACAGTTCGGTACACAAAACACATTGTGTACAAGCTGATTTTGCCTTTAAAAGGCTAAAAGAATAGGCCTGTTTGTACTCAGAAATCAATGGATGATCTGCGTCCAAGACAATAACTGCACTTGTGGTTTTTGCCACAGGCGTTTCCAAATCATCGGCGATTTGTCCCATCATGGCACCGCCGATTAAAACAGCGGGATTATCCGTAAGAAATCCGCCCGTCAGCTCTACGAAATCAGCAATCAGGGTGCCGATAGGCACGCGGTAAACCGCCGGATTTCTAACTTTACCGAGCAGACTTACATAACGATGGGTCACCGGCCGACCTTCAATCGCATAGCTGATGTTCAGCAGCGTTTCAATATTATGAACAACCACACCCACGTGCGGCGGTATTCCCATTTCGGGTACGATTTTGCCTGTAACCTCCTGGACAATTTCCAATTCATCTCCGGCGGGATAGTAATTTTGCAGTAAAAAGACTTCCGCATTGTACTCACGAGCAAAATTCTGCAATTGTGTGACCACATCGGAATATTTACCCTTTATGGAAACAACCGATCTTTGCGCCCCGGTCTGCCTGGCAACTGTTGTTAGCCCTTCAAGTACCCGGGATGTAAAGTGCATTATCAGTAATTTGTCGTTACTCAACAAAGGTTCACATTCCGCTCCATTGGCGATAACGACATCGGCCTTGCACTGTACTTTAACATGGGACGGAAAACCCGCGCCACCGGCGCCAACTACACCGGCATTAAAAATTTTTTTTACAATTTCGTCCATTCTGTAACTTTTTTCCAACTACCTTTACAGAACTGTATTATCAGGTATAATGGCATCTTTAATGATGACCACGATACCGTCCCGGATCCAGTATCCGTTCTTTTCATTCATAACTTCTTTAACGCCTTTTTCATTCAATATTT
>JAFGEC010000182.1 GCA_016931775.1 Candidatus Zhuqueibacterota bacterium | reverse complement strand
GTGTTGATGGTTGTATTCTTTTTGAAAAAATCCTGCCGGGTTTTTAACGCCATCACAACCTCTTCCAGTGAAGCATTACCGGCCCGCTCACCGACACCGTTAATGGTCACTTCTACCTGTTGGGCGCCGTTGAGAACCGCCGACAATGTGTTGGCTGTGGCTAATCCCAGGTCATTGTGACAGTGAACACTCAATACGGCCCTGTTCATATTGGGAACCCGTTTTAATATCTCCCGGATCAATTGGCCGAACTCCTCAGGATTTGAGTATCCCACCGTATCGGGAATATTGATGGTCATGGCGCCTGCATCAATGGCTGCTTCGATGATGTGGAACAGGAATTCCTTTCCCGTTCGGGCTGAATCTTCGGGAGAAAATTCAATATCATCAAAATAACCTTTGGCCCTTTTTACACCGGCCACCGCCATTTCCAATATTTCATCTTGTGATTTTTTGAATTTTTTCTCAAGATGGATTTTTGAAGTGGCCACAAAGGTGTGAATCCGGGCGTTTTTTGCCGGTTTCAAAGCCTCGGCAGCCTTATCGATATCGATGTCCACGCATCGGGCCAGTCCGCAGATGACCGGCCCCTTAACCTCCTCCGCAATCAGGCGAACAGCGTCGAATTGGGCTTGTGAAGAGACCGGGAAACCGGCCTCGATCACATCCACATTCAACCGGGCCAGTTGCTGGGCAATTGCCAGTTTTTCCGGCACACCCAGACTGGCGCCCGGTGCCTGTTCACCGTCACGCAATGTAGTATCAAATACAATAACTTTATTCTGTTCCATTTGAAACCTCGATTATTTTTTGATCCAGCTCATCATGCCGCGCAGCTTTTTGCCTACATCTTCGATCAAGTCCTCCTGCAGTAAACGGCGCAGCGCTTTAAATTTCGGTCCTCTGGCCTGGTTTTCATTGATCCATTCGGTGGCAAATGCAGCGGTTTGAATATCTTCCAGCAGTTTTTGCATGGCCTTTTTGCTTTCTTCGCCGATGACTTTAGGCCCCTTGGCCAATCCGCCGTATTCCGCCGTGTCACTCACCGAGTAATACATCCAGGATAGTCCGCCTTCATAAATGAGATCGACGATGAGTTTTAGCTCGTGTAGGCATTCGAAATAGGCGATCTCCGGCTGGTAACCCGCATTGACCAGCGTATTAAAACCGGCACGGATCAATTCAGTGACACCGCCACATAGCACGGCCTGCTCGCCGAATAGATCGGTCTCGGTCTCTTCCTTAAAGGTTGTTTCAATAACGCCTGCTTTGGTTCCGCCGATACCTTTGGCATAAGCCAGTGCGATGTCTTTGGCTTTGCCCGATGCGTTTTGATAAATAGCGATCAGCATAGGTACACCGCGTCCTTCCTGGTACTGGCGGCGAACCAGATGTCCCGGACTCTTGGGTGCGATCATGATAACATCCACATCGGTCGGGGGAATGATCTGGTTATAATGGATATTGAATCCGTGGGCAAATGCCAGCACATTTCCCGCTTTTAGGTTCGGTTTGATGTCGTTTTCGAAAACCATCAGTTGGATGGTATCGGGTACCAGCATCATTACGATGTCGGCCCATTCGGCGGCCTTTTCGTTCAGCATCACGGTCAAACCGGCTGCCTTGGCTTTTTCGATATCCTCATTTCCCGCATTTAGACCAACGACCACATCGATTCCGCTTTCTTTTAGATTGAGCGCATGGGCATGTCCCTGGCTGCCATAACCGATAATGGCAACTTTTTTATTTTTAACGAGCTCTAGGTTGGCGTCTTTGTCGTAATATAGCTGCATGATAAACCTCCTAAATTAGAAAAATGATAGAAATTTGTGTTTAACCGTTAAAATCTCTTAACATGGCAATCGTACCTGTGCGTGCGATGTCTTTAATACCAAAACTTTGCATGATTTCCAAAAATGCATTCACTTTGGATTCGCTGCCCGTCACTTCCAGGGTCATTGATGATTTACTGATATCAACCACCTTGGCGCCGAAAATATTGACGATTTGGGATACATCGATACGTTTGGACGGTGAACAATTCACTTTGACCAATATAAGTTCACGGCCGACAAAGTTGTTTTTTGCTTTTGTCACGTCGGTAACGCGAATGATATCGATGAGTTTGTTCAGTTGTTTGTTAACCTGCTCGATGACCCAGTCATCACCGCGGACGACCAGGGTAATGTGCGCGGTTTCATCGGGATCGGCCTTGCCGATTGAGACACTTTCGATGTTAAAACCGCGGGCACTAAACAATCCGGCGATTCGAGCCAAGACACCGGAATGATTTTCGACTTCTAGGTTTATAATGTGTCGCATTATGCCATCCCTCTTATCATTTCGTTTATTGGTGCCCCTGCCGGGACCATTGGATATACGTTTTCGTCTTCATCTATTCTGAATTCAACAATAACCGGACCGGGTGTTTTAAGCGCTTTTTCCAGCAGCGGCCTGACCTGCTCCGGTTTGTCACCATAGAATCCCGCGGCGCCGTAAGCTTCCGCCACTTTGACAAAATTGGGGATATATAATTTCGGACAATAATCGCCGGAACGATCACAATCCGGTGGGCAGGCTGCATCACGCCTCAAGCATGTGCCGGAGAACCGGCGATCATAGAAAATTGCCTGCCACTGGCGTACCATTCCCAGCGATTGGTTGTTCAGGATGACTATTTTGACCGGAAGTCGATACAATACAGCAGTGGCGAGTTCCTGGATGTTCATTTGAATGCTGCCGTCACCGGCAATATCAATCACCGTGGCCTCCGGATGGGAAACCTGGGCGCCGATAGCAGCCGGAAAGCCGTAGCCCATCGTGCCCAAACCGCCGGACGTCAACATAGTCCGTGGTTTAACATAGTTGAAAAATTGTGCCGCCCACATTTGATTTTGACCGACCTCTGTGGTGATGATGGCGTTTTCACGGGTCAAATCCGCAATCTGCTCGACCACATACTGGGGCATGATGGAAGAACTGTCCTTTGTATAAACGAGCGGGTGTTTTTGCTTCCAATCTCTAATCTGGTCGATCCATTTTTTACTGTCGGCCGGTTTGGCGATGGTATTCAATTCCGTTAAAACATGCTTTACATCACCGACAATCGGCAGGAATACCTCTACGTTTTTTCGAATGGTCGTGGGATCAATGTCTATGTGTATAATTTTTGCCTTTGGGGCAAATTTGCTGACTTTACCTGTCACACGGTCATCAAACCGGACTCCGACGGCAATCAACAAATCCGCTTCCTGAATCGCATAATTTGCATACTCGGTACCGTGCATGCCCAGCATCTTCAGAGCCAAAGGTTCGGTTTCGTCAAAAGTGCCCAGCCCCATGAGTGACGTGGTGACAGGTGCCTGTATCTTGTGAGCCAGTTCGCGTAATTCTTGACTGGCACCACTGGCAATCACACCTCCACCGGCAAATATCACCGGACGCTGTGATTTTTCTATAGCATATGCCACTTTTTCGATCTGAGGCGTGTGCCCTTTCAGAGTGGGTTTATAGCTCCGGATATCCACTGAATCGGGATACGGCATCGAGGTGCTTATCTGTTGAATGTCTTTTGGAATGTCGACGAGTACGGGACCCGGCCGGCCGGTTTTGGCGATGTAAAAGGCCGATTTTAATATTTCCGGCAACTCATCCACATTTTTAACCAGATAATTGTGTTTGGTAATCGGCCGGGAAATTCCGACCATGTCCGCTTCCTGAAACGCATCATTGCCGATCAGGTGGGTATGAACCTGGCCGGTTAATGCGACGACAGGGATGGAATCCATATGTGCCGTGGCAAGACCTGTAACCAGATTTGTTGCACCGGGGCCGGAAGTGGCGATACAAACACCGACTTCTCCGGATGCCCTGGCAAAGCCGTCGGCCGCATGTATGGCGCCCTGTTCGTGACGCGTCAGATAAAATGGAATGTCCGATTTATAAAGGACATCAAAGATATCGATGACCGCGCCGCCGGGAAAACCAAACAGAGCACGGACTTTTTCCTTTTTCAAGGAATGAACGATCATTTCTGCACCAGTCATGAATTACCTTTCTTTATTATATGGTTTTTATTCATTTATTGCCCAAACTAAATGCCTTTCATTTTACGAAAGGCTTTTGCCGCTTGAGGTGCAATTGGTAATTTTTGTTGCTGTTTAAGATTTATGATTTTTGTGTTCTGGTTGCCTTTTGCACCCTTGGCTTGTTTTATCGCACCGGTCGTAGCAAAAGGTCCACTAGAAAAAGAGGACGGCTCACCAAGCGCACAATAATGAGACCTGGTAGAGATAGAATATCAAGTAGACGTACGATTACACGTATTACAGGCAAGTAAATGCACTCTGGGCCGCTATACCCATTATAACGGTTTACTTTTTCTTTTATTTTTTTTGTGTCGAGTGCATTCATTTTTAGTTTTATTTTTTAATAAAGGAAAAATTTTTATAATATAAGTAAATTATCATCAATGTCAATAAAAAAATACCTTTTTTTGAAAAAAATTCGTATCTTTATAACCATTTATGATTCGATTTTAAACCAGTTACCTCGTATTGATAGAAATCAGGATATTTATGAAAATCATTCTCGCCCCCGATTCTTTCAAAGGCAGTATCTCAGCTGCGAAGGTTTGCGAGGCCATGGAAGAGGGTATTCGTCGCTGTGTTAAAGATATCGATGTGGTGCATATTCCCATGGCGGACGGTGGAGAGGGGACGGTACACGCTCTTGTATCTGCTACCGGTGGAGAGGTGATTTATACTTCGGTTATCGGCCCTTTGGGGGAACCGGTCCGGGCAAGTTGGGGCATTTTAGGTGACGGCGCAACCGCTGTTATCGAAATGGCCTCAGCATCCGGGCTGCCGCTCATTCCTGAAGAAAAACGGAATCCTCTTTTCACAACGACCTTCGGTACGGGGCAGCTTTTATGTCACGCGCTTGAGAGAGGCTGTCGAAAAATAATCGTCGGAATCGGCGGCTCCGCAACAACCGATTTTGGCACAGGAATGGCACAGGCGCTGGGCGTTACCTTTTTCAGCAACGGAAAAAAAATCACCCAATATATGAACGGTGACCTGATGGGCAAAGTGACCGACGTTGATGTGGAAGCCCTGGATTCTCGTATTAGACGGGCGGAAATTTTAGTTGCGTGTGATGTGGAAAATCCTTTGCTGGGAGAATATGGCGCCGTTTATACCTATTCGCCTCAAAAGGGCGCCGATTTGGCGATGTGCCGGATTTTGGAGGCCAATATGCGGCATATCGCGGATGTGGCCGGCCGGACTCTGCCCGATGTTCGTTATGTACCGGGTGCAGGGGCGGCAGGCGGACTGGGTGCCGGTTTGATGACGTTTGCAAATGCCACCCTTCAACCCGGCGTGCAAATTGTACTTGAAACAACGGATTTTTCCCGGCGGATTACCGGCGCGGATTTGATTTTTACCGGCGAGGGGAAAATCGACAGCCAGACAGCTTTCGGTAAAACCATTTCAGGTGTTGCTGCAGCAGCCCGTGAAAAAAATATACCGGTAATCGCCATAGCCGGAATGGTGGATGTTGACGGTCAAACGTTGAAAGAGTTGGGCATTACGGCCGGTTTTTCTATTTGTAACCGTCCTTTGACTCTGGATGAAGCTGTTTTTTCCGCAAAGCATCTTGTTTCCGGTATTGTTGAAGAAGTATTGTACGTTTTCTTATTGAATAATTGTTAATAATTACCGACGTTTAGGTATAGGTTGATATATTTTATATCGTCGGATTTGAAAAAGGAGATTTTATGGGAAGAAAAATAAACCGGCGGGTGTTTATACATCATACATCTACAGGATTGGCCGCCACGGCGGCGTTTCCCGCTTTATTAACGAACTCGGGAAAGGTTTTTGCGGAACCGGGTGAAAAGGAGATAAGTTTGGACGATTACTATCAAATGTTTGGAGTGGATGAAAAAACAATACAGGAAGTGATGGCCGCTGCTTTATCCCACGGCGGTGATTATTGTGACCTCTATTTTGAACGCAGCATTTACAATTCCGCTTCACTTGAAGATAATCTGGTCAATCGCGCCTACAGCGACATCGACTTTGGTGTGGGTATTCGTGTGCTGAAAGGAGATCAAACCGGATATTCCTTCACCGAGGAGATAACGCCCCAAGCAATGAAACTGGCGGCAACAACCGCTGCCAATATTGCCGATTCAAAAAATATATTAAAACCCTCGAAACTGGAATTCCATCCAACGCCCGATTATTACCCGATACGCACAAAGTGGCTGGACGTTTCCATCGATGCAAGAATTCCCGTTTTAAAAGATATCAATGCTAGAACTTTTGCCGCCGATTCACGTGTTATTAAGGCCAATGTTTCTTTTTCAAGTATTTCAAAATACGTCCTCATCGTCACTTCCGAGGGCAGAGTAACCGTGGACGATCGCCCTATGGGCAGAGTGGGTGTTTCAGTTATCGCCGAACAGAACGGACAGCGTGAGCAAAACGGTTACTCCATTTCCGGCCGTTATGGAATGGAGTATCTCACTGAGGAAAATATTGCCCGTATGGTGAATGAAGCAGTGTCCAAGACCGTCCTTCTTTTCGATGCAGTCAAGCCCGAGGCCGGTGAGATGCCCGTGGTACTGGCAGCCGGAAGTTCGGGTATATTGCTTCACGAAGCCATCGGTCATGGAATGGAGGCTGATTTTAACCGAAAAAAAGTATCCATATTTAGTGATAAAATCAATAAACCTGTCGCGGAAAATTTTGTCAGTATTGTCGATGATGGTACAAACCTTAACGCCAGGGGTTCCATAAATGTCGATGATGAAGCCAATGATGTGGAGAAAACATATCTGGTGGAAAACGGTATATTGCGCACTTATCTCCATGACCGTATTAGTGCCAGTTACTATAAAGTCAAACCAACGGGGAATGGACGTCGAGAGTCATTCCGTCACGTACCCATGCCGCGAATGCGCAACACCTATATGCTGCCGGGGCCGCATAAAAAAGAGGAAATTATAGCCAGTGTGAAAAACGGTCTGTATGCGGAGTCTTTTACAAATGGTGAGGTATTTATCGGTGCCGGTGATTTTACCTTTTATGTAAAATCAGGTTACCTCATTGAAGATGGCAAGCTGACAAAACCGGTGAAGGACATCAATATCATCGGCAATGGTCCTCAGGTTTTAAAGGATATTGTCATGGTGGCGGATGATTTTCAAATAGACGAGGGCTCGTGGACCTGTGGAAAAAACGGTCAGGGAGTACCCGTTTCTCTGGGACTGCCGACCGTAAAAGTATCGAAAATAACTGTTGGTGGTGTGAATTCATAATTTAAGGGTTAAAGATGAAAGACAAACTAGTTCTGGCCGAATGGGCAGTAGAATTTGCTCGAAAACAGGGTGCGGATCAGGTGGCCGTATCGTTAAGTAATCAGAGGCGGATTGAGGTAGAATATCGGGAAAAAAAACTGGATAAACTCCAGGAGGCCACGGAAAATTCGTTAAGTATCAGTATATATCTCGATCAACGTTATTCGGTACATTCCACCAACGATCTACGACGCGAAACTCTTGAAGTTTTTATTAAAGAGGCTGTCGCAGGTACCAAATATTTATCCCAGGATAAATATAGATCGCTTCCCGATCCGGATTATTATCCAAATGATTTGCAGCGGGATCTGCAAATATTTGATCCGGCTTTCGAAAAAGTACAAACCGAGCAGCGTGTAAAAATAGCAGCAGAGATCGAAAAAACCGCCATGGCAACAAGTCCGGATATAATATCCGTTACAACAAGTTATAGCGACCGGATCTCTGATGTTATCCGGGTACATAGTAATGGATTTGAAGGCCATACGCGAGGGACATCATTTTCTGCTGGCGCCGAAGCCACTGTCGACGACCACCAGGGCGGCCGGCCTGAAGATTGGTTTTACGTCAGAACACGATTTTTTGACGAATTGCCCCCGGCACAGGTGATAGGACCGGAGCCCGTGAACAGGGCGCTTCGTAAAGTCGGTCAAAAGAAAATCGATTCAGGTGAATATAATATGATTGTTGAAAACCGTTCTGTTGCCCGACTACTTGGTACTTTGCAACAGGCCATGAGCGGCAGCGCGCTGCAACAAAAAAGCTCATTCCTGGACGGCAAGCTGGGTGAAAAGATCGCATCTGAAAAACTGACCCTGATCGACAATCCGTTTTTAGCTAAAGGTCTGGGGTCGCGTTTGTTTGACAGTGAAGGACTGGCGGCTAAAGAACGACCGATGATCGAAAAAGGCGTATTGAAAAATTTTTATATTGATAACTATTACGGCAAAAAACTCGGAATGGAATTGACATCGGGTTCACCTTCCAATGTTTTATTTGATTGTGGTGATAAAAGCCTGGTGCAGTTGATCAAGGAACAAAAGAAGGCGCTTTTGATCAACGGTTTTATCGGCGGAAATTCTAATTCAACAACAGGTGATTTCTCTTTTGGTATTGTTGGTTTACTCATCAATGACGGTGAAATCGTGCAACCTGTGAATGAAATGAATATTTCCGG
>JAFGEC010000181.1 GCA_016931775.1 Candidatus Zhuqueibacterota bacterium | reverse complement strand
GCTCTCACTGTTTGGATCCATGTCCATAAAAATAAATGCCTTTTGCACGCCGTATCCCATCAATAAAAACAGGGAACGCAGCAAATAATTGGCCTGGGATTGCTCACCTGCATAAACGTAAGAATGGGTACCGGCTTTGTCCAGTGTATCCCAGCCGAATTCCGTCAACCAGATCGGCATTCCGGTAACGTTTTTATCACGCCATGCAATGATTTCACCGATAAATCTTTCAAATCCATACTGTTCGTGCTCAGGGGCCAAACCTTTCGAACCGCCTGATTGTGTGCAGTAATGATGCACGTTGATCACATCAAATGGAATTCGTCCGCCGGTATTCGCCATTATCTTGTCCAGATAATTCAGATCTCGCGCCGCCAATCCGCCCATAACGTGAACGGCCTGCGGATCGGCGTTTTTGATACCCAATAATGGGAATTCACTGCTGGTGGTACAGTTATAGCCATCGTGCACCGCGTTCAGATATTTGGCATACTTTGCCGCATCCCAGGTTGGTTGCGACCACCACTGGTCGGGTTCGTTTTCATCTTCATAATAACGAACATCGTTCAATCCCGTCAGCTTGTCCGCGGGCTCCAGCAGTGATTTATCCACTTTGTTCGATCCGTAACGCGCCGCCAGTTGGGCAAGAAATTCAACTTTATGAAGGTAATGCATTTCCTGTGTACCGTCATTGCCGTCATAGGGCGGATCCATCCAATTGCCCGTAGCTGCTGCGTAGGATACGGAACGTTCCGCACAGATCAGCATTTGTATACCGTGTTTTACACATTCCTGTATATATTTTGTATGATGGGGCCAGGCATTGCCGTTAAAGGCCGGTGTAAAATTGTCCCAACCGTATATATCTGAAGTCTGTTCGTAAAACTCCCAACGATGATATTCGCGCATCCATAGGGCGACCTTGGCGAGCTGTGGGATGATTTTTTTATCATACGCCCCGACATTGGAATTGATGCCGATAAAGTCTTTAACAGTGCCGCTATAAGATTGACAAAAAATGGCTGAATTCACGAATAATACAACAATAAAGATAATTTTTGGTGATGTCATGGCGGGTCCTTTTTTATCTACCGGCAATGCTGGAATAATAATTTAATTTATCATTTTTTTTCATCTCTTTCAAATGGAATATAGAAGAAACAAAGGGATTAATGCAAGTGTAATTTTTTTTAGATGTCAAAGTATTTTGTATGAATTCCCAGCGATTTAATTTTTATATATAAAATGGCTTTTATGTGAAAGCATTAAGTAGCAGTTACCTATCATTTAATAAGATTCAACCGCTTTTTAGAAACGGCCTATAAAAAAAATACCACGATCATGATCGTGGTATTTTTTATATGGTTATATTTTTTATCTGTTCATTTCATTACAGTCGATCCTTGCGGTGTTATCCTGACTTGACCTTGATCTGTTTTGGTTTTACCGGCTCTGCTTTAGGCAGATTGAGTGTGAGAATACCGTTTCTAAACTCAGCATGTATCTTGTCTCGGTCAATATGTTCATTCAGGGTAAATGATCTCTGATAATCTCCGATGGAATATTCCCTATACAACGGTGTCATTTCTTCGGGGAATTGGGGTTCCACGTGAGCCTGTATCGTCAAAACATCGTTTTCCAACGTCACATCGATTGATGCGGCGTCGGCACCCGGCATTTCTGCGGATAAAATGATGGCATCTTTTGTCTCCATGATGTCAGTCGCCGGTATAAAAACCTTGTTGGAACGTGTTCGTTCGATATCCTTAACTTCATGAGGCTCTTTTTTTATAGCGACTTGTTTTTCAGCCATTCTAATTACCTCCTTTCATTTGCCAATTTGAATGTCAATTTTTTTCGGCTTGTCTTCCTCCGCCCTCGGCAGCGTGATGGTCAAACAACCGTTGTTAAATTGTGCATCGATTTTTTCTCTGTCGACATGAAAGGGCAGACGTACGGTTCTTTTAAACTGTCCTTCACCTCTTTCAACCCGGTGACGTACACAATCTTCGCCGTAAGTTTGCTTTTTTCGTTCACCTTCAAGGGATAATAAATCATTCCGCACGGTCAGTCGTAATTCGTCAGCACTCATTCCGGGCAATTCTGACGTGATAACAGCCTTCTCGTCATTCGCCCAAACATTAATGGGTGGAAATGTTGCACTAACATAACTTTGTTCGGAAAATAGTTTTGACATTTCGTTTTGGATTCTTTCCATTTCCTGCCACGGATCGATATCTCTCATAAATAACATGATGATCACCTCCTGCTAATAGGTTTACATGTTTTTTTATTTACACCAATAATTTTGCAAATGTTGTGCCAAAAATTTAAGAATTTGTTTTTTAATGATTTATGTAAAATTAGATTTTTATTATAAAATTGCCGTTCCTGTCAAAATGTCTTATTTTGGCAAAAATATATCTGACATAATGGCATATTGTTATGTTGTCTTGAATGAAAACCCTATTTGTGAAAAATGAATTAAATCGGCCTGGATGCGGTATTTAGCGAAATCGGCTTAACCCTGATGCTGAAAGCACCGAATGAATGATTCAGTCCGTTGTCGAGAACAAATGCGGATTGCTGATCCGTCAAATTTGTCTTTCATGAAAAATTTTTGAATGGTCATAAAAGTACTTTTTATTCTCATTCGGCATCACTAATTTTTGGTATTATTTTTGAAAAGATTTGACTATATTTCAAAAATTTTTTGAGGATCAATATGCGCTTGTTTATCTTTTTATGTTTTGTTGTTTTCCTGTTCACATGTGCCCAGCCGCGTTTTGATGTCATTTTTGTATCCGCCGATGGATCCGATGACAATTCGGGTACGAAGAAAGCACCTCTGGCTACAATCTCTGCCGCAGTTGAAAAAGCAAAAAATTATCTCGATTCAGGCGGCGGCTCGGATATGGTGATTCAAGTAATGAAAGGGTCCTACAATATCGATATACCGGTAGAGCTGGACCGATTGACTGTAAATTCCGATTCCCAAAACATAATCATTCGTGGAGAAATCGATCAACTGCCCCTTCTGTGCAGTCATTCGGGCCTCCCGATTTTTCTAATAAACGGTAAAACCGATTCTGCTATTACCAAAAATATAATTGTTGAACAACTGTCTTTTGCCGGTGCAAAGGGAGTGAACCATCTGGATGATACTTTAAAGGTTCAAAATAATACTGCCGATCCATCAGGTTTTGGTTTTTTCTATATAAATAATGCGGAAAATATTACCATACAAAATTGCCGCTTTGAAAATTCAGCCGGAGATGGGATTGTGGTGCAGGGCTTTGCCCGGAATATTACCGTCGCGCACAATGAGGTGAAAAACTGTTTCAGTTCCGGGATAGCGTTTATCGGCGCCACAACCGGTTCGGATGGAACGACAGGAGCGGTCAATAATTCTATTATTTTTAATGATATCAGTTATATAAAACCAGGGAATGTTACCTCCGGCGCAATTTTACTGACCGGTTCGGGACGGAAAAACCGGATTGAATATAATCTCATTCAAAATATACGTTCCCCGGGAACCGAAATGTATGCCGGCATTTACGTCGATGGTCAACTAACGCATACATTTATTCAAAACAACCTGGTCTGTGGCATGAGCGGTAGTAATGTTGTACCCCTGTTCGCCGGAGGCAGCGGAACGGTTATAAACAACAATATCTTTGCCAATAACAAGTGTGGGAAAGGCTTTGTTGTCTATTTTGCCGGTATTGATTCAGCAAGTACCAGTCAAATATTTACACACAATATTGTATATAATAATTTTTGTGATGCACTTTTTTCTGTTGCTGACTGGAATCCTGCTCGAATCGCTTTATCCGACAGTAATCTGTTTTTTCACTACAGTCCGCGTTTTCGAGTTTTGGGTATTCCGTATGGTGAACTTTTGCAGGATTGGGTGGGAGATGCCGGATACGATCAAAACAGCCGTATTATTGATCCACGATTTGTGAATCCCGACGTAAAGGACTTTTCATTCAAGCGGGATTCACCGGCACCTGCCATGGGTTTTATTCCTGTTAACCGAGACTCCATCGGTCTTCAATAATAAAATTTTGTTTCGAATCATTTTGATGATCTAAAGCTGCCGTAGATCCTCTTGCTTCCATGTTGGTGGTTACCAACGAAAAATTGGGTGAAATCGCCGGCCGGGTGCGTGAAAAATTGAAAACAGTGTTGAACGGCCTTTAAGTTTTGTTACTGCTGTTTTACATAACCGAATAGCCTGATCACGACGTCGGGTTCCTCGCCCTGAAGTACGGGGATATTGACGGTACCCAATAGCCTTCCGACGGAAGCATCAGGTGTGTAGGTGGCCATGAGCATTGCTGATTGTTGTGGCGCGAGTTGTTTGCGCGACAACGACAGTTTGACTTCGGCTATTTCACACTTTGGTGTATCAAATATTATCGTTTTCTCCGTATTATTTTTAATAGTGACCTGTGCCGCATCGGTCTTTCCCATTTCAAGCGAACTGAACAAGAGGTTCATGGGATTGATATCTATCGGTGTAAATATATCGCCAACCAGTGCAAACTTGACCGCATAATTGGTCGGGTCGTTTGTTCGAACTGTGATTGTTTTATTCTGCCTGCCTTTGCGCCGCCCGATGTTAAAAGTTGCAACCAATTCCCCCGAATCGCCCGGAAGGATGTTTTTATTAGACATTAAAGCACCTGTACAGCCACAGGAGCTTTTGACGCTTTGTATAATCAGTGTATCATCTCCCACATTGGTAAATTTAAATGTATGCTCGATCACCTGATCCTGCCTTGCCGTTCCAAAGTCATAAGTAAATTCATTATCAAATTTTATTTTAGGTTCGGCAGTCAGGAGGGATGCTGTTAAAAAGACAACCACACAACCAGCCATCCATAATTTTTTGAGAAAATGACCTGTTTCCATTTTATCAACTCCGTATTTGGGCAGACTTGGAATTTATATTTTTGTCAACCATTAGAATATTTATGCTTTTATTAACCATTAAATTTAAACTGAAATATGATATGTTTTGTTCCTGTTGACCGGCTTAAATTATGTATTTATTTAAAAATAATCAAGACACAGGAATCTTGTTCGCCAATAATTTCGGATTCATATAGGTCGGTACAGGTCATTCAACTCCTCTATTATCTGTAGGATTTTAGCGAACAAAATTCGCCGGAAGACAATGTCCATTATTGATTACTCCTTTCGCCGCTATATCAGTACGAGTGCCGAAATTTTTGCAACATTATTCTCCATAATAGAATTTATTAAATTTTTGCATATGAATTTATTTATTGTTTTATTATATTAATGTTTTAATGATATACGGATTTTATGTTTTTAAGGAACCGAGGAATATATGGAAGAAATTTTAAATGATATATTTAATACTGAAAAAAGCGTTGAAAAAATATTACAGGATGCAAAAGAGCATGCCGCCCAGGTCAAACAAAAAACCGAGCAGGAAGTAACTCAGAGATTAGCAGATGCACGCCGTCAAGCTCAAGAGATGTCCCAGCAAATCCTTGCGCTCGCCCAAAAAAATGCCGAGCTGGAAAAGCAGAAAGTACTGCAACAAACTCAAGAAGAGAATGAACGCCTGCTAAAAGCATGCGAGGGAAAAATGAAGCAGACCGTTGATCGCATTTTCGGTCTTATTGTACGAACATCATTTGCGGAAAAAGGAAACGATTGATCAGAGATGTCAATAGATATGCATTTATCAATGCAAAGCTCCGGGCCCGTCTGAGCAAAATGCTAACCGATACGTTTTTTGACCAAATACTGAGGACTAAAACTCTCTCCGAGGCCATGGCTATATTAAAAAATACGTCTTTCACCGTGATGCTGGAAACCTATGAAAAGACCGGCGATTTAAAAATGGCCGAAAAGGAATTGCTTGAACAGGAAATCGGATTGTTCGTTGAAATTAGAAAGTACCTGAAAGGCGATAATTGGCATATTGTAACAGCACTCCTCATACGTTTTGAGATAGATAATTTGAAAAACGCCATTCGGTTATTTTTCGACAAGACAATCCGTTCCAGATCTATAATGGATTTGGGCTCGTACCTTATCACCGATACCATTGTTCATGATATTCCCTATGTTCGCATTTTGAACGCCGAAAGTTTTAACGAAATTGAATCGTATTTGTCAGATACACCATATGTGAAAATAATCAGCGACACCAAACCATTCGTCGAGCAAAAAAAATCGTTGTTTGATCTGGAAATCGAACTGGATCTTTTTTATTACCGCAACCTGTTGGAAAAACTCGGAAAGCTATCCGGTCGCGACCGGAACAATGCCGATCGACTTGTGGGAGTGGAGATTGATTTGCAAAATATCGTTTGGTTGATCCGCTTTCGGGATTTTTATAAATTTCCGCCCGAAAGGGCAATGCGCTATTTAATCGCGCGAGGATATAATTTAAAAAAAGACACTCTTGAAAAAGCATATGCCGGTTCGGATATTTTTGTACTCTTAAAGCCCGTATTGGGATCGAATTATTCAGGACTTTCAACTCTTTTGGCCGCACACGAGAATCGGCAAATTTCCCGACTCGTTATCCTCGAACAGATTTTGGAAAAAGTACTGTTTATGGAAGTCAAACGCATTCTATCCGGATATCCCTTCACCATTGGTATTATTTTGTGTTATTTCATTTTAAAATCCAATGAGATGAGGAAAATTAAAACCATTCTTAATGCCAATAAGTATAAAATTGCAAGTGAAAGGGTAAGGGGAATCATTTGATGTTCAGTCGGGCAATGATACGGTTATTTGGCATCGTCATCGAACGTGATGCCGACGCTCTTACCCGGGTTCTTTTGCGCCAGGGTGTGCTTCACATGGTAGAAATGGCAAATTTGAACGAATCGCTGATTGAACACCTGATGGATGTCCAGCCGCAGGTATCGCGTACCAAAGCAACTGAAACCCGTAAGCGTATCGACCATTTGTTGGCTTCAATAGGAATTACTCCTGCTATTCCTGAAAATGTCAAAATTCAAGCACTCGATGAAAGTGTTATTGATGGTCACAATGCCTTTATCGACAAAATCACACGGGATGTCGAAAACATCCGCACCCGCCAGCAAATGGTGCACCGGGAAATTCTCAAATTTAAGGATATCCAAAATCAGGTGCAGCTTTATGGTTTACAAATTAATCCCCAGGCTTTAAAATCCAGGCATTCTTTTATTAATTTGAATGTAGGCAGGGTAACCAAGAGTCATTTACCAGAGTTTGAGAATAAACTTAAAGAATTTCCAGCCGTAATTTTAACAATCGGTGAAGAGGATGAATATGTGTTCTTGTTGCTCATTTCTATCAAGCGAGATTGGGAATTAATTCAAAATATCCTTACCCAGGTTGGCTGGCAATCCGTAGAGCTGCCGGACCAACTGGACCATCACCGTGGGGATATTATCGGAGATATCGAAGAAAAATTAGCATACTTGAACGGCGAATTGGAAAAACTGGAAGAGGAAGCACACTCTCGCATCGTCCGTGATGAAAAACAGTTGACCGAATTCTGGATTCGTCTGCGTACTTTTGAATTGTTTTGCCGGGTGCAAGCTTATTTCAAAAAATCAAAGCGCACAGTGCTTTTTACCGGCTGGCTTCCTTTGGCTAAAAAAGATGTACTGGAAGAGGAAATATACAAAGCGACGAATAACAATTGTTATCTGGAATGGCTCCCGGCTTCAAAACCTTTCGTTTTGGTACAAGATAATGATACCGCGCCCACGCAGTTATCCAATCCCAAGCTGTTTGAACCCTTTCAGATGCTGGTCACCAATTATGGCATTCCTCAATACGGCACCATTGATCCCACACCTGTTGTGGTTTTGACATATCTGTCCATGTTCGGACTGATGTTCGCAGATGCGGGCCAAGGTCTGGTTATTGCCCTCGCCGGATTTTTAGGACGGAAAATAAGCAAATTCAAAAAATTGGCCACTTTGCTTATATGGTGCGGTTTTTCAGCAACGGTGTTCGGCATTCTTTTTGGTTCTTATTTTGGTATGCCGTGGTTTAGACCTGTATGGCTTGATTTTCATGGAATCGTCACTGGGCATGTATCTGCTGAAGGAGGCATGAACGGTATTTTTGATATATTGAAAATTACTGTAATTTTCGGCATTTCGGTCATCGGTCTGGGACTGGCTTTCAACTGGATCAATCTTATCCGGCGCCGTAAATGGTTCGAGCTGCTTCTGGATCGCGGGGGATTCCTCGGTGGTTGGGTGTATGCTGCAGGTATTTATACGGCGTGGTATCTGGTCGATCATGATTACAGATCCCTGCCGCCGACTTTTTCACTCGTTGGATTATTGGGCCTTCCGGCGTTGCTGTTTTTTCTCAAAGAGCCGCTGCATTTTTTTAGCCGCGGTAAAAAGTTTTATGCAATGAAGCTTGTAGATTTTATTATGGAATGGATTGTCGAATTGCTTGAAGTTTTTAGCGGTTATTTGTCCAATACCTTGTCATTCATGCGAGTTGCCGGATTGGGAATTGCTCATGTGAGTCTGATGATGGCGTTTTCCACCATCGCCAGAATGCTCAGCGGTCCTGACGGCGGTTTTTCGGTTTGGGCAATTCTCGTTTTTATTTTCGGCAATATCCTGGTTATCCTGCTGGAGGGATTGTCTGCAGGAATCCAGGCGCTTCGATTGAATTATTATGAATTTTTTACGAAATTTTTTCACGGCACAGGCCGCTTGTTTTCACCCATCTCACTAAAGACAAAAGATTAAAAACAGGAGATTTAAATGCTGGATCCCAAACAAAGCTTGAAAAAAAATATCAGTGCCAGTATCTTAATTGTTTTTGCACTGTGTTTTATCAGTAGTGTCATATTTACCGTTTCAGGATATGCACAAGATAGTGCGGAAGCCGCACAACAGCCATTATCCCAGGAGCAGGCTTCGGTAAATAAATATGCCTTTATCGCCGCCGCCGCTGCGTTCGGATTGGGCGCCATCGGCGCCGGAATTGCTATCGCCAATGTGGGTGCCGCCGCCATGGGTGCTGTGGCTGAAAAGCCTGAAATCGCAGGACAAGCCCTGATTTTCGTTGCTCTGGCTGAAGGATTGGTCGTTTTTGGCTTTATTACCGCCTTAATGATTTTAGGCAAGATCCAGTAATATGGAATACTTTATCATTGGCGATCCGGATGCCGTCATGGGTTTTGGGATGGTCGGAGTCAAAGGCCGGGTTGTAGACGGTCCGAAAGAAGCCGAGTTGACCTTTAAAGATGCCCTTGCGCAAAAAGATGTAGGAATTATAATTATCACAGAACGTATTGCGCAAATGATACGGCACCTGGTAGACAGCTATATTTTTACGGAACAATTTCCCCTCATCGTCGAGATACCCGACCGATTAGGAAAAATTTCGGGACAACCCGGAATACGGGAAATGGTAAACGCGGCGATTGGGATTAAGTTATAGGATACAATGTGATTGAAACCGGCAAAAATGCTATAATTAACAGTATTCAGCAAGACGCTCAAAAGGAAGCGGACGAGATCGTTCAAAAGGCAAAAAAAATGGCTGCTGAACGATTGGCCTTCCTTGATAAACAACAAAAAAATATATACGCTGAAGCTGAAAAGCGCGCAAACGATCAGGCGGAAATTTTAAAAACCCGCATTTCCGCAGGAATGAAGGTTGAACAAAAACGCAAGGCGCTCTCTGTTCGCAGTGAAATATTAACAAAAACTCTCGACGTTGTCTTTAAAGAATTTAAAGATCGAATGCAGAAACCTGATTATGCCGATTATTTGTTAAATTGGATTGTCGAAGCGGCTATTGGTCTGGATAGTGAAAAAGCCTCGGTTAATGTGTCGGAGCGGGAGCGGCATTTTATTACACCAAAGCTTTTAAAAAAGGCTGAAGACACGGTTCGGAAAATGAGCGGGAAAACTGTTTTTTTGCAGCTGTCCGGATCTGCGCCACTGGACAAGCAAGGTGTTGTTCTGACCTCTATGGACGGTCGTACAGCTTTCGACAATCGAATACACACCAGGATAAAAAGAAATGAACGGGAAATTCAGAATATTATTTATGAAATGTATAACCTCACAGGTGAACGGGCATGAAGCAACGTATCATCGGTAAAGTAAAAGGAGTAAACGGACCCGTCATCGACGCCATGGAAATAACGGACGCTCAGATATTCGAGCTGGTTATGGTGGGCGAGAATTTTCTTGTCGGTGAAATTGTCAAGCTTGAGGGACATTCCGCTGTTATTCAGGTTTACGAAGACACGACGGGTGTTGCGCCCTATGCACCAATCTATGGCGCAGGAATCCCGTTATCCATTGAATTAGGTCCAGGTCTGATCGGCTCTATTTACGACGGTATCCAACGACCGTTGGACGCCATTCGGGAAAAAACCGGCGTTTTCATCACACGTGGTGTACAGGTTTCGCCGCTTGACAGGGTAAAAAAGTGGCATTTTTTACCCGTTGTGACGGCCGGCCAAACTTTAATGGGAGGGCAGGTTCTCGGCACAGTCCAGGAAACTGAAAAATATCAGCATAAAATACTCGTTCCGCCTCTGATATCCGGTACTGTAAAATACATCGCTTCTGAAGGAGACTACTGTATCGATGATCAAATTGCTGTTTTATTAACCGATCACGGTGAAGAATCTCTCACACTGTCCCATCGCTGGCCTATCAGGAAGGCCCGGCCGGTTCTGGCACGGCGGCCACTTGACATACCGTTGATCACCGGTCAGCGTGTCATCGATACACTGTTCCCCGTCGCCAAAGGTGGGACGGTTGCCATTCCCGGCGGATTTGGTACCGGCAAAACCATGACTCAGCAGGCGATTGCAAAATGGTGCGATGCGGATATTATTGTATATATCGGTTGTGGTGAAAGAGGCAACGAGATCACGGATGTTTTGACCGAATTCCCGGAAATTGTCGATCCCCGAACGGGACGATCGCTGATGGAACGCACCGTGCTGATTGCAAATGTCTCCAATATGCCGGTTTCAGCCCGCGAGGCAAGTATTTACACCGGTGTGACTTTGGCTGAGTATTTCCGCGATCAGGGTTATCATGTGGCGGTGATGGCGGATTCCACTTCCCGGTGGGCCGAGGCACTGAGGGAACTTTCCGGACGTATGGAGGAAATGCCGGCTGAGGAAGGTTTCCCTGCATATTTACCGACACGCATTGCTGAGTTTTACGAGAGAGCCGGTTATATGGATACGCTAAGTGGTGAGGAAGGTTCAGTCACTCTTATCGGTGCCGTATCTCCACCCGGAGGAGATTTCTCCGAACCTGTAACCCAGCATACCAAACGATTTATCCGTGGATTTTGGAGCCTGGACCGGTCCCTGGCCAATGCACGGCACTATCCTGCCATCGGTTGGCTGGAAAGTTACAGTGAATACTTGACCGAAATGAGTGAGTGGTGGCAAAACAATGTGAGTATGGACTGGAAACAGAACCGGGACGATATAATGGATCTTTTGCAAAAAGAACTCAAGCTGCAGCAGGTGGTCAAGCTTGTGGGACCGGATGCATTGCCGGATTCCCAGCGTTTTATTCTGGAAGTTTGTACGCTGTTTAAAACCGCGTTTTTACAACAAAACGCCTTTGATAAAATAGATATGTACTCTACTGTGGATAAACAGGCGCGCATGTTGCATATCATTATAACCTATTACCGACGCGGCAGTGAGGCGATTAAAGCCGGTGCGACTTTGGTCAAACTTCGGCAGATGAAAGTATACCAGGATATGATTAAAATGAAATTCAGCGTTCCCAACGACGATTTGGCAGGGTTGGACAAGATTGAAGCCCGTTTGGAACGTTCGTTCGATCAATTTGATGTCATTTATTCTTAACCGAGATAAGAATGGACAGAAATTTATTAAAAGGAAAAGAATATATCGGGGTTGAAAAAATTGATGGTCCCCTGATTTATATTGCCAAAACCCATCCGGTGGGATACAGGGAGCTGGTAGAATGTATGGATAGTTCGGGAAATGTTCGGTTGGGTATCGTTCTGGAATCCACCAAAGACTTTGTGATTGCGCAAATATTTGAGGGCACATCGGGATTAAATATTCCGCAAACCCGTGTCCGATTCGCCGGCGAGCCGCTCAGGATTGCCGTAGCCCGAGAAATGTTGGGGCGGGTTTTTGACGGTCTGGGACAGCCCATCGATGGTGGGCCGCCGCAGAGAGGTGAGATTGAAATGGATATTAACGGTGTACCCATCAATCCAACCGCCCGCAGGTATCCCCGGGATTTTATTCAAACCGGAATATCGGTTATTGACGGTATGAATACACTTATCCGCGGACAAAAGTTGCCTATCTTTTCCGGCAATGGTCTGCCGCATAATGAACTGGCCGCCCAGATCGCCCGGCAGGCCAAAATTCGCGGCAGTGAAACCGATTTTGCTGTTGTTTTCGCCGCCATGGGTGTAAAACATGATGTGGCGCGTTATTTTACCCGCTCGTTTGAAGAAAGCGGCGTGCTGGAAAATGTCGCGTTATTTCTGTCCCTGGCCGACGAACCA
The DNA here is from genome assembly GCA_016931775.1 of Candidatus Zhuqueibacterota bacterium. Classification (GTDB taxonomy): domain Bacteria; phylum Zhuqueibacterota; class Zhuqueibacteria; order Residuimicrobiales; family JAFGEC01; genus JAFGEC01. The sequence continues at coordinate 173 of JAFGEC010000181.1, read as the reverse complement.
TCCATCGAGCGGCTCATTACGCCACGAACCGCCTTGACGCTGGCAGAATACCTCGCTTTCCATGAGCAGATGCATGTACTGGTCATTTTAACCGATATGACCAATTATTGTGAATCCCTGCGTGAGATATCGACCATCCGTGGCGAAATACCGTCACGAAAAGGATATCCGGG
>JAFGEC010000180.1 GCA_016931775.1 Candidatus Zhuqueibacterota bacterium | reverse complement strand
TTGTTTTTTCTACACCATTGATTTTGAGGTTAAATTTTTAAATGTATAAAAATCAATTATTTATAAAAATGGAAATCGTCGAGTCCGCCAGACTCCTAGTGGCGGTTTAATATCAATGTTATGTTCTAAAAAGCAAATAGAAATAAGGAATATAAATTGAAGATTCTAATTTTTGATGGTTGTAAAAATAATGGAATTAAAAATCTTGCTGGTCTTTTACCGAATGAAAGTGAGGTCATTAACATCCATTTAAGTGAACAAAATATCCTTAATTGCACAGGTTGTATGTCTTGTGTTTGGAATATGGAAAAAATGAATCCTGGATATTGTAGATTAAACGATGATATGAAATTAATTTATCCTACTTTTATACATAGTGATCTGGTAATATTCATGACTGATATTTTATTTGGGGGATTTTCTTTTCAATTAAAAAAGGTAATTGATCGTTTATTATCAGCGTTATTTACCGCTCCTTTAAAAAAAAGGGGGAATGATGTTGGGCATATTATGAGATATAAAAAAAGACCAGCAATTTTAGGAATAGGAATCCAGAAAGAGAAAGATCAAGAAATGGAAGATATATTCAAAGAGTATATTGATCGATTATCGACTCTTTGGGATGTACCATATAATGATTCATTAGTATATGCTTTAAATAGCGATTCGGAATTCAATGAGCAACTTATAAAAAATAAAATTGAAAATTGGGTTAACACGTTACTATGAAATCAGAAATATTATTACTATCCGGCAGCTATCGGGGAAATAAGACAACTTCAAATTCAATTCTAAAATATCTATCTCAATATATTGAAAATGATCATTATTCAATTAATCAGTTAAAATTATCTTATCGTGTGCCCGACAAAGAAAATGATGATTTAATTTTCAGCAATATCAATAGTGCTGATCTAATAGTTTTATGTTCTCCTAAATATAATTTATCACTGCCAGCACCAGTTATGTATTTATTTGAAATGCTTCATCAACGAAAAAATGAATTAATAGAAAAAACACGGAAATTTATTTCAATCATTCAATTTGAAGCGCCTATTGGCGGTACGACAGCTCAAAAGATTTGTCGAAACTTTTCAGATAATATGGGTTTTTGTTGGTATGGGGATTTAATACTCCCAGGGGCAGGAGAAATAAAAGGAAGGCCTTTGGAAGAAACTGAGAATATGATGAAAAACATAAGAAAATCTATTGTAATGACTGCAAAAGCCATATCGGATGGCCTTCCAGTTCCTGAAAAAGCAAGAAAGATCGGGAAAAAACAAATACCGACATGGCTAATTATATTAATTGTAAATAGTTTAATAAAACAATATTGCAAAAAAAATAATGTTGATATTTTAAAATCTCCATACGAAAATGAATTGGGGCTATGGGATGATAAAAGTAAATACTATAAAGTTTAAACATAACATCTGGCTGCAGTTGACCAAACCGCCGTGCTTCAATTGAAGTTCGGTGGGGAATTGAAAGTTTCGTGCACTAAATCAGTTTTAGTGTAAGCGGTTCGGCAACTGAGCCAAGCGTTATCTGAATATAATTAAATCAAATGACATATGACAATTTTTATTCTCATTCCCGGTTTTCCAACCTGAAACGCTACCTGACTATAACCGCCTCCGAAATAATAAGTCGACTTTAAAAACCCGGAACGAAATTTTTAATGACATGAAAGGATTAAAATAATGCGCATTCTGCTGTTCATCTTATTTTTATCAACCTCCGCCCTCCCCCAGATATACGTCGCGCCGAACGGCAGCGATACGAATCCGGGAACCATCGACAAACCGCTCGAATCCATTCAGCAAGCACAGGCATTGGCCAGTGCGGGAGATACCGTTTATATTCGCGGCGGTTTTTACAAAATACGCCTTGACCAGATATCGCGAATCGAGCAGAACCTGTTTGCCTGTATCAGCTTTTTAAATAAAAGCGGACGCTCGGGGGAATTTATTAAATATTGGGCCTTTCCCGGCGAAACGCCCGTTTTTGATTTTTCCGACGTCAACCCGGCGGATCGAAGGGTTGTGGGTATCTGGGTGTCCGGCAGTTATATTCATATCAAAGGCCTTGAAATGACCGGCGTCCAGGTAACCATAACATCGCATACCGAATCCTATTGTATATACAGCTGGGGAAACAACAATATTTTTGAAAACATCAACATGCATGACAATAAAGGCACAGCCTTGAGGCACAGAAGAGGCGGCAATAATCTGTTTTTAAATTGCGATGCGTACCGGAATCACGACGATGTTTCCGAAGATAAAAAAGGCAGCAATACCGACGGATTCGGCTGTCACCCCACAGCAGGCGGAAAGGGCAATGTGTTCAGAGGCTGCCGGGCCTGGTTTAACAGCGACGACGGTTTTGATACCATTCGCTCGAGTGAATCCGTTGTTTTCGATTTTTGCTGGGCTTTTTATAACGGGTATTCAACTTCGTTCGGCAGTCTGGGAGACGGCACCGGATTTAAAGCCGGCGGGTATGGTCACGATACGGCCGATTTAATCCCTTCTCCGGTGCCGAGGAACACCATCAGGTTTTGTGTGGCGGTGAGAAACAAAGCCAATGGTTTTTATTCAAATCATCATTTGACCGGGAATGACTGGTACAATAATTCGGCCTATCGAAATTCAACTAACTACAATATGGTCAACAGGGAAAGCCGCACATCGGATAATATTAATGTAGACGGTTACGACCATGTGCTGAAAAACAACCTGAGCTACCAGGCCCGGGGGCCGGAGACAGCATACATTGATGCAACCTTGAACACTCTAGCAAACAATTCATTTGATTTGCCCATCACCATAACCGACACGGATTTTAAAAGTCTTGATGAAAACCTGTTAACCGCACCACGCAACCCGGATGGCAGTTTGCCGGATATAGATTTTTTACGGCCCGTCGCCGGGAGCGATATTGTTGATGCCGGAGTCGATATCGGATTCCCCTTTTCAGGTATGGCTCCCGATCTTGGCGCTTTTGAAGCTGACAACAATGCCGATGTTACACAGGAAAAAACACATTTTCTACAAACAATGTCCATATCTCAAAATTATCCGAATCCATTTAATCAATCAACAAAAATTTCCTGCGTCATTACCGAATCCGGTTTTGCCGTTTTAAAGATTTATGATATACTCGGCCGGGAAATCCGGATTTTGGTTGACGAATTTCAACGGCCAGGAACGTATGAAAAAAACTTTGACGCCGGTGAACTTGCAAGTGGAATGTATTTTTATCAATTGCAATCAGGAAATTTTTCTACGGAAACGAAAAAGATGATACTCATGCGCTAACTTTGATAAAAGTCTGATCGATCGGGTACGGTTCCACTCCACCGTAATCGGTCTTCAATCTCAATGTTCAGTTTCATAGCCTCTCAAGCACACAACTGTCACTTTTTACTGGAATCGATAAAAACTCTTGCTCGTTGCATTATGCCTATTGTTTTTTTAATTCCGCGTGTTCCGTGCATTCCGCGGGCTGTAAAACCGATTTTTTTTCTCTTCCACCACCTGTAACTACGGTTTTACGAAAAATTTTAAAAAATACTTGACAAATAATTTATTTTTCAGTATATACTTTTGTGTGTACGTACACATTTTTTCATCCCAAAAATGAGCATTAAAACATCATGTCTTCCATCATACAAGCTTACCCCTTATTAAACAAGAAATTACATCTAGCACCATATCACGTTAAATTTATAAAATTATTCATTGACTGTTACGAGTATACGGAAATTCAAATTATTTTAAATATACCTCGTGCTCATCCGGCTATTTCGCTTTAACGCTTTTAGATTGAACGTATCAGGATTCGGACGAAAAAAGTGTCATTGAAATTATGCTACTGTTTATCATATCGTTTCATCAGAATGATTTTTGAACCGATATTCACCTGCATTTTGTAGCTTTCGATCACGTTCTTTGAAAATTTCTGATACCTCAGCAGTCAGGATTTCAATAGGCGTTTCACAGTTCGCTCAGCTTCCGAAACCATCACCCACTCATCAAAATGAATACGCAAAAACATAAAATTTAAGATACGCATCGAATGAATATAAATGTTTATTTTTTTCTTTAATGTGAATATTAATTTAATTGTTTATTTTGGGCTTATGTGAAATATTTCATTGGGGAAAGGAGGTGGTATTTACTCCAACCAAAGGAACGTTTTAGTTTCGGTGAGACATATAAATTCATGAATAAAATAAGAGAAGGAGATGAATAAAAAATTTTTATGCATTTTGCTTTTTTTGCTGTGTTTGGTGCCGTGTGTTTACTCCGGTATTACCGGAAAAATAACGGGAAAGGTTACAGTCGCTGAGACCGATGAGGCGCTCCCGGGTGCCAATGTGGTTCTTGTGGGCACAAATTTGGGTGCAGCCGCTGACGTGGAAGGCGATTTTTTCATTATCAGCATTCCACCGGGCACATATACCCTGTCGGTGTCTATGCTGGGTTATAAAATTGTCAATAAAACAGGTATCCTCGTATCAGCAGACCATACGGCGACAGTCAATTTTTCTCTCACTCCGACACTTATAGAAGGCGAGGCCGTTACGGTCGTTGCCGAAAGGGATGTTATCAAAATGGACATGTCTGCCAGTCAAGCAAGTTTGGGCGCATCAGACATCGCCGAGGTTCCAAAAGTCACCAGTATCGATGAAGTCATTACGATGCAGGCCGGTGTGGATGTCGATCCGACTGTAAGAGGACAAATGACAATCAGAGGCGGAGGAAGAGGTGAAAACGGATTTATGGTGGACGGGTTGATGATGGTTGACAACCGGAACAACAGACCGATGATGATGGTGAATTTGAGCGCGGTGAAGGAAATCAACATCATCAAAGGAGGATTTAACGCCGAGTATGGAAACATACGATCCGGATTGATCAATGTTGTGACCAAAGAAGGAGGTAAAAACGTTTATTCGGGGTCGATTGATTTTCGGATCACGCCGGCATATCAGAAACACAGGGGATTATCCGTTTTTGATCCAGATAATTACTTCCTGCGCCCGTATACTGATCCGCAGGTGTGCTGGGAAGGCACCAAAGCCTGGGACGAGGAAACCCAGGACAGGTATCCGACTTTTTCAGGATGGAACAATGTATACAGATCGTTGAGCAGAAAGTATCCGGGGGTAACCCCGGAAGATGCCCAGAAACTTTTTTTGTGGCAACACAGAGTGGAGGGCATCCAGGACCTGAAATTTGATTCCCTCGGTGTGAATACCCGGGAAGCGGGTCAATATGCAAATTTACCGGATTGGAATGTGGATGTCGGATTTGGCGGTCCGGTTCCCTTTATCAGCCAAAAACTGGGCGATTTACGGTTCTTTGCCAACCACAGAACGAACAAGGAGATGTTTGGCCTCCCAACAAGCAGAGATTATTTTTCAGAACAGAATTCGCAGTTTAAACTCACCACGAACATTACACCTTCTCTGAAAGTCATGGCCGAGGGAATCTACGGCGAGATAAAAACTCTATCAAACAATCCGCGTGGATCCGGAATGGATGCCTTTATGACAAGCGGGATGGATATTCTCTACTCTGCAATCACAACAAGCCAGGATTATGGACTTGGCGGAAACGGGTCTTTGTATATCCTGATGCGCTGAACAAGTTTGATATCTACCGTGCAATGAGCGGCCTGTCGGTTGATCATGTTCTCAGTCCGAGCACCTTTTATAATGTCAGGTTATCCTGGACCCGCGTCAAGAATTTATGTGGAGGCCCTTCCGGTAATGATTTCCGGAGTCCGGATACTCTGGGATTTTTCGGTGCGATCCCCGTGGATGAAACCCCGTACGGATACAAAATTGGTATAGAAGTGATGACCGGAGATAAAATGTCGTCATCCGGAGAGGGCGCGACGCGTGATTATTCAGAGGTCAACACCGTAAACTTGAGATTTGATATTACAAGTCAGGTTAATAAATATCATCAAATGAAAAGCGGTCTGGAATTAAACTATGACGATCTGAATGTACACTATGAGCATAACCAAATAGGCGATGAGGGGAATAACTGGGACATCCGATGGAGAAGATTTCCCTACCGCGGTGGAATGTATATCCAGGATAAACTCGAATTCGAGGGGATGATCGCCAACATCGGATTGAGAGCGGATTTTACCAATCCAAATTCAAAAGCTTATATCACGGAAAGATATTCCCAATATTTTCGGCAAAGATTTATGGACAATTTTGAAAACTTGGCACCATATGAAGACGCCAAAGCCCGAATCAGGCTCTCACCACGTTTAGGTATTTCTCATCCTATTACGGAAAATGCAAAACTTTACTTTAATTACGGTCATTTCTATTCAACCCCAACCAACAACGAATTGTTTATCATTATGCGAAGATCAAGAGGATTGACCGATATCGGTAATCCCAATGCCGATTTTGCCAAAACGGTTGCCTATGAATTGGGCGCTGAATACAGTCTGTCGGATATGCTCCTGATTCATGTATCCGGATATTATAAAGATATCACGGATCAACTGGCAAATATTCACTATGTCGGTCTTGATGGAGGTGTCGACTATTGGTCGCAGGAGAACAACAACTATGAGGATATCCGAGGCTTTGAGTTGAGGCTGGAAAAGCGTTTTGGTGCATGGATTACCGGATGGGCGAACTATAACTATATGGTTACAACTTTAGGATATGTCGGACGACAAACTTACTATGAAGACCCAAGACAAAATGAGCAAGAGGGGCTCATGAATCCCTACCAGGAACGCCCTCTAGCGCGTCCGCTTGCCCGCGCCAATCTCACCATTACGAGTCCGCATGATTTTGGCCCGTCACTCCTCAATGTAAAACCCTTGGCGGACATCCGATTGGACATGCAATACAGTTGGAGAGCCGGAAGATACGAGAATGAAGATACATACGCGTTTTGGAATCCAATCGGAGATGTACAAAAAATTGAACCTTTACAATGGAGAGGCCGCACGAATGTTGATTTAAGACTGAGAAAAAATATCATCTATAAGCGATATGCCATGAGTTTGTATCTCGATATCCCCAATATATTTGATTTCAAATATCTTGAAGAATCCGGTTTCGCAGATGCGGATGACAGGATCAATTATATGAAATCGCTTCGCCTGTCGCGGTACAACGGAGACGAAGTGGCGACAAAGGAAGAATACGAGGCCATGGGATTTATTGCAGGTGATGATAAGCCGGGAGACGTTAAAAGCGACGATAAACCCTGGATAGACATGCCGAATCGTGAATTTTTAACTTATTTCTATCCAAGAACAATTACTTTTGGAATTGGAATTAATTTTTAAGTCGTAACCATCAGATACAAGGAAGGAAATGACAATGAAAAAATATCTCGTTTTTGTTGAAACTCTCCTGTTCTGTCTGCTGTTTTTCTATACGATTGCAAACGCCTTCCTCACAAAGCAGATACGAGTCGGAAATTATTGGACACGAATTGATGATAACACCAGTCAGGGTGAGAACGCAGGCGCTTATCGCGGTTATATGGAAACAAAGGGGCACTATGGCGGGTGGCCTTCAACGGCAATCGACTGGGCCGGCTGGTATATCGGCGTAAAAGACTGGAAAGATGAAAAAGGAGAGGTCCGGCCGATTATGCTTACCGGCGCTTCAGCGGTTGAATTTGATGAAGAAAGGGTAACAATGCCCGTTCCGGATAAAGACGGCAAATATATCCGTAAATATATGAGATATCTACCCCCCAAAATTGTCGTCGACGGATTTGAAATACAGGATCCGTTCCCGCTCGAGGGCGATGAAGTGGCTCCGGAAAAAATCCCTGGAACGGCGGATGTGATGGTCACATCTCAAATAAATACGGATATCGGCGTGACGATCGACCAAAAAGTTCTCGCCTGGAGTGTAAAAAACCACGATGACTATATTATTTGGGATTGGACCTTTACGAATACGGGAAATACCGATTTGGATAATGACATCGAACTCGCTGATCAGACTCTGGACAGTCTTTACTTTATGAGATTCAGCAGGCTTGAAAGATGGGACTCTCAATACTGGTACACAGGTCTCGGTGAATTTGAGGAGGATACTTTGCGTGTACGCTACGCTTATCCTTCCAGACGCCGCGATTCGGGGACCACGGATGACACAGGTGATGCCATTGCGACCGGAAATGGAAATATGGTCAATCCGCCCGGTTTTTTATGGAATCCGTATACCGTCGGCGAAGCTATTTTGCATGTGGACAAATCTTCAAGTGACCCGACAGATGATTTCAATCAGCCCTAAATGACCGGCACGGAAAACAGCGACCTTCAATGGACCCGGTTAAATCCCTCAAGTATGGATCCTGCTACGGATTGGATGAATGTGTGGCGTGTCATGACAGAAGGATGGGAATGGCGAGGGAATGTACCGCGGTTGACGGATGAAACCAATCCGTTTCCTGAAAGGACGATCCGGCCGGGTAACCGGTCTACAAGAATGGAATGGGCCGCCGTACCCGGTGTGGATAATATTCATGACCTCAATTGGGTGACATATGGTGCTGCGTATCACTGGGCAGCGGGGCCCTATACACTGAAACCCGGAGAGTCGATCCGGATCGTCTGGGCCGATGGTTACGGCGTGCTCAATTCTCTCAAAATATGGGAGGTTGGCACGGATTGGGAGGACGGTGTCTGTGAACCGCCGGAGGGCATGGCATTTGACGAAGCCGAAGGCGTCGGCCTGGTCGATAACATGCCCATGCCCTATAAATACAATTTATCTCTTTATAAAAATAACTATAATGATTGGGCAAAGGATTGCTGGGTTTTCACCGGCATCGATTCTTTTATTCAAAACATGAATGCCGCACAATGGGCTGTTAATAATAATTATAATGTCCCCGTTCCACCCCCGCCGCCGTCCATTGAGGTCGCTTCCAATCCTGACAAAATTGTGATTTCATGGGGGCGCGAGTCTGAATCCGCTGCGGATTTTGCCGGCTACAGGCTCTACCGGTCGGAGGGATTGCGCTATGAAGGGTACATTCCAACCACAGACACCCCAACCCGAGAGCACGGCGAATGGAAACTTGTCAAGGACTTTCCCGGCAGTTCCGTTCACAGTTACGATGACACGGAAGTGACCCGGGGAACCGCCTATTTTTATTATGTAACCGCGTATGATGATGGTGTAAGCAATGGACCTGATGTTAAAAATTCAGGAGCGGTTTTGGAGAGCGGTAAATATTTAAATATGACCACACGAGCTACCTATCTTACAAGAGAAGCCGGCTCCAACCTTGAAGACATTGTCATCGTTCCAAATCCATACAATTACGCCGCACGGGAACTGCAGTTCCCGGGAGAACCTGATAAAATCATGTTTTATGAATTGCCGATAAAATGCACGATCAGAATTTTTACTGAAAGTGGTGATTTGGTGACGACCATTGAACATTCCGGATCCGGTGACAGATCATGGGGAGAACTGCCCATAGAACACATGACAACCCAAACCGGCCAGCTACCCGTCAGTGGTCTGTACATTGCGAACTTTACTACTCCGGACGGCAAAAGCATCAACAGAAAATTTATCATTATCAGGTAACTGTGATTATGGACAGAATCGATGTCAACAAGGAGGAAAAATCAAATGAAAAAATTAATTTTAATTGTGTGTGTTGTTCTTTTAACAGCACTCCTTAATATACCTGCCCACGCAACGATAAAAAAAGTTGCGCAAACCGGATTGCAGTTCCTGAAAGTTGACATGTCAGCCCGGGCAGCCGGAATGGGAAGCGCCTATATTATGACAGGGAATGATGCCTCTGCCATGTTTTATAATCCAGCCGGCATCGCATATTTGGAGAAAAGTTTTGATTTTTATTCCGGTACAACCCAGTGGATCGCTGATATCAATTACTATTCCGCCGGGCTCATCAAAAATTTTGAAAATATTGGGACGTTCGGCATGAGCGTTATTTACTGTGATTACGGCGACGATCTGATCGGCACACGAGTGGATATGAGTCCTGACAATCCCAAGGGTTACTCACTCACAGGTTCCATCGATGTGGGAGCATATGCGGTCGGATTGAGTTATGCCAAATCCCTGACTAACAAATTTTCTGTGGGCGTTCAGGCCAAATATGTCACACAACATTTGGGCAGCAATGTGATTGTGGAAAACGGCAACGCAATGGACAACAATGTAGCCGGATTCGCGGCTGATTTCGGCACGATCTTTCATCCCGGATTTCACAGCCTGAGAGTTGGAATGAGTATCAACCATTTCGCCGGTCAATTTAAATATGAAGAGACAGCGTTCGAATTGCCTCTTACTTTTAAAATCGGTGCCGCCATGGATGTATTGGACCTTATGGGTGAACACAGCGACCCGCTGGTTATTGAAATCGATGCCATACATCCTCGTGATTATACCGAAAGAATTCATCTGGGTGGTGAATATATGTTCAAAAATAAAATCGCACTCAGGGCCGGTTACAAATTCAATTACGATGAAGAAAGCCTGAGCGCAGGCATCGGTTTTAAATTCACCATGTCAGGAGTCGATCTGAAAGTGGATTACGCCTATAATGCCATGGATGTATTTGATGGCATATCCAGATTTTCAATAGGCATTTCCAGGTAAAAATCGTATATTTAGTTTATCGGAGCTGAATGGTGGTACAAAACAGGCGGCATTGACAAAATCGTCAATTCCCCGGTAACAGATAATTGCTGTTTTAACTTTTAATTTCTTCAAAGCATGCCAAAAAAACCGGTTTTTAGGCATGCTTTATAAAATCGGCTCGTAATTATATAAATTAAACGTATTATTTTTTCTGAAAGGAGGACCAATGTTTTTCAAGTTTTTTTGGACGAGGTTTTCAAAAACGGTATTTACCCAATGTATCATTGCTCTTTTTTCTTTCTTCATCGTGGTTGCCGCTGCGCCGTTATCTGCCGCTGAAAATACCAACAAATTGATCGTCAATATTGATGAGGGCAAGGAAACGATCAGCCGGCACATTTACGGACATTTTTCAGAGCATCTGGGCCATTGTAT
>JAFGEC010000179.1 GCA_016931775.1 Candidatus Zhuqueibacterota bacterium | reverse complement strand
ATTGCCGGATATAGCAAAATCGCTTTAATAATATCAAAAGCACGAACGTTATTTTTCTCTGCGTACCTTTGCGAACTCTGCGTTGAACACTTTGCCTTCCTGATTAACCTGACACTCATAAGACCATATTTTATAAAACTTGTCGTTAATATGAAAAATTTATGAATCTTACGGATTCGTCGAGTTTTTATGTCTTTAACTTAAAAATTTCACCTCTTTTTCAGCACATTTCAAAAAAGTCGTTTATACTATACTTACAAACGATTAATAGAACGGTTTAACCGGTTAATGGGACCACTACCAGAGGCAGTGGTTTAAGATTCTAATAAACCACCGAGAACGCCAAGGGCTGCCGATTGAAAAGATATTTGTAAAACATCATAGATGGCCTGAAACGGTTAGTTGATAACAATGATTAGCAAAATTGAAATTCACGAGTATTATACTTTCATTGCCTGACAATAAAAACATAACAGCTGCAAAGATTCCAAACTTGATCAAAACCGTCTCCGTTTCAGTTTTATTCTTTGGAGTAGAAAATCATACGATATTAAACGTCCATCAGGCTAAAAAATCTTTTTTGCATGCCTTGATCATATCCAAAGAAAAAAAATTGTAAAGTGTTTTTTGTAAAAGTTGGATATTTTTATACTTGATCTTTTGAAAATTTATTTTAATATAGTTTACATGTAAAAATATAAGGATTTTTAAAATCGAAAAGTTTCTTGAAATACTCCGCCAAACACCCCGCAGTCAGCCGGATGTGGGAAAAGTCGCTATAAACGCACCCAATTCAGGCCCGGAATTTTATAATACCGTGATCGAAAAACTTGTTGAAAACGGCGAAGATAAAACACTGGGAATTGCCCTGCACATCTGCGCATTCAAAAACATCGTGCTGGATCCTGCCACACTGGGCCGTGCCTTTAGAGTTGTTGATGATAAATTTGATATCATTCCCTGCTGCGCTTTACAATCCTCCAAGTTTTTAAAAATAATATACGCTCTCGCTGAGGACAAGCACATTCTTTATCCCGACCGTGTGCTGGCTGCCCTCATTGCCACCGAACTCACAGTAAAATTGAAAAAAAACTCACAAACACTTGAAAAAATACTGCTTAAACTCGACAATTCAACAGCTGATGATTTTTTTAAAGACATCCTCTCCCGCTGCAGCAAACTTTTACTGGATCCGGAAAACACAACCATTCCCCTGCTCTTCAACCAATCTCCCCTTGCCGGCTTGCCGGAAGAAAAACCTCCTCTCACGGTCGGCGGTGGATTTACGGTTCAACGGCCGGTGCCCAAGATAAGCCGGAATGCTCCCTGCCACTGCGGCAGTGGGAAGAAATATAAAAAATGCTGTTTTGAAAAGGACCAGGAACTCTTGCGCGATCCATCACCCTACAAGGGTTTGACCATGACGGAAGTAAAAAAAGCGCCGGGGCTTGTTGAGGATGCGGAACTGATTAAAGAAATGCCCCCGCATGAGTTACAAAAACTGGTGCCTGCGGAATTAAATCCCGAACAGCTTTTTATCGCCTATCGTGCGTGTCATCTATATAGTTTATATGAGCAGGCGCTCAATATGCTCGTGGAACTGCGCTCCAGGCCCAACAAAAAAGAGTTTGCCGAAGGTCATATGGAGGATCTTTTTGATTCCGCCCTCGACAATTTTGATATAAATCTGGCGGACAGGATCAGCCAAATTGTTCCATTCGATACTTTGACTGCATCAGAATTGACAAAATTAGAGTATAAAATCGTCAAAAGACATAAAAATCTGGCGGCCCTGGATAAATTTTGCCGTTTGGGGATCACAAAAAGCAATTTACATCCGTCAGAGCATCCCTTTTTGCAGCTGGCTTTTCTATTCGAGCATAAATATCCGGGACTTGCTATCGTATTTGCCCGCACGGCCCTGATCAGCGAATCCGACCGTTTTTTTGATAATGATTTACTGGTCGATACTATTTTTAACTGCCGGGTCGATCTGGATCAGGATCCCTGGGATGATCCCGCCGTCAGCTACTATAATTCTGTAAGTTCTGACTACGACGAGCTCGAGGAAAAAGACGAACAAATTAATGAATTGGCTTGTCAACTCAAGCAGGCGCGAAAAACGATTGCCGATAAAACGCAAGAGCTGAAAATACGTGAGAAAGAACTTGATAAACTTGTCGCGCAGCAAAGCACAGCACCGGTATCCAAGACAAATACCCCGGAATCTGATAATGAAAAAAAAGAGCTGGCGGAAAAAATACAAAAACTGCGCCGTAATGTCAAAAACATGCAGGTTGAATTACGCAATCAACAGGAAGAGAGATTGTCGTTGCGCCGGCAACTGGAGGAAACTCGACAGGAAAACGAATCCCCCAAAGAACCAACGTTTCGGGAACAAGCTGAAAAGCCGATAGACTACGCAGAGTTGCCGAAAAAAATTCTCGTGCCGGAATATTCCGATCAATTTATCAAACAATGTGAAAAACTGGAACCGGCGGTCGCAGCCAAAGCTCTCCAACAGGCTGCCGGATTTGCCGCCCATGACAGGGCAGTCTGGAAACAAACAGTTCCGATGACTGCCGTATCGCATCTGTACCGCATTCGGGTGGGGATCAACTACCGGTTGATATTGGAGTGGCAGCCCGGTCAGCGTATAAGGGTGCTGGCGCTTATTCCAAGAGAAGATTTGTCAAATTGGATTAAAAAGTATAAAAATTCATGATCATTTGGTGCGGTTCCGACTTTTTTAACCCACTGATAAACAAGGATTGATCACGAATAGGGAGTAGTTGAATTCAATCGAGGGTACAATGTTTATTTGATTAACTCAATAATAAGAGAGAAAAACGAATTTACATATATTATAAAAAACAAGATAAAACTATATTTATTAATATTCTGTGCAGATCCGTGATTATAATAATAAAACAGAATAGTCATCATTACAGAATATACAATACTTTGAATGTTTTTTTAGTATGAACGGTACGTAAAGAGATAAAATATAACCCAGATGGTACAGGATGTCCCAAATCATTTTTCCCATTCCAGAAAGTCCTCTGATTTCCTTGTTCTTGCCAATTGTTGATAATATTGCAAACTTCACGTCCCAGAATATCATATACTTTTAAATTGACCATTCCAGATTCTTTTAAATTATACACAATTGTAGTTACTGAATTAAAAGGATTTGGAAACGCACTAAAAGGTAATGGGAATTTATTTTGAGCACTAAAAGCATCGTGTGATAATTCATGTTTTTGTATAGGATGATATTCTACCAAATCCTTTAAACATAATTGAACCTCTTGAGCTTCTTCTGGATAATTAGTTTTAATTTGTTGAAATACTAATCTTGCTTCTTCAATGAATCCTTTGGCATGATAATTAATTGCTAAATTGTAGAACATATTTTTTTTACCTTCATTGTCAATTTTAGTTCCATTTATTATATTTTTTGCTTGTTGAAAATTTCCTTTTTTGGCCGATATAATGACTTGCCATACCTTTAGTATTTCATTCAATTCAAGATTTTCGTTTTGAATCTCTTGAATATAACTTGTTTGATCGAATAGGATATTCATTTT
>JAFGEC010000018.1 GCA_016931775.1 Candidatus Zhuqueibacterota bacterium | reverse complement strand
TGTCCTGCATTTTGCAGGCCGAATATCCAAATGTTTTACCGATGTTTATTCGTGTCCCGAACACCCAAATATTCTGTACATGATGTCTACTCGCAGGCCTGTTAACCCGTCAGAGGTATATTCACCAAAGGACCATCAAAGTGGTCATGCGTCGCAGGATACTCTCTGACCGCCTCGCGGCAACCAACAGCTCAAGAAAAATATTATTCTCGAAATGGTTGTTGGCGGGTTAACATCCAAAAGACATGTTTATTTAAACGTCTCGCCAAATTGAGCTTTGCTCGCATTGCACCATGTTTTTTTTCGTCTAAACGATACTTTCTCCTAAATTTTGGATGATTTCTGGCATGATGTGCTGCCAGAATAAAAGCATATTTTAAATATCGATTACTAAATTTATTAAGTATGATACGTCCGGATCTTTTTCCCGCACTTTCATCATCCATAGGCGCTAGACCACTATAACTGTTATAATAGGTATAAAATTTAAATCGTCTTATGTCCCATGTTTCTGTATGTATTACGCGAGATATAATTGGCCCAGCGCCAGGTAGCGTAAGAAGAATCTTAATATTGGGATGCGAATCAGGTATTTGTTCAAATATTATTATTTCCAATGCTTTCGATTGATCCGTCACCTGTGTTAAAATCGAATAATAGTTTAGAATTATTCCTTGTATATTAACAGATAAACTTGAAATAGCGTTTTCCCGGGCCAGTTTATTATTTAGAAATTCATTCTTCCGTATGTCATTTCCATGGAGCGCCAATATGGAATGTATTTTACATAATATAGATGTGTGCATATTAACCATATCCATCCGATGGCGCATTAATGTTCTTTGTTCAAATTGTATTTTGTTAGGTACTCTGATGATTGGCGCTCTGTTCTGCCGATCCAGCTCAGCGAGCATTTCAGCATCTATACGATCATTTTTGGCCCGGCCATACCCGGCTTGCACAGATAATTCCTCACTTACTCTTCGACTGCGGCGTGGATCGACGACTTGGATTCGTTTTATTTTTGGATGTTGCTTCAACATGTTATAAAATGACCAATAATTTCGACCTGCTTCAAAAGTAACAGAAATGTCTTGATCAAATTTGTCAAAATACTTAAATAGGGCTACCTTTTCTGTTGCTATTTCTGTACTAGAACCTAAACTGCCATCTTCTACTATATGCTGGATAGTACAGAATTTACTGTGTAGATCAATTCCAATGTGATGCATTTGAATTCTCCTTATTTATTTGAATATTGTCTAAATAATTAATCATTTTACCGGAAAATTCATAACTTTTTTACTACATCACCTTCTTTTGCTAAGTCTATGTAATTTAATTATTTACAAAGATGTCGTGGGCCGGTGCGTCGCACCTTCCACCCATAACTGAGATATTACTATCCTTTTTATTGACTTTGTATATAAATTTTCTTATAATATATATTTGAAAATTTGTTCCGAATATACTTTGAAATATGGCATGGATCAAGAGGTTGAAATTGAGGGCGGCAGATTATTTATTGTCAGCACACCCATTGGAAATCTTGGAGATATAACTCAAAGGGCAATAAATGTCCTTGGAGCAGTTGATGTAATTTATGCAGAGGACACGCGCAAGAGCCGGGTATTGTTTGATTATTATAAAATTGACACACCCGTAAAAAGCTATCACGATTTTAACAAGGAAAAAGTCACCCCTTTTATTATTTCATCCTTACTTGCCCAAAAGTCGGTCGCTGTTGTCAGCGATGCCGGCACACCGGGCATTTCCGATCCTGCCTTTTATCTGGTGCGTTCCGCCATTCAAAAACACATTACTGTTGAAGCCGTTCCCGGTGCCACCGCTTTTGTCCCGGCATTGATCGTTTCAGGCTTGCCCTCGGACCGTTTTGTGTTTGAGGGTTTTCTCCCGGTTAAAAAAGGCCGAAAAACCCGGCTTGAATTTTTAGCCACCGAACCACGCACCATGATATTTTATGAGTCACCCAAACGTATTGAACGAACACTGCATGATCTGATTTTGACTTTGGGTGACAGAAATGCAGCCATTGTCAGAGAACTGACGAAAAAATTTGAACAGATCGAACGAGGCAGGTTAACGGACTTGCTGGAGAACAGCGATCGAATACCCAAAAAAGGTGAATTTGTTCTGGTTGTTGAAGGATTAACCCGAAAGACGAAAAGATGAGGTTTGAAATACTGCCTGATGTCTTGAAACGGAAATATTTCAAGATTGTTCAGCCTTTGATAAATTTTTTTGCCAGATATGATGTCAATCCCAATATTTTTTCCTTTGCTTCATTTTCCCTTACTCTTATCGCCGCGGTTTTTTATTTTAAAGGTTCCCTCCGGATTGCCGGATTGTTTGTACTGATCGGTGGGGTTTTCGATACGATCGATGGAAATGTCGCCCGTGCGGCCAAGAGGGAAACGCGATTCGGGGCCCTTTTAGATTCAACCCTGGACCGGTATTCGGAAGCGGTCATGCTATTGGGTATCGGATTGTTTTTCGGATCCAAGTACCATGGGAGTACGATGGGTGCTGTGTTACCCCTTATCGTTTATATGGCCGTTATCGGCTCGATTTTGGTCAGTTATGTGAGAGCGCGTTCGGAATCTCTCGGTTTTGAGTGCAAAGTCGGCATTATGCAAAGACCGGAACGTGTGGTTCTTATTGGAGCTGCAAGTTTATTTTTTGAATGGTTGCTTGTCGTTGTTATTGTTACCGTTGCTGTTTTAACACATTTTACTGTTATTCAGCGTTTATATTTTAACCGGAGTGAAAAATAATACAGAAAAAAATAAATATCAAGCCTTCGCAGGGCAAACTGGGTATTTTATTGCCGGGATTGGGAGCAGTGGGTACCACGGTCATTGCCGGCGTCGAGCTGATACGAAAAGGTCTGGCGAAACCTGTCGGTTCACTCACACAAATGGCCACCATCCGGCTGGGGAGAAGAACCGAAAACCGTACACCCAAAATTAAAGAGTTTGTTCCGCTGGAAAAACTGGAAAATATCGTCTTTGGCGCCTGGGATATTTTCCCGGATAACGCTTATGAGGCAGCGCTTGATGCGGGTGTACTTTCCGTCGAAGATTTGAATAAAGTCAGGCCCGAGTTGGAACATATCGTACCCATGGCCGCGGTTTTTGATTCAAAATATGTTAAAAGACTTGATGGTCCTAATAAAAAGCAGGGTAAGAATAAAATGGAGTCGGCCGAACAGCTCATGGAGGACATGGCACGCTTCAAATCGCAAAATAACCTGGATCGAGTCGTCATCGTTTGGTGCGGCAGTACGGAAATTTTTCTTGAACCGGTTCCGGTCTGGGCTGATTTGGAAAGTTTTGAAAAAGGACTCTCTGATAATCATGATGCCATTTCTTCCAGCATGATTTATGCTTATGCCGCGTTAAAGTCAGGAATACCTTATGTGAACGGCGCCCCGCATATGACCCATGATATACCCGCTCTGCTCGAACTCGCGAAAAAAAACAATGTCCCCGTCGCCGGCAAGGATTTTAAAACAGGTCAAACCATGATGAAAACCATTCTGGCGCCGGGAATCAAGGCCAGAATGCTGGGTTGTACAGGATGGTTTTCCACCAATATCCTTGGAAACCGGGATGGTGAAGTACTCGATGAACCCCTCTCGTTTAAATCAAAAGAAGTGACAAAATTATCCGTTTTGGAATATATTTTACAAGTAGAAAAATATCCCGAGTTGTACAAGGATTTGTATCATAAAGTTAAAATTAATTATTACCCGCCCCGAGGCGATAATAAAGAGGGATGGGACAATATTGATATTTTTGGCTGGTTGGGTTATCCCATGCAGATAAAAGTAAATTTTCTGTGCAGGGATAGTATTCTGGCCGCACCCATCGTGCTCGACCTGGCCTTGTTTATCGATCTGGCCCAGCGTGCCGGTTTGGGAGGTATTCAGGAGTGGCTGTCGTTTTATCTAAAAAGCCCGATGACGGCTCAAGGACTTTATCCTGAGCACGATTTGTTTATCCAATTGATAAAGTTAAAAAATACCCTGCGATACCTGATGGGAGAGAATTTGATCACTCATTTGGGATGGGAATATTATTTTGATTGAGTCTGGACGTCGTTCTTTGATAAATACGATGCGAAAAGGCGGCGTGCATGAATAACGGATTGTTCGTCACATTTGAAGGCATAGATTATTCCGGAAAATCGGTTCAGGCCAAACTTTTATACGAGGCCTGCCGTGGGAAAAATCGCTGCCTTTTATTGCGTGATCCGGGTGCAACTGAAATTTCGGAAAAGATTCGTACGATATTGCTGGATAAAACAAACAGCGAAATGTCGCCCTGGACGGAATTATTGCTTTACGAAGCGGCACGTTCTCAGCTTGTATCGGAAAAAATATTGCCCGAGATGGCTTTGGGTGGAATTGTCATTTGTGACCGGTTTTACGATTCAACAACCGCCTATCAGGGATATGCGCGCGGACTGGATCTGGCCGCTGTTGAACGGGCAAATATTCTCGGTTCCTGCGGCCTGATGCCGGGCATTACGTTTCTTCTGGATGTGGAACCCAAACGGGCTTTGATGCGTAAAAAAGTATCCGATTGTGATGACCGGTTGGAAGCGGAAGGGATGGGTTTCCAAAACAAAGTTCGCCAGGGCTACTTGGATATCGCTCGTAAAGAAGCGGAACGGATTGTCGTAATAGACGGTCACGGCAGGGTGGATTCGATTCATAAAAATATTTGCCGTATAATGAATGAACGTTTTTATAATGAAATAACAAAAGTATAAATTTTGTTGTATTTAAGTTAACGGTATTGTGAGGAAAAAAATGAGAAAAAATAATATTTTCTTGCTGTTACTTGCTTCACTGGGAATTCTGGCGATTGTTGGTAACTCTCCCGATCTGTGGGGAAAAAGTAAAAAAGACACCTACAGGGATGTCATCGAAAACATACAATTGTTCGGTAAGGTTTACGAGCAGGTATTTGACCGGTACATCGAGGAGATTGATCCCGAACGGTTTTCCCGCGCAGGCATTCAGGGGATGCTCGATCAGTTGGATCCATACACTGTGTATCTGGAACCTGAAGGGCAGGATGAATTGGAGATTATGACCCGGGGTAAATATTATGGCGTGGGTATGCGTATCTCCATTCGAAACGGCTGGCCGACGGTCTCGGATCAACCATTCCCGAATAGTCCAGCATTCAGGGCCGGTATCCGCGAGGGCGATCAGATCATAAAGATAGACGGGAAAGCCACTAAAAATGAAGGGCTGTCGGAAACAGCGAGCCGGTTACGTGGGAAGACAAGGGGCAGCGAGGTGGTCATCGAGATCCAGCGGGTTGGTGAGGCAAAACCGATTGTTTTTCGTTTGGTCCGCGATGAAATTGTGGTTTCTGATATTGAGTATTCCGGTTTTGTGCAGCCCGGTATAGGACTTGTAAAACTTTCCCGGTTTAACCGCGGCGCAGATGAACAGGTGCGAGATGCTGTGGAACGGTTATTGGATCAGGGAATGGAAGCAGTCATCCTTGATTTGCGTAACGATCCGGGCGGTCTGCTGGATGTTGCGGTTTCCGTCGCGGATATTTTTGTCGATAAAGGTGAGCTTGTCGTTTATACGGAGGGACGGTGGGAAAATTCGCGGCAGGATTACCGGGCCGAATCCAATCCGATTGTGGGAGATATGCCCCTGGTTGTTCTCATCAATGCCGGCAGTGCATCGGCCTCGGAAATCGTTGCAGGTGCAATACAAGACCTGGATAGAGGTATAATTATTGGTACGGAATCTTTCGGCAAGGGCCTTGTTCAAACAGTCGTGCCTATCGACCGGCGCGGTGAACATCAACTCAAACTCACCACGGCACAATATTTTATGCCCAGCGGCCGGCTGATTCAAAAACCGGATATTTTTGAACGCGGTGCCAACTCTATTTTTATTAACAGGCGGGATGCGGAAACTGAAGAAGGGGAGGAAGATAAGAAAAAAGAGGAAGCAAAGCCGCAGGAAAAATATTATACCAGGAACGGGCGTGTTGTCCTCGGTGGCGGCGGAATCCGGCCTGATGTAATGGTTGAAAATGAACATCGAAAAGCTACTCAATTTGTGCTGGAGCTGTTGCGCCAGTCCATGTTTTTTAATTACAGTCTGACCTTTTTAAGTGAAAATCCGGACATCGACAGAAATTTTAATGTCACCGAAAAAACTGTCAATGATTTTTTTGATTTTATAAAGGAAAAGGAATTCGATTTTGAACCCGACGGATATTCCGAACTGCAGTCGCTGGAAAAAATCGCAAAAAAGGAGGGGTATTTTGACAAGATTGAAGCCTCTGTGAATAATATTTACGACCAGTTTAATTCAGTCAAAGAGATGGAAAGACAAAAATCAAAGGATCAGGTCGAGCTGATTCTCAAACGTGAAATTATCGGTAAAAAATTCGGCAGCGATGCGTCTTATGAGAGTATGTTCGCCAGTGATTCGGTTCTTATCAAGGCGTGCGATGTTTTAAAGGATCCCGTTCAATACAGGGAAATATTAAATAAAAATATAGCCCAAAACTAATAATAATAATAAAATTATATCATTAAATGATCTTTTAAGGAGGATTAGATGACACAAACAAAAAACGTTTACCGTTTTGGCGGAGGTAAGGCCGAAGGGAAAGCCGGTATGAAAAATCTACTGGGCGGTAAAGGTGCAAACCTTGCTGAAATGGCAAGCCTGGGTATACCGGTTCCGGCAGGATTTACAATTACGACGGATGTTTGCATTTTTTTCAGCCAGAATAAAGGCAAATATCCCGAAGGTCTTGACCAGGAGGTAAACGATGCTTTAAGATCGGTTGAAGCTATTATGGGTACAAAGTTTGGAGATGAAAACGATCCGTTGCTTGTATCCGTAAGGTCCGGTGCCCGTCAATCCATGCCGGGTATGATGGAAACCGTATTAAACGTCGGTTTGACCAGCAAAACCATTAAAGGCTTGATCGCAAAAACAGGCAATGAGAGATTCGCATATGATGCATATCGCAGATTGATTACGATGTATTCGGATGTGGTAATGGAAAAAGCGGCGGGTGTCGAGGTTGAGGAAGGAAAGGGCATCCGCATGCAACTGGAAAAAGAGATGGAAAAAATGAAGGAAGCCAGAGGCGTCGAGCTGGATACCGGGTTGACCGCAAAAGATTTAAAAGAGTTGGCTGAAATTTACAAGGCGAAAATTAAACAGGTTCTGGGTAAAGAATTTCCTGATGATGCGATGGAACAGTTGTGGGGTGGAGTTGGTGCTGTTTTTAAAAGCTGGGATGGAAAGCGTGCCATCGCTTACCGTAAAATTGAAGGAATTCCCGATGAATGGGGAACAGCGGTGAATGTACAGTCTATGGTTTTCGGTAACATGGGCGATAACAGTGCCACCGGCGTCTGTTTTACACGAAATCCCGCCACAGGCAGCAACCTGTTTTACGGTGAATGGCTGGTAAATGCGCAGGGTGAAGACGTTGTTGCCGGTATACGTACTCCGAATCCGTTGAATACGGATACAAAGACAGAAGGCACCGCTCATTTAAAGAGCTTGGAAGAAGCAATGCCCGTAGTGTACAAACAGCTTTATGATATTCGGAACAAGCTTGAACACCATTACCGCGACATGCAGGACCTCGAGTTCACGATTCAGGAAGGCCGTTTATGGATGCTTCAAACACGTGTTGGCAAACGTAACGGTCCGGCTGCCGTCAAGATGGCTGTTGAAATGTGTAATGAGGGTATGATCGATAAAACAACCGCCCTGATGCGTGTGAAACCCTCGCAATTGGATGAATTGCTGCATGACATGCTGGATCCTGAAGCGGAAAAGAAAGCAAACCTGTTGGCGAAAGGTCTGCCTGCAGGTCCCGGCGGTGCGTCCGGTCAGGCCGTTTTTTCAGCAGATGAAGCCGAAAAATGGGCAAAACAGGGCAAAAAAGTAATCCTTGTCCGCAATGAAACCTCTCCCGAAGATGTTCACGGTATGCACGCTGCCGTCGCTATTTTGACCGCTAAAGGCGGTATGACCAGCCATGCTGCTTTAGTCGCTCGTGGATGGGGTAAAACCTGTATCGTGGGTTGTTCGGCACTCCAGATACCCGAAAGAGCAAAACAGATGACCGTCGCTGGCACAGTTATCAAAGAAGGTGATTGGATCTCTTTGAACGGAACGAAAGGGATTGTTTATGAAGGTTCCATTACGACCGTCGGTCCCGACCTGGAAGGAAACACGGAATATAAGCAATTGATGACCTGGGCCGATGAAACGCGCACTCTGGGTGTCCGCACAAACGCTGATTCACCCGCCGATGCCCAGCAGGCCATAAATTTTGGTGCTGAAGGTATCGGTCTAACCCGAACCGAGCACATGTTCTTTGATCCGAAACGAATTTCCGCAATGCGCCAGATGATCGTTGCAGAGAACGAAGCGGAACGGCGCAAGGCGATCATGAAACTGCTGCCGTTCCAGCGAGAAGATTTTAAAGGATTGCTCAAGACCATGGCCGGTAAACCGGTGACCGTGCGTTTACTGGATCCTCCCTTGCATGAGTTTGTCACGCTGACGGACGATCAGGTGAAAGAGCTGGCCGGTGAACTGGGTATTCCTGATGAAAAACTTAAAGCCCGTATTGCCTCATTACACGAATTGAATCCCATGCTCGGTCACCGCGGCTGCCGCCTGGGTATCGCTTATCCTGAAATCACCGAAATGCAGGCTCGTGCAATTTTTGAAGCCACCGCCGAATTGACCAAGGAAGGCGTCGAGGTGCATCCCGAGGTGATGGTTCCGCTCATCAGCACGGCTGCCGAGTTCAAGAACCAGGAAGCCATCATCCGTAAAATGGCCGCTGCCGTGATGAAAGAGACCGGCGTCAAGTTTAATTATCTGGTGGGCACCATGATCGAGATCCCGCGCGCCGCGTTAACGGCTGCCGAGGTCGCAAAACACGCTGAATTCTTTTCCTTCGGAACAAACGATCTGACTCAGACCACGTTCGGTTTCTCCCGTGATGATATCGGCGGATTTTTGCCGATTTATCTCGACGGCAAGATTTTACCGGAAGATCCCTTCCAGAGTCTCGATCAGGAGGGTGTGGGCCAGTTGGTGGAGATGGGAACGAAAAACGGGCGTTCCAGCCGCAGTAACCTCAAGGTCGGTATCTGTGGCGAACACGGCGGCGATCCGAAATCCATCGAATTCTGCCATCGCGTCGGTTTGAACTATGTTTCCTGTTCACCGTACCGCGTGCCGATTGCGCGACTGGCTGCGGCACAAGCTGCAATTGTGAATAAATAAGTGAATTGAAAATATATGGTTTTGATCACGCCCGCCGAATACAGGCGGGCGTTGTTTTTTATTAACAAGGTGCAGGCCTTTAAGTATTTACTTTATAAATTAATTGTATTTTTTGAACCGGATTAATTCCGCATAGCCGTCAACTTTTTAACTTTAATGATATTGCTTTTATTTATAACGATTACTATTTTACTTTGTTTTTTTAGCCACGGATCGACACTGATCCCGCTCAGCGGGACAGATTATTAATAAACAGAGCCTTATCTATATTTTTTTTAAAACATATTAAATTTATTTTTTCTTCTCATTATTGAATTATTCAAATAGGCATTTTACGCTCGATTGTATCAAACGACAATCTATACGTGTTCAATCCATCCCGCACTGCGGGATCAGTGGCCAAAAGCAAGAATTTGGTTGTATAATTTCAATACAAAAAAATTTAGTATTCTCTTTATGAAAAAATTACGGATATTTTGCGATTTCGACGGCACGATTTCTCTGAATGACCTGGGAAATCTCGTATTTACGACATTCGGCGATGAAAGGTTTTGGTGGGACCTGGTACAGCAGTGGCGGAACAAAAAAATATCCGGCCGGGAGCTGTGGACACGCCAGGCGGCGGTCAGCCGGATTCTGCCCCGGGATTTGGACCGGCTTATCGAACAGCAGCCGCTGGATCCGGGATTTAAATTATTTTATGCTTATTGCAGGGAAAATAATACTCCTTTGGCTGTGCTGAGCGACGGCATGGACGCGTATATCAAAAGGATGCTTGTTTTAAACGGCATGGGTGATATCGATATTTTTTCAAACCATATGGATATAAATTCCGATGGTACGCTGCGGATTTCGTTTCCATATTTTGCCCAGGGCTGTGGTGTGTGCGCAAACTGCAAAGGCTACCATATCCGCCGCCTTACTCATGATGATGAATTTTCGGTGTATGTTGGGGATGGTTATTCCGATTTGTGTGCACTGGCGGAGGCCGATGTGACCTTTGCCAAGGCGGATTTGCAGCGGTATTGTGAGGAAAAGGGGATCGAGTACAGGACGTTTGAAAATTTCTGCGATGTGCTGGATGGTATTCGGGCATTGGCAGGATGAGGTAAACGGGATTTGAGACGGGTAACGACGGTTGTTGGAAAATAAACAATCCCTCACGCATTCAAATTCACTCCCAGAAAATGGTAACTCAACCGGGTTTGAAACGACGATATGGTTGTCAAAGTTTTACGGAGCTGTTGACGCTGTTGAGCGGACAGTTTGTCGATGTCCAGCTCGTCGTCGATTTTTCGCAGATCTTTGTGCAGAACCAGTTGATTGTAAAACCGGATTTTCCATAAATAGTCGAATATCTGTTTGATCTCGTCCAGCGCGGTGTCCTGCAAAATACCGATGTCGGCCAGTTTCTCCAGGCGCTGTTCGGTAGAGGGTTCCTGGATGCCGTACTTGAGGGCATATATTCGTGCAAATGTTTCGATAGGTTTCAGGCATTGTTTGATATTGACCGCTCTGACCGCATCCAAAATTCCGGTTGGCAGCTGGCCGAACAGGTTCAGGGGCGGTTTATACAGCAGGCAGTTACGCGCATAGTGGAGAAAAAATTCCGGTGAGCGGCCGGCGGTGTCGAGTACGTGCTGCCTCAGATTTTCGGCCAGCATATTATTGCCGAATGACGGACGGATGTCGCAAAAAACGTTTATTTGCAGCAATGCATCAGGATTGGGATCGGCGATCCAGCGTTCGAACTGTTTTTGCCATGCGGACAGGGGCATACACCATTTTGGGTTGACGGCCATTATCCCTCCCGGACAGTAAGAAAATCCGGTCTGGTCCAATTTGGAACAAACCCGTTGCGATAATCGGGAAAAATATTTTTCAAAAATATCTTTCGGTAAAAAGGTGCTGTCCTCATAAATGAGCGCATTGTCCTGATCGGAAAACATGGTCATTTCGCGGCGGGCATTGCTTCCCAGTGAAACAAAGCAAAAGTCCACCGGCGGCGCGCCCAATTCATCGATGGATATCCGGCACAAAGCACTCACCGCCGCATCATAAATACGGCCGATAATATCTCTCAAAGTCGAAACCTTGGCGCCTTCGTTGTTCAGTTGACTGACTAGGTTGGGAAGCCGGTTCAGGGTATCGATGACGCCCGCGCTGTTGGTACTGCTTTCGATATCCAGAATCATTCCAATGGGCAGACCGGCGCTTTTCCAGGCGATTTCACGCCAGGTCACCTGGCCGGTAGTTTTTCCGTTTTTATTTAAAACACGGAGAATGCCTTGGGATGATTTCGCCAGTTGCAGTACGGCTTCGAGGATGGTGGCCGTTTCCGAAACAGCAGGGGCATGGCGGTTTTTCGTGGGATCGCTCATCACGTCACGGACTTGTGTTTCCAGGTAACTTCCGGCCGTCCATCTGTTTTCATGGGATTCCAGTGACAGGACCACAGGCTCGCGTGCGATTTTGCGAAAGGAGATGATAAAGCCGATTTTTTCCGACAGGAATATTTTAGATGTGGTGACAAACACGTTTTCAGGCTTTTGATCTGCCCCCATCAGCCGGGCTTCAAATTGTGCGCCGCCGGATTTGCCGTTCAACAAATCTTTCAAATGTTTCAAAACCGGTCCATTCTCCGGTAAGTCTGCAGGCAAAAGCTCTTTGAGGGATTTACCCGCCAGTTGTTCGTCCGATTTACCGGTCAAACGCTGAATGGTATTATTGGAGAAAACGATTTTTCCGTCAACGACAAGGATAAATCCTTCGTTGGATGCTTCGACCAGCGCGCGGTACCGGTCTTTGGCCTCCAAAAGTCCATCCTGTGCGCGGCGGCGTTTTTTTTCGATTTTGTGGCTTTGAAGCACGACGACGGATAAAAGCACGGAAAGTCCCGTCGTGATAAAGAAAAACACCAGCAACAGCCTGTGGGTCAACCGGCTCAGTTCTTCCTCCACATCGTGGATATAGATACCCGTTCCCACAATCCACTGCCATTCGGGAATGCCCCGCACATACGAGAGTTTTGGCACGGTGCGTGTCGAGTCGTCCATCCACTGCCAGCGGTAGTGGAGATAGCCATCACCGTTTTCCTCCACCAGACGAACAAATTCCACAAACAATCTCTGTCCCGCCGGATCTTCGCTGTCGCGGTAATTGGACAGGTCCCGGCCGATCAATTCCTGCCGGTACGGATGGGTAATCATCCGCGGTGACATGTCGGTGATCCAGAAATAGTCCTTGTTGTCCACACCGTAGCGCATTTTATCGACCTCGGCTGCCGCCAGTTTTTGGGCCGAAGCCCGGTCAAGGGTGCCGCTTTGTTCCTGTTGGATAAAATAATAAATGGAACTGGCAGCTGCGGATGTCAATTCCCTGATGGTCTCGCGTTTGCGTTCCATCATGCTGTTGCGGAAAAAGGGTAAAATCACCACAAAAATGGCCGTAATGAACAGGGCGATGGTTGCAATGGTCGGCAG
Organism: Candidatus Zhuqueibacterota bacterium; assembly: GCA_016931775.1. GTDB lineage: Bacteria > Zhuqueibacterota > Zhuqueibacteria > Residuimicrobiales > JAFGEC01 > JAFGEC01. Next base: position 3,611 of record JAFGEC010000018.1, on the reverse strand, counting down.
TACGATTTGCAGTATAAATCCTTTCAAACCCGCCGTTTCACGCTCGTAATGTTTGCCGGCAAAATATTCGGACAATTCATCCCGGCTCAAAATTGTTTCGGATAGGACGCGATCCGCGCTTTCGTGGAATTTTTCCTTAAAGGTGCCGTTTGCAAAATCTTCACGCGTCGGGATATAGCCGTTATAGTCGTCTTTGATATGGCTTTCAAAAACCATTTTGATCTGTTCGCGGGTGTACTTGCCTTCGAATTCTTTATAGGCCTCCTGCAGGGCTTCGGTACAGTGACGGTGTTTGCGGTGGTCGTAGGGATCGTAACCGGGCGTTCGGCCGGTAAAAAGAAACCGGGTAAAACCCTCGGCATCAAAAAAGCCGTCGATCCATTTATGGATATCCGTGGCCCGGATACCGGCGAGTTTGAGGGTGCGTTCTTCGTGTTCCTGAAGTTTCATGGGTGATGGGCTTTAAAAAAAACAGTCTTTCATTTGCTCAAAATATAACAAAAGTGATGAAAATGTCAATAGTTGTAAAAGCTCAGTTTCGGATGGGACAGAACAGGTGCGACGCACCTCCTTTTTCTAAGTATATGTAATTTAAATGCTTAAAAAGATGCCGAGGGTCGGTGCGTCGCACCTTCCGCCCATAACTGAGATATTACCAATAGTTCAAGAATCATCTTGATTTTTTCAGATATATTAACTAGTATTTCTCAGAAATTAAAAAGCCCTCAGCGTGGGAATTCAAGTGAGGCGCGACAACGGGATTTTTACTCCTATAGAATTTTAATTGATGACTAGAGATAGATGAATAACCGGAAAAGTTCCAAAAGACTTGTAAATAAATGTTGACAGATTTAAAGTAATATATCGTTAACAAGACCAACTCGTATATTGAAAGAAAAGGTAAACCACCAAGAAATGTGTGGGCTGTAATATATATTTTTTTTGGTAAACAATGAAAGAAATGACTTTAAAATATCGAATGTATGTAGATAAAGTCGGTAATACAGACCTGGAACGTTCTGCAAATATAAATCACAGATTTTTAAGCTTACGCTTTCAAAGATAGTTCACTGATTGAAAGGACAACATAGTAGGTTGGAGAGGTTATCAATGAGTGTGATTTCTGACAACAATGGCAATCCCAAAATTTCAGAGATGACTTTCGAGAAAAAACGCTTTTTCGCTCAGGAGGAATATGCGGAAAGCATTTTCCTGACTTCGTGTGGTGAGATAGAAGCATCAATTCAATCTCTGGAAAATGCATTAGAAATAGATCCGGGATATGCGCCAGCGATTATGAGTTTGGGTTCTGTAGAGTACCAACGCAACAAGCCGGATCATGGCAGGGAGCTTTTTCATTCACTTCTATCTCTTCCGCCGAGTGCGGCCGACGGCGGCGAGTCAGATCTTGGAGACATTATTGAGGAGGCCGGTGACTTTCTTATTCAATCAGGGCACTATGCTGACGGCCTTGAGTTGTTTAGAGCGGCTCTGAATCGTTTTCCCAAGCGAGACTCATTTTTTCGCGGAGTCAGTTGTTGCGCAAGTCATGAAAATTTGTTGGAGGAGGCCCTTAGGGCCGCTGAGAAAGCGTATGAACTTGATCCCGAAAATCAGGAATGTGTAAATGATTTAGGCTGGAGTCTATTTGAGGTGGGTCGTTTAGATGAAGCGCTTCAGTACCTGAGCAGAGCGGTTGAGATGGATCCTGGCGACGACTTGGCACGTGAAAACCTTCGCATCTGTAAAGAAGAGATAAAAAAAAGGGATTTCTGATATTCTGAGTGTTCACCGAAGGTGTCGTGATATTTGGCGAATTAATAAGCTGATAAGGTGAGTTTTTTGGGATTCGGTTGCTACTGAGATTGAACAGAAAAAAACAAGGTTTTTGCCAAAGATTTGATTAAATAAAGTTAGAAACTATATTTTTTTTATACCGAGAACATAAATGATGGCAAAAATATAAATCAAGATTACATCCTGGCTAAGGCTCATGATACTGGGTATCAAAGAGATACTTATGTACGTGTTTCAATAAATAAAATTGAGAATTGGTTTGGAACGAGTAATAGTTCAAATTCGGTTCTGTCTACAAATACTGTTTTTCGGCGTGATACATGGTACCATGTAGCTTTTACCCGAGATTATAATACAAATAAAGTGTATGTTAATGGCGAGTTAGATGCCTATATTAACTATTCAGGATTCTATATAACTGAAAATGATCCACTTAAAATAGGGATCTATCATGACAATAATAATTTAGTTAAAAATTTAAATCGGTGGCTTAACGGTAAAATCGATGATCTTAGAATCTATAATCGATCGTTATCGGAAGTTGAAGTTAAATTACTATTTAACTATGGGAAATAGATCCTGTTTTGGGTGAATTCATGCGATTATATATTCAGCATGTTTTCGCGAATATTTATAAAGGATGAAAAACTGGTTATTAATCCACTGGTATCAACGTTCGAGGCGGGAAACCGCCGGTTGTTTACAGCAATAAAATGGATTGTGGATAGTTTCTCTGGTAAAAGTCAAGTTTTTTATTTGGACATAATGTAATGTCCAAATAAAAAATTCTTTGAATTCACAGATAAAATCATGAACTTAGAGCCTTGGAAGGTCCGGGAATTTTGATCTCGTACACGGCAATATTCTTGCCTTGAGACTGTTCTCGTTCCTTTCTTTTTTTATGTTGTCTTTTTGAAATGGGAGCATCCTGGTCCTCTTTTTGATACCAACGATTTTCAGAATTGTTTGACGTTTTTTTCTTTTTCGATATTGATCGGGTTTTATTCTGCTTGTCAATATTCAGATCAAATGGCGTGTTGTTTTTCAAGACACCGAAAACAATTCGTGCTAATTTATGCATACATACACCAATTGCCGACAATTTGCATTTTCCATTTTTTAATTCTTTTTGATAAAGATCAAAAATAAAAGATTTCGTTTTAATACCATTCAGAACGGCCATAAAAAGTATAGCTCTCGGCATTGATCGTCCCTCTTTGCTCATTCTATAAACGGTGCCTCCATCCCCACTCATGTCGATTTTTGGATGCAAGCCCCAAAAAGACGATATATTTTTTGCTGATTCAAAATTTGTTACACATCCCCCCATTTCAAGAAATAGACCGATGGCAGACATAACTCCCAAGGAAGGAATCGAAGTAATTAGTGCCTGGCCGAAAACACCTATTTGCCAGGTTTGAGTAAAAAAATTAGCGACATTAACAAAATTTAAAAAAATTGAATAGACTATCGCTGTCAGGCAATCAAAATTTTATATAAAATGAACAAAATAGACGATTTTTACGATTATTTACAAATTTAAGACGTACGTCTCTAACGGATAAATCTTAATCAGTAATATTGACCTACTACGCTGCAATTGGTATTTTTTTGTTCTTTGACAATCGTATTCGATCTTCCTTGATAAGAATATTGCCTAGTTTATGGAGACTATATGCTACTACGCCGATTGAAGTATATTTTCTAAAATTCGGCATTCCCTTGTCCGGACATTTGTTTAAGCCGTGATGTTCCAGACAATTGATATCCGACTCGACTGTTGTATGCAATCGGCGCAACGCTTTAAACTTTTT
>JAFGEC010000017.1 GCA_016931775.1 Candidatus Zhuqueibacterota bacterium | reverse complement strand
ATTCGGATTGGCCATCGTCGCGGGTATTTTGTTTTTAACGGCCGTGTTTCAGTTTCGCTTCTTAGGTAAAACCTGGCCGGTATCCGCCTACCCGCCTGAAAATCTTGTGCGACAGGGACTTTTTGCCTGGTGGCGGCATCCTATTTACCTGTTTTTCGATCTGATGCTTTTGGGTATTGGAATACGGTTGGGATCGGAGGCATTTCTGTTGCTGGTATTCCCCCTTTTTTTACTGGTTGAATATGCTTACATTCGATGGGAAGAAGCCCGGTTGGAAAAACGGTTACCCCATGAATACCCTTATTACCGACGTACGACAGGACTCCTCGTTCCGAGATTATACCAATTGGTGAGAATTCCCTTTTTTATCGTTTTTAAAATTTTGTTTTGTTATAAGAAAAAAATCCGGCCTAATTTACTCCCAAAACCGCCGTTTTTTGTGGTCGCGCGCCACCGAAATTATCTGGATCCGTTTTTAATCGGCACAGCAATTCCATTTCCCATTTCCTATATCACCACATTTGAGATGTTCCGGAAAAAGATATCGCGGATTCTTTTTAAAAAATTCTTCTCTATTCCCAAAATGCGGTTTCGTGCCGATATCCGGTGTGTCAAACAGGTAAAAAAACGTCTCGGGGAAGGCGGCGTAATCGGTATCTTCCCGGAAGGAGAGCGCAGTTGGACCGGTGCATCCGGTCCGTTCAAGCAGGAGGTCCTTAAACTGATGCAGAAAAACCCATCCATTCCCATATTGCCGGTACGGATTACGGGCAATTATCATGCATGGCCGCGATGGGCAAGTGGAGTACGGAAAGCAAAGATAACGGTCCATGTCGGCCCGCCGGTACAACTGGACGATAAAATTACGTTGGAAAAGATCGAATCAAGACTTAAAAATGTTTTAAAAACGGACGACGGTCCTTCTAAATGTGACTCTAAAAAAATCGTCCATGGATTGCCTGTTTTAATTTACCGCTGTCCGGTTTGTTTTGAATTTGATACATTGGTTGTATCCGGATCCAATTCCTTATCCTGTTTGGGGTGTAATGCGTATTTTTTGTTACACGCTGATTATTCTCTGGAATTTGAAAAAAACGGGAAAACCATCCGGCAGTCGTTGTTTCAGGCGAGTCAAAAAATTCGCATCGGTGAAAAAGATCTGATAGAAATCGATCCCCTTCACGACGCCGGTGAAAATTTAAAGGCCGGAGAAAAGATACTGGGCGAGATGATGGACTGCGAACTCGCAGTGGCGGAAGGGGATAAATTTTCCCTTATGACAAGCGAACCACTTTTAATGACCGATCAAAGGATTCTTGCCGCCGATGGGCATGCGGAAATTCCCATATCGGATATACGTTCGGTTACCATCGAAGGCAATAAAAAATTGCAGCTTTATCTGCCCGCAAAAAACCGTCTGTATCAAATTCTGTTTTTTCGTTCAAGTGTCTTACGCTGGAGTGATTTTCTGGTGTGTCTGTTAAAGACGGAATATAACATTACACCGAATCTTTACTAAGGAGTCAAAAATGATGGATTATGGCCCAGGGATTCAAAAAAACCGCGTTCTGGATTTTGCACCCAGGATCAAGAGCCGATGGGTTGCCCGCCAGCAGGATTATTTTTTAGCCGCGTTTGATGTTTTGTCCCATATTCCACCTGCGGACAGACTGTATGCCCGGTTTGCGCGCTGGTTGGTGGGGGGATTTGTGTATTCCGTTAAATTGGAGGTGAATACGGCCTGTACTCTGTCCTGTGAAATGTGTTATATCCATAAAAATGATACCAGGCTGCCGCTCGAAAAGATTTATAAATTTTTAGACGATATCCGGGATTGCCGCGTACGTTTGGAGATTCTCGGCGGTGAACCGCTGCTGCGGCATGACCTGGAGGATATTTTCCATTATGCCAAATACCGGGCTCGTGTGCCGTTTATTTCAATGTATACCAACGGGATTTTTGCCGATGAAGAACGGGCGGCGAAATTAAAAACCGCCGGACTGGATGCCGCTCTGGTCACCCTCGTGTCCCATCGGCGGGAAATTCACGATGCTTTTACCGGTAAACAGGGCTCATGGGCCATAACGGTGAAAAATATCGGCCACCTAAAAGCCGCCGGTATCAAAGTATATACGTTCACCGCTATCCATAAAAAAAATTACCAAGATTATCAGCAGATATATCATTTCGTCGAAAAAAAACTGGGTGCCGATCCGTTGTATTACCAATACATACCCCAAAAACAAAATGACGCGCTTGTTATCGATCCCGGCGAGTGGCAAAAGATCAAACACTGGGTTTTAGTGGAGAAAAATCCCGGGCACGCGGCTTTTGTACGAAAATTCTACATGTTAACCGGGAACGCCTGTTCCGGCGGGAATTTTGTACTGACCATTAAAGCGGACGGGAATGTACAGCCCTGTCCGTTTCTAAATGATGTTCCGCTGGGAAATATATATCATGACAATATTTGGACCATATATAAAAACCGGTTTCAAAATTCTCGATTATTTGAATTTAAATGCCTTCCGGCTGAGTGCAGGGATTGCACCTACCGGTCCGTTTGTGGCGGCGGCTGCCGTGCCGGCAATCAGGAATTGTTCGGCACCTACAAACGGCGGGATTTTCGCTGCCTGGGGCCCTATAATCATCCAGTGAAAAAGGAGCACGTTGTGGATTGCGTACCCTGTTTTTTCTAATCAAATAATGGAGGTTGGATTTGGCCGTTTCTCTTCTATTGCAAACTAACCATCTGGAAAAATCATTCGGTGCGAAAAAGGTATTGAAGAATGTTTCGTTTGTTGTGTCTCCGGGAAGAGTCATCGGTATCGAGGGCGAAAACGGCAGCGGTAAAACAACATTTCTGAAAATTCTGGTCGGCTCGCTCAAGGCGGACAACGGATCGTGTCAAAGGAATGTAAAAATGGGATACTGTCCTCAGGAACCTGAGTTGTTTAACGGTTTAAACGTTCAGGAAAATTTATCCCTGTTTGCAGATGCTTATGGATTGTACGAGCGGGCCGGTACAGAAAATTGCGTACAAAACTTGCTGACATTTTTTCGCTTCGAACAATACCGTTTTATTAGCGTGGCGAAACTCTCAGGCGGCACACGTCAAAAATTAAACTTGATCATCGCATTACTGCACGAGCCTGCCTTGTTAATTTTGGATGAACCATATTCTGCATTTGACTGGGAATCTTATGTCAAATTCTGGGAATATATCAGAAGTAGAAAACAAAAGGGGGTCAGCAGTATCATTGTGTCCCATTTAATCTATGACACCACTCAAATCGATGAGCGGTATTATTTAAAGGATGGAGTCCTGGGATGCGCTTCTCAAACCTGAAAACTGCAATGTTTTTGACCTTCCAGGAACTGGTACGAAACCGAATCGTTGTTTTACTTTTAGGCCTTATCCCCCTGGTGTTTTTTTGCCTTACGGTTTTAACCACAAAAACAGCGCCGGTTTATTTCAAACTGGTAGCCATTTTTCCCGAGCCAGTGATTCGTGTGACTCAACGAAACGCCGGCATCGTTTTTATCGGATTGACGACTGTGGCTTTACTTTCGGCCTTTATTTCAATGGTTTTAATTCAGAGAAATACTCCGGCCAACAGACGGTTGATTTTATGCGGTTTTTCCAGGATGCAACTGGTGCTGGCGAAATTGTGTGTTTTGATGACGGTTCTTTTACTGGTATCTGCTGTTTTTGCAGCTGTTTCTCTGATTTTCTTACGCCCGATTTATTTGTTTTATATGCTCATGAGTTTTCTGTTGATGGGTTACATTTACGGAGCGTATGGTCTGATGGTCGGAGCGCTGTTTCGACGGGAATTGGAAGGCATCCTTTTTGTGGTTTTGCTGGTGAACATCGATATCGGATGGCTTCAAAATCCTTTATACTATCAAGGAGCGCAAAATCAGCAAATTATCCGCAGTCTTCCCGCCTTTTTCCCCTCACAGGCCGGTATGACTGCTGCTTTTTCCGATTACTCAATATGGGCGGTGTGGTTAAAGGGATTCTTTTATGGCACAACCTTGCTATTGCTGGTAGTACTGATTTTTAATAAAAAGATGATTGTTTACCAAAAATAAGTAAAAAAATATGGCAAGCTATCGGTTTCAAAAGTGGTATTTTGATCTGGTGACCGACAACGGCGAATATATTTTCGGATATTTTGTGTTGCTGTTTTTTAAAAGGTTCCAGCGAAAAGGATTTACTCTGGTCAGGGCAGCTCCCGGTGCAACTCCGATCAAGATTACAAAAGAGCTCTCCGGTACTATTCTGCGCAATGATGCACCGTTCGTGCAGCTTGAGGGTAAAAATTGGCGATTCGAGATCACTCAAACCGGTGCTTTTATCCATGTTCCGCTTGATGATATTTCCCTGTCTTTTGTCACAACCGGATCGGTGCACGGATTTGATAAAATGAAACCGTTGACGCTGACCGGATTTAAGGGATCAGCTCTGCATTGGACGCCATTGCTTGTGCATGCGCCTGTGAAAGGCGGATTAAATACTGTGAATAAAAATATAAAATTTAAATGTCTTCCCGGCTATGTGGATTATGTGGATTCCGGTATTTTTCCGTTGTTTGTCCCGGTTCGGAAATTGTACTGGGGCAGGATTTACAGCCCGAAATTGGATGTGGTTTATACGCTTTTTTTTGATGCCAAAAATCAAATACATGCAAATGTGATTGTAAAAAAAAGAATGGAATTTACCAGTTTTTTGATCCGGGAATGGAAATTTTCGAAAAAAAGTTTTGCCGCGCTTTAAATGTTGAATATCCCGCAAGGTTTTGCATAACGGGCACAAATAACAACAACAAGATAAAACTGGAGATAAATTACCACACCGTTGCGATTGAATCGATGTTTTTCGAAAATGCGAAATCCAAGTGGTCACCGGGCGCGTATTTGCTTTGGGTGCTCTCACGTAATCCGAAAGGAATCAAATTCTTTGCAACAGCGGATGGTTTTTTCGGTCTAAAGGTAAAGAGCATGAGTTTAAGGGCAGGAAATGTATTGGGGAATATGTTACTTTTGGAAACGGTGCGAGGTTGTGAATGTATTTTATGGTTCATCCTTTTTCAAACCAGGTGCTGTTTTAAAAACAAGGCGGTGATGGTTCGAAAATTGGTTGTAAAAATCGTCCGTAATCTTGAGTTTGTAAGATGGCGTACGAATGTAATGGATCGGACAGAAAACCACCCACTAAAAGAGAAAAACATACTATTGATACGCTTCCCGTCTAGCAGGCAGAGTGAACCGCACTGTTTGTCATTCATATCTTATCGTATCCACCGGATTCACCGTCGCCACCCGCAGCGTTTGCCAACTGACCGTCAACAGCGCAATTATCAGCGCCGTCAGTCCTGCCAGCACAAACGGCCAGACGGTCACATTTATCCGGTAGGCAAAGTGCTGCAGCCATATATTCATGGCACAGCAGGCAAAAGGCAGGGCAAAAACGGCGGCCAGAGTCACCCATTTTAATACATCTTTATAAAGCGTGAAAAGGATTCGCTGAATGGAAGCGCCCATTACTTTGCGTATGCTGATTTCTTTCAGTCTGTTTTGAGTCAGGACAAGGGTTAAACCCAGTAAACCCAGAGATGCTGTGATAATGGCCAAGAATGTAAACCTGTTGATCAGCTTACCAAAGTTTTCTTCAATTTGATACAATTCGTTCCAGTTTTCCTCAACAAATGAGTATCTGAAGGGCTCATCCGGAGCAAATTTACTCCACGTTGCTCTCAGATATTCAATTGTTTCGTTCATGTTTGTCGGCTGTAAACGAATGATAATCTGGTTAAAACGGGATGTGGTCACGTAAAAAACAGTTGGTTCGATGGTTTTGTACAGTGACCGTAAGTGGAAGTTTTTTATTATCCCGACAATTTTTTTTGAGTTTCCAATAAGACATTTACAGGATTGATTTTCAATAGGAAAAACACGACGTACCCACCTGTTATCAGCCCGGCCATTCCTGTTACGAGCAAAAAAATAAAGAAAACAAATCCCGAGATGGGGATGGTTGAACTGCCTGATAAATATTTTATTTTTGTCAGAACAAGTTCATAAATTAATAATGCGAGAGGAGGTGCTAAAAAAGAGGTTAACATCGTCTCGGTAAAGAATTGCAGCACGAGTGAACTCCGTGTTGCTCCTATAATTTTCCTCATTCCGATTTCTCTGAACCGGGTGCTCGCCCGTGCAATAAACAGCAGTATGTAATTAAAGAGTACGATAAATAAAATCAGAATAATGATTGATGTAAAAATGAAAATACGTTAAAAAATGACGGTTCCGTTAACAAAATTTCTTCTTTGTAAAAATTTTCCGGTGTCCTGACATATACGGGAGAGTCCATTTTGTATATTTTTACGGTTTTTATCGCATGCAGATATTCGTTTTCCAGGGATTTGGCGAGAGGAAATGGTGTTCGCGCGCCCAATTGGCCGGAATTTTTATCTTTGCAAATGACACGATAAATCCGATCCCGGTTTTGATGAAAATTATCGTAACTCGTTTCGCCAAGCAAGTGTACAATCATGAAAAAACATCCCGATAAACCGATGGCGAGTGCAATCAGGTTAATAGCAGCAATGGTTTTATTTTTCAACAGGTTACGAAATGCAGAAACAAGATAACTATACAGCATTCCTGCCCTCCCGATATTTAAGTGGTTCAAAGTTATACAAATCCATATGGCTGGTTGTGCCAATCAGAAAAGAGAACGTTGGCCCTGTAGCAGGTTCCGGATGTTTTAATTTTTTGTTCTTGAATATGAAACGACAATTATTAAGCATTGTTCGCTGATTTTTGCTCATTGATCACTGTTTATTGTTCATTGACTTTACTCATACCTTAACGCTTTTACCGGATTCGCCGATGCCGCTCGCAGGGTCTGCCAGCTGACCGTTAAAAGGGCGATCGCCAGTGCCAAAACGCCGGCCGACAAAAACGGCCAGATGGTCATGTTGATCTTGTAAGCAAAATTTTGCAGCCATTGGGACATGGCGAACCAGGCGAGCGGCCAGGCAATAATACCTGCAAGAATGACCAGTTTTGTGATATCATGCGTCAGAACTCTGAGAATATTTGAAACAGAGGCGCCCAGTACCTTGCGAACGCCCACTTCTTTCGTTCTTTGCTCGTTTATAAAAGCCGCCAAACCGAACAATCCCAGACAGGAAATAAAAATTGCCAGAATTGTGCTGACAACAAACAGCTTGCGGATTACCCTTTGAAGCTGTTCTCTTTGAAAGGAAAAGTCATTGTAAAACCGGTATCGAAGCGGTCTTGCCGGGCTGATTTTTTTACATATCGTCTGCACTGCAGCAACGGTTTTCGTAATAACAGCCGTATCGGTTAGTTTCGGATCTATCTTTATAAAGATATAATCGTTGTTTTCGGGACTCAACCGGAATGCCAACGGTTCCGGTGGTTGTCCCAGCATTTGATTGTGGTGAAAATCCTTTACAATACCAATGAGGGTATAAAAACGGTCATTGTAGTAAAACTTTTGACCGGGGGAAAAGTCCAATCCAATTTTTTTGATTGCGGCCTCATTCACGACAATCGACTCATTGGCATCGTTGGGAAAATTGGGAGAGTAATAACGGCCTGCAGCCATTTCCAATCCAAATGTTTCAATATAATCATAGCTGGTAAACGTGGTGCAAATACGCCGGCCGATCTCATCCTGAAAGCCCCATTGAAAATATGAACCCGAAGTTATGGCGGTGGGCAGGTTGGACGCGGCGGTTACGTGTGTTATTTTGGGATTCCGCAACAGTTCGGTTTTTAATGGTATGTAATGATTTCTAATGTCGCCTTCCATCTCCACATATAGCAGGTTGTCCTTATTGACGCCCAAATCAAAGTTGTCTAAAAAATCGACCTGTTTGCTGACCACCAGGGTACAAAAAATAAAGCCGATTGACAGTATAAATTGAAAGACGATGAGTGTTTTGCGCAACGTTGCCTTCCCTGGCCGTTCCGTACTCTTTTTCATGACCATGACCGGTTGTACACGCGCCAAATAGAGCGCCGGATACAATCCCGCCAGTATGCCGGTTGCCAGAATGAGGCCGGCCAGACTGAGTAAAAATGCGGGATCAGTCAGTTGAATGGAGGTTGTCCGGTCGGTCAATGTGTTAAACATGGGGAGGATATTATAGGCTAAAACAAGCCCAAGAACGGAGGCGATAACGGTTAATAAAATACTCTCACCCAAGAACTGCCAAATGATTAGACGGCGGGATGCCCCGGTCACTTTACGGATGCCGATTTCCTTTGCACGTATCATGTGTCGTGCGGTTGTCAGGTTTACAAAATTGATACACGCCAGTGTGAGGATCATCAAGGCGACAAGACCCATAATGGTTAACCGGGTGGAACCGGCGGTTTCCATAATATAGACATGGGTAAAAGGGATCAGGGTGATATCGAATGTGATCTCTTTACCTGCGGCAATCATATTTTTACTGACCTGTTCGTTTAATGTCTCAAGTGAAGTGTTATCCTCAAGCAAAGCAAAAGTGAGGTAAGAGCATGGGAAATAGGGCCTGCCGACAATGTCCATTCCCAGTTCTGCAAGAAAATCCAAAGGTATCAAATAGTCAAAAGTACGAAACGAATTTTCCGGAACATCCTCGATGATTCCGGTCACTTTAAAATCCCATTTATCATCCACCCGGATGATTTGCTCCAGAGCATCCAAATCGCCGAAATATTTTCGCGCAAGGGATTTGGTGAGTACCACAGAGTGTGGAGAACTGAGAGCCGTACTTGGATCACCTTGAATAAACGGAAACGTAAAAATATCAAATATATTTGGATCCGCAGCAATACCGCCTGCTTCAAGAATAACTTTATCCTTAAATTGGAAAGCGACTTCATCCAGATCCTTGATTCGCACAGCGTCCAATACCTGGGGATATTCTCTTGTTAACATCGGTCCGATAAAGGGTGAGGTTGTGGATTGGAAATTGGTGTTTTCGCCTTTTATACCCTTGAGATAGGCCTGTACGATGTTTTTTCGTTTTTTATGATAACTATCCACCCTTAATTCACTTTGAATAAACGCCAGGATGATCATGCCGCACGCCAACCCGATTGCCAAACCGAATATATTGATAAGTGAATAGCCTTTATGTTTGAGCAGGCTTCGGCAAGTGGTTTTTATTATATTAAATAGCATGGGGCCTCCTTTAAATAGTGAACAATGATCAATTATCAGTGAACAGTGACTAGTGATCAATGAACAGTGATCAGTAAATTATGATCAATAGTCGTCAATGTAATTTTATCCTTTTATTATAATTCGAATCGCTTCAATCATTTTGATATTATCTCCTTCATTCAATTTGACCGAATCCGCCGTTTTTTTTTCGATCATTGATAATTGTTGATTATTATTCGTATCTAAGGGCTCTTACCGGAGGCGCCATAGCCGCGCCGACTGCCTGCCAGCTGATTGTTATGATGGCAATAATCAGTGCGAGGCCGCCGGATAATAAAAACAGCCGGACGTTGAGCTGTATTCGGTATGCAAAATTTTCGAGCCATTTATGAATGATTAAAAACGCCACAGGCCACGCGAAAATATTGGCCAATACAACCCATTTTAAAAATTCTTTGGAAAGCATTATAACAATGCCGGGCACATATGCCCCAAGAATTTTCCGGATACCGATCTCTTTTGTGCGTTGCTCGATGGTAAATAATGCCAGACAGAACAATCCAAGGCAGGCGAGAACAATGGCAATAACAGTAAAAACATTGACAAGTTTGTCCATTCTTTCAATGTTGCTATAAGCGCGGTCAAAAGTCTCGTCCACAAACCGGTATTCAAATGGGTACATGGGGATTATCTCTTTCCAGGACTCTTTGATAAACTGTACCGATGCCTGCAGGTTTTCATTTGGTATCCGGATCACCATATTAAATAATCGTTCCCGGCTAAACATAAAATAAAATGGATTAATCTGGGTTGTTAAAGGTAAAAAATGGGTATTTTGGAAAACACCCATTATTTTTCCGGTTTTGTCAAAAGAACTAAATGGGCGGCCCACAATCGATTCCCGGCCGATCAAATCGGCCAGTTTTTCATTGATGAGAAAACCTGTTTCATTCGCCGTTAAAAATTCTGATGTAAAATCTTTTCCTTCCACCAGCTTGAGTTCTAATGTATTCACGATATTATAATCGACCATATTAAAACCCAGATGGATTTCCCTGGTTTGATCTTTGCCTTCCCAGTGCTGGGTGCTTGATGTCCATGAAAAATGAGGGAGATCGTCGGCCATGCCCGTAACACCGAGAATTCGGTGGTCGGATTCAAGTTTTTTTCGTAAGGTATCGTAGAATTCCTGGCCCTCTCCCTTGAGTGATATAGTGATAAGTTGCTCTTTTGCATAACCGATGTCTTTTGATTTGATGTATCGAAGCTGGGAAAAAACCGCGCCGGCACATATAATCAATGCTATCGATATACTGAATTGCATGACCACCAGTGATTTTCTTAATCCTGCGCCGGAAAAAACGAGCGGTTGCCTCTTGAGCATCATAATCGGTTTAAAAGAAGAAAGTAAGAGAGCAGGATAGCCGCCTGATGCAAAACCCGTTATCAATACGAGTCCCGTTAAAAGACAAATGATTGTGGGCCTGAGCACCATGTCGGGAGCAAACTGTTTACCTGTTATCGAGTTAAAAAACGGCAACAATAAGCCGGCGATCAACAAAGCGAAAAACAGAGAAATAATCGTCAGAATTAACGATTCTCCCAAAAACTGGTATATAAGAGACTTTCGCACTGCACCTGAAACCTTTCTGATGCCTATTTCCTTGACCCGGTTTGCCGACTGGGCCGTCATGAGGTTTATAAAGTTAATGTTTGCTATAAACAGTACAAGAAGGGCAATTGCGGAAAAAATTATAATGTATTGCCGTGTATCCCAGAAGAAAAATCTACGCTCTGTCAAGGGTAACAAGTTAAAAAAATCGTTATCGTGCTCCCGCATTTTTGCCTGAAAAAGAGCGGTCATTTTACTGTTAAAACTCTCAATGGAAGCCGTTTTATCGAGTTTTATGAATGTGTTTGGACTCCACCATCCCCACGAAAAAGGGTCGGCCCCCAGTGATGCAGCTTCCTTTATCCTGTAGTCGAAATGAATAGCGATATCAAATGGTAGAGTGGAATTTGATGCCGGATTTTGTGTCACACCTGTTATTGTGAAATCCCATTTATCATTCATGTTTAGTACCTT
>JAFGEC010000178.1 GCA_016931775.1 Candidatus Zhuqueibacterota bacterium | reverse complement strand
TGGAGGTTGAGTCGTAGTCCGGCATTGTCAATAGCGTTACCTGGTTGTTACTTTGACTCAATGGGACTCGTACGTTTGTATGTAAAAAATGAACTAAACCCGCCGAACCGCCCTGGTACGAGATCCGTATGCCGGGTGGTGTGGGAGGAGCGGCGCTGAGAGGCGTCGCCCTATCCCGATTAGCGAGTTCAAGTCGTTTGTGTCACACAAAAAAGTTAAATATTCTATTTGGAGAAAAAACTTTGTTTAAATATATTACCAATAATGAAACTACCAAACGGCACTAAAGCAATTATTCCTGAGGGAAAGTTGGAAACCTAGTGTCTAAATTCATTTCATCCTGATGGAAAACATAAAGCTAAAATATTTCAAAAAGCACTTGGAATTATTCAAGAGAATATCCTGAAATTAAAGAATTTAATCTTAGAATCAGTTATATCAGGCAGGGTAACCAAGTTGAAACAAAATAATTTTGGTAAAATTTATCGTGTTGAAGATGAGGTTGCAGGAATTAAGCAAAAAGAAATTTTATGCAGTTTATGGATCATTCATAAAGGTGAAAACGTACGATATTTAACATCGTGTTTTGTCAAGTCAAGAAAGGCAAGAATATGATAGAACTACATGACTATGTAGCAATATTAACAGATATTAAAAATACATCAGTCACCCGTGGGACTACAGGCACAGTTGTATCTAAACTATCTGATACTCATTTCTTGATTGAGTTTTCAGATAATGACGGACAAATTTATGAACAATTGCCGATCCATCAAAATGACTTACTTGTTTTACATCAAATAAATGAAAACCTGGAAGTCAGTTAAAGCTTTGGTAAGAGATTCCATAAAATAGATTGATAATGTAAGACCGCTAACCCAATACTGCAGTGGATTGACCCGCCGATTCGTTAAAGTGGTTTTTGGGAAAATTGGCAGTTATTTTTGTAATATCCACTATCCCTGAGGCGGTTTAATCACTGAGTATTTGTCGTTATAATGTCACCTTTTGCCAAAAAGTCTTTACAATTATGATTAAAAATCTTATCTTTCAAGTAAGCAAATTATGCATCAATATGCAAAATTTTCAAGAGGGAAAAATTTTTGAGTACTCAAATAAACAAAAATACAATAAAGCGATTACTTGATTCCAATCAGAAGAAATTTCGTACTCTGGGAATAAAACGTATCGGCCTTTTTGGTTCATACGTTCGGGGGGAGGAGAACCGAGGGAGTGATATAGATCTTTTAGTGGAATTTTTTGAGGGCGAAAAAACATTTGATCGGTTTATAGAATTGTCGTTTTTTCTTGAGAAACTTTTCAATCATCGAATTGAGCTAGTAACTCCAGAGGGAATGAGCCCCTATATCGCACCGTACATAATGAAAGAGATCGAATATGCCAATTTCACATCTTGAATATCTTCGCCATATCCAAGATGAGGTAGATTACCTGATGCAAAACTCTGCTGCATTGAAAAAAGAAAAATTTGTAGCAAATGAAACACTAAAACGGGCATTTTTTCGTTCAATAGAAATTATTGGCGAAGCATCAAAAAAAATACCGGATGATATCAAAAAGCTGTACTTCCAGATAGAATGTCGGGCAATATGAGATTTCCGATAATATCAACTCTTGCCCCACTCCAAAGAAAAAACAGATACTTGTTCTCAAAATGATATAATAGAATAAAATAGGTTCCACCGAACGGCACATAGCCGTTTCGTTATTGTATTTTTAAAGCCAAGCCTGTTTTCCTTTAACGACATAAAGGAAGCCGGACATGGGAAACGGGCAACGTGGAGTTCGGCTCCCGGGTAAATATCAAGGTCTGGTTTCTTGGGTCAGCATCTTTTGGTGTGTGCGTCACTCATCGTTTAGTGCGTTGGCTTTGGCCCTAACTTCTAATGCACCTGATTGGCGGGCTGATGATGAAATCCAGCCGCCTAACCGAGCTTGCACCTGACCTGGCGGCAGGTGAAGCAGTTGTAGGGTGCGGTTCCGTAAATTATTATTTTCTTTAACCTGTAAAACGAGTGTCGGAACCGCACCAAATTTATATTCCATAGTATGTGGTTTTACCAAATCCCTGTTCAAGGTTCTGTGCGGTTTATTCGCATCCTATACCGTCATGGGCGAGAATAATGGAAGAAACACATCCTACAACTGAAAAATTGGATTGTTAAAAAAAAGACCGATTGGCACGGCCCAAAGACCCGTGCCACACGATATTTGACGCCATTATAAATGAACCGGACAGCATCGTTATCCTCAAAAAGGTCGTAAAAATGCCAGACAATTTAAAAAAACATGAATGCTCCTTTCTTCCACCAGGGGGTGTTTATATCGTTCCATCCGGCCGGGATAATAAGGGCTGGATGCTGATCATCCAGAGAGAAGCCACAGAGAAAGATCTTGAGGAGAATTCTCATCTGGAAGATATTGGTGATGTTATATGGAGGACAGAGTTGGAAATTACACATTGTCCGTATTGCGGTAAAGTGTTATTTGAATGCCCTGCCCCGGAGCCCAAAAAATATGGAAAGTTCCGTCATATTGATTCATCGGGATGGTCTTCAAAAGTGCTATGAATGATCGACTTTTATAGTGGTTTCGATTTTTTCTCCTCATGGCTACCTGCCCAGTCGTAGTATGGACTTACGGCCCATCCTACGACTTTTGAAAAAAACAATGACAGAACCGTACCCTACAACTACAAATTAAATGTGAGTTCAGGATCATAATTTTGAATTCTTTATAAACGCGATTTTTTTTAGAGTTTTTGTTATTTTCTTTGTATATTGAATAAAAAAATTACAGGTAAATTTTATGGATTTGAATCTTGCAGTTTTAATTGATGGTGACAATATACCATCTGCATATGTTAAAGAGATGATGGAAGAAATTGCTAAATATGGCAATCCCACTATAAAAAGAATTTATGGAGACTGGACCAATCCTAAACTTGGCAAGTGGAAGAATATTTTACTAGAGAATGCTATTACACCAATTCAGCAATATGGATATACAACAGGAAAAAATGCCACCGATTCAGCGATGCTCATCGATGCAATGGACATCTTGTACTCAGAGAAAGTCAAAGGTTTTTGCCTGGTTTCAAGCGATAGTGATTTTACACGTTTGGCCATCAGGCTTCGTGAAGCTGGAATGTACGTTATTGGAATCGGAGAGAAGAAAACACCGGAACCATTTATTGTCGCTTGTGATAAATTCATCTACATTGAGATCCTAAAATACCAGCCTGAAGAAAATGAACTGGAAACTACAAAAAGCAAATCCTCTCAAAAAAGTAGCGTCGATAAGCTAACCCCCAAGGTGATTAAATTAATAGCATCTACAATATCAGATTTAGCTGAAGATGATGGTTGGGCATTTCTTGGAGATGTCGGGAATCTTTTACAAAAAAAACAACCAAATTTTGATTCCAGAAATTATGGTTTCCAAAAATTAACACCATTGATTAAATCAATAAAGGAATTTGAGATTGAACAACGGGAAAGTCCAAAAGGCCGTTTCAAGTTGATTTATGTCAGAAACAAAGAATAGTCGTCGTGTGGGCCAACGGCCCACCCTGCTGAATGAATTAATTGTAGTAAAAAAAGAGCCAACATGTAGAATTGTCAAAAAAACCTGGCAAAAAACCTCTAAAAGTTGTATTTTAATAATATACACTAAACACGGCACGGCCTAAAGCATGCCCCCGGTTCAACAGGGGGGTGCGCGCCGTATGAATAAAAAAACCCGGGGAATTTGAAAAGGAGTTCATTTTTAGGGGTGTAAACCAGATGAAGGTTTTTTTGACTAAAATAAGTGAAATTGTCAGGTGAAAAAATCACCCGTTGTTACACGGCCTCATTAAAGGCCGCCATTTGAAGCGGATGAGGTTTATTACGGCGGTAAAGGCATTAATACAAGAAAATAATAGAAACGGACGTCACTTTTCGTCTCGGGAGGATTCTCTATGAAACTGAAAACGATTACGGTATTGTGTTTACTCTCAGCAGTGACCTCATTCGGCCAAAAACCCCAGCTACCCTTCCAACGCGGATTCAATCTGGCCGGATGGTTCGAGAAAAATTCCGCGTATGAAATCCGTAATAATTTTACGAAACACGATTTAGAAAACATTGCCGCATTGGGCGCCGATCACATCCGGTTGCCCGTTCGTCTGTTATACTTGAACGAAGGTGCCCCAGATTATACGCTCGATCCTGTTTTCTTGACCCTGCTTGACCGGACGGTGGATTGGGCGGAAGAGCTTGGATTACACATTATTCTCGACAATCATCATTTCGATCCGGCCGCAAATACCAATCAGGAAATTCTCGATCAACTGATTGCCGTATGGCAACAGATGGCCGAACATTATAAAAACCGTTCCTCACTTGTTTATTATGAAATACTGAACGAACCCCACGATATAAACAATGCCATCTGGAATGACATTCAGCAGCAGATCGTTCAAGCGATCCGCACCATCGACAAGATCCACACCATCATCGTCGGTCCCGCAAACTATTACACTTACCGGGATTTATCACAAATGCCCGTCTATGATGATGACAATCTGATCTATACATTTCACTTTTATGATCCGATGTTATTTACCCATCAGGGAGCCGACTGGCCGACGCCGTCGATGGCGGATATAAAGTATGTCCCATATCCCTATGATGCCGGCCGTATGCCGGAACTGCCCACAGGTTTCGAGGGTACCTGGCTCGGCGATGCTATTAATGAGTATGAAAATCAGGGAAATAAAGCTTTCATCAAATCCCTGCTGGATAACGCTGTTCAGTTCCGGGATGACCGCCAGGTTCCCTGTTATTGCGGCGAATTCGGTGCATTACAATGGTACAGCACCACAGAGGACCGTGCCCGCTGGACAAAAGATGTACGGCAAATTCTTGAAAACAACAGGATTGGGTGGAGCAGCTGGGGGTATGATGGCCCCTTTGGTATTTTCAAACCGGGTTCGGTCACAAAATCCCCATCCGATCTGGACATCCCGATGGTTGAAGCGCTCGGTCTCACCGTGCCGCCGCCAGGGCCGCTGCCGATCACACCGGATACCGAAAGCCTGGTGTTATACGATGATTATTTTTCCGGATTCGTTTATGAAGCCACCTGGGCCGGTATCAATGACGTCGATTATTACAATACCCAGGATCCAAAATCCGGAGAGTTTAACATTCGCTGGACAGGTTCAACTCAGTATGAAGCATTTGGCTGGCAATTTTCACCAACCAAAGATTTTTCCGTCCTGCGGAATAAAGATTACCGGATACGATTCTGGATGAAAACAAATGCACCCGACCTCAAGTTCGACGTGCGTTTTATCGATACGGACACGGGAGACGGCAATGACCATCCATGGCGCATGAACAAGACCATCGATAACAATATTGCCCGAATGGACGGTACGTGGGAACGGGTGGATATTCCTTTAAAGGATATGGCAGAGACCGGTTCCTGGCATAACGATAACTGGTATAATCCCGAAGGAAAATTCGATTGGACCCGTATCGACATCTTTCAATTTGTTGCCGAACATCACGATCTGCAAAATATACAGATTTTCATTGACGAGATCGAAATCATCAATCCATCCGTCACGATTTTGACGCCCAACGGCGGTGAACAATGGCCGGCCGGATCGCAGCAGATCATCACATGGACGAGCCAGGAAGCGGAAAATGTCAAGATTGAATATTCTACAAATAACGGCACGGATTGGCAGACGATTGTTGAGGGAAAAGACGCTGCTGACTCCGAATACGAGTGGACAGTGACGGCCACCGTTTCCGATTACTGTTTTGTCAGAATTACCGATGAATCCGATAAAAACATACTTGATGAAAGCGATGGAGTATTCAGTGTCGTTTTCCCCGCCGGTGTCAATTCTGAAAATAACATCCCCGCTGAATACGAATTATTTGACAACTATCCCAATCCTTTCAACGCCGGAACGATGATAAAATTCGGTCTGCCTTATGCCGGGCGTGTAAGAATCGATATTTTCAACAGTCTCGGCCAAATGGTCGGCATGCTGACAGACGGATACTACCGGGCGGGATATCATGAGGTTTTATTTCATCACGGATCGGCGAACAACGAAATGACCAGCGGTATTTATTATTATCGGATTCTGGTTGGGGATTTCAAGTGTGTTAAAAAGATGATTTTGATCAAGTGAATCTGCGGGGATGAAGGAGAAAATATTTAGATCACTGTTAGCTTGTTTAATCTCAAAAGTGACGGTGGAGATTTAGCACCTTAATTTTTGGGGGCGGTTAATTAAACCAGCTGTGAGTGCCCTGGAGTTCCTCCCCCCAATCTACATCCATTAGCTCGTTATGCTTGCTGTTTACACTTCCCGTACCACCGCTCCTTTCACCTCACCGTAAACTTTGCCGCCGTCCTGTAAAATGATGATTACTTCTATATCTCTATCCTTTACAATGATGTCGCCGTTGACAACGGAATTTTCCTTGATAACGATTTCAAGTGGCCGTGTCCGATTGGATCTACCGTGATTATCCCTTATGATAATATTTCGGTGGATGGCCGAGTGATCGGCCAGTTCAATATTGCCGTTAAAAGTTGAGATAATCCCTTTAACAGTGGTTTTTGATATTTTTATCCGGCCGTTCACCGTCTCTATTTCTCCATTAATGACCACGTTTTTGCCACAATCGACTTCTCCGTTGACAGACTCGACATCTCCTTTAACTTCCACATCCTTTTGTAATCTGATCGAACCGTTTACGGATTGCAGTGTACCGACCATTGAGCCTTCGTCTACGTGTATTCCGCCGTTCACGGTACGGCATGCTCCCCGGACGATACAATCCCGTCCGATATTGACCGATCCGTTTACCGTATGGCATCCACCTGATTTTTTGCTTCCATCCGCAATCCGGATGGTTCTGTTTACAGATGTGTTGCAACAAAAGAACAACACGACACCAGCCAGCAAAATATAAAAATATATTTTCATATCGATCTCCTTTTTTTAATTAAAACGGAGATTTTGAATTATAGTTTCATAACAGGATCAACATGATGGTTCTCTTAGAAATCTAATCAGAAATAAGGATCAAGCTGACTTTTATCCCGTCGTCATGCCATGTTGATCCTGTTAAATAAATGAATTGCACTGCAATTATTTTTGTTATATATTAAAAACCGATCTAATGAAAAAAATAGGAATCAAGAAATGACAGCCACCTGGCAGGAAAAAATTGCGTATTTGGAAGAAAGGCAATTGTCCATTGTAATAGAAAAAAACGGTAAAACCATATTTGAATCCGTTGAACCCATGCTTAAACCGTTGTACATCTGTTTGAACGAAAAAGCAGACGAAATGAACCGCTCGATTGTGATCGACAAGATCGTGGGCAGAGCCGCGGCGTTTTTATGCGTTCTCGGCAAAGTGTCCGCTGTTTATACACCGGTCGCCAGTGATTCCGCCCTGGAGGTGCTGGAAAAGGCCGGCATCGAATTAAAAGCCAGAAAAAAAATTCCTCATATCATGAACCGCGACAATACCGATTTTTGCCCCATGGAAAAACTCGCCGGCACTTTTACATCGGCGGAGGACTTTTATCAAAAGTTGAAGAACATGATTGAGAAATAAGATTTAGATGGATTGTCTGGCTGCGTCGGAATATTTATCAATATGAATAAATTTTTTGGGAATACACTGGCAATTCCAGTCTGTTCCTTTCGATGATATATCACCCTGAATTCGCTGTCAAGAAATAAACATAACCTCTCTTTCCAGCAAAATATTGAATTTTTCAGAAACCCTGTCTTTTAAAATTTTTTCCAGCTGAAGCATATCCTGTGCCGTTGCGTGACCCGAGTTGATAAAAATATTGGCGTGTTTTTCATAAATTCCCGCGTCATTTACCCTTGTTTGCTTGCTGCCGACAGCATCCAGATAAACGGCCGCGGCAGTGGCCTGACCCCCTGCATCTTTGATGTTTTTGAACCATGATCCGGCGGTTTTCGCCGTATCGTCGGGCAGTTTGCTGCTCCGGAGTCGACGGATTCTGTCCATTTCACCTTTTATCTGATTTTTGATACCCTGTGACAGAGTAAAGACCGCTTCGATGACAATTTCCTCGCTCTTTTTTAACCGGGAAGACCGGTAAGTGAAATCGAGCTGATCTTTTCCGGCAAAAATAATCGATCCTTCCGGTGTCAGCAATTGGGCCGAATACAAAATATCACCCACAGCTTTACCGTATGCACCGGCGTTGCCGAAAATAGCACCGCCGACAGTGCCAGGTATACCTGTGGCGAATTCAAAGCCCGTAAGATCAGCTTCCGCACAGGCATAAACCACATCGGATAACAAGACCCCGGCCTGGGCCGTCACTTTGGTGCCGTCGATATTTGTTTTATTCATTTTCAGCACAGCCGCCAGGGCATCCATGCCCCGGTCCGCAAAAAATAAATTGGTCCCTGAACCGATGGTTACCAGCCGAACGTTAAAATCACGGCACAACTTCACCACCTGCTGCAGTTTTTGAACATCATCTATTTCGGTCAAATAGCGCGCCGGGCCGCCGATTTCGATCTTTGTGTATGGTTTTAACGGTATGTTTTGTTGGATATGTAAATGTGTCGGCCAGTCAGGCATTTGATCTTTTACTTTTTAATAAGTGTGTCGTTTAATTTTCGCCCCCAGGCCTGCCAGTTTTTTTTCGAGGTTTTCATAACCACGGTCTATTTGACGTATGTTATAAATGATACTCTGTCCGTGAGCGCACAGGGCGGCGATCACAAGGGCCATGCCTGCTCTGATGTCCGGACTCTGCATTTCGGCCCCCACTAATTTGGACGGGCCCACAACCACCACACGGTGGGGATCGCACAATACGATTCTCGCCCCCATGGCAATGAGATAATCCACAAAAAACATCCGTCCGTCGTACATTTTTTCAAATATGAGCACGGTTCCCTGTGCCTGTGTCGCAGCGACGATGACCAGGCTCATTAAATCCGTCGGGAATGCCGGCCACGTACCGTCATCGATTTTTGGAATATCGCCGGCAAAATCCTGCTGGGTTTTCAGTTGTTGACCTGCAGGGACGTGGATATAGTCCGGCCCCAGATCGAATTTGATGCCCAGTTTCTCAAAAGTCAGTTTGATCATAAAAAAATCATTGGGATTGATGTTTTTTATGGTGATTTCCGAATTGGTGATGGCCGCCAGTATGACGTATCCTCCTGCCTCCAGGTAATCCGGACCGATCGTGTGCTCGGTACCGTCGAGCTCGTTCACTCCCTCGATGCTGAGAATATTTGTTTCAATTCCGTTTATTTTGGCACCCATGGAACACAGCATTCGTGCCAGACCCGATACATGGGGTTCGCAAGCAGCATTGCGGATAACGCTGGTACCTGCGGCTTTTGAAGCTGCCATAACGGCATTTTCAGTTGCGGTTACGGACTGTTCCTCCAAAAAAATATTTTGCCCGGACAAGCCGGATTTTTTAAAAAAGTAATTGCCGCCCGTATCATCAACGGAAACGCCCAGCTTTTTAAATGCGAAAAAATGAGCATCGAGTCTCCGTCTGCCGATGACATCACCACCGGGTGGGGGAAGAACAACATGATCGAACCGTGTAATCAGTGGGCCGGCGAGCAAAATCGCCGCTCTCAATTGTCTGCATTTTTTTTTGTCCAGTTCGGCGTGCTTTATGTTTTTACAGCAGATTTCAATATCGTTGTTCGAAATTTCCTTGACCGACGCACCCAGTGTTTTCAGAATATCGATCATCGTCAATACATCGCCGATACGCGGTACATTTCGGAGGATCACGGTTTTTTTTGTGAGTAATGTAGCGGCCAATGCGGGTAAGGCTTCGTTTTTATTACCTGAAACGCTAACCGATCCTTTGAGAGGACGACCGCCTTCTATAATGTACTTTTCCATTCCTGATATCGTTTAAGTGAATTTTTATTTCAGGAATATAAGAAAATTGGGCAAAAGAGTAAACTGAAAATTAAACAAGCGAGCAAAAACTCATTATAGATGGGGAGGTTATGGATAAATATCAGGCGGTACGATGTTTGTTGATTTTTGTTAACCACGAACCTCACGAAGAGCACGGGGAACGATATGAAGAAGTATCAGAATGCAGCGGAGGTTCATCCTAAAAGAAAAACCTTTCATTAACCGCCGAGGGCGCCGAGATATCTTGAGGGGAAAATTTGTCAACTGAAATAGGTTGAGATTCACGAGCATTACACATTCTCGGCGTTCTTAGCGGTTAATAAGTTTGGCCAGGAGATTTTACGAAAGGATGCGCCGCAGAGATTAATCAATCAGCACATCATGAATGTGCTGATAAGCCTGCGTTGCAACGGATGCAGGAATAACAGCTTTGAGCTGCAGGTTGGACGACTGTATGGCACAGGATTGAATATTCAATTTTGCGAGCTGGGTGAATAACTTTTCCGCCGGTTCCGTGCCCAGGCCGATTCCCGTACCGATAATTGACAAAATGACTTTATCCTTTT
Organism: Candidatus Zhuqueibacterota bacterium; assembly: GCA_016931775.1. Classification (GTDB taxonomy): domain Bacteria; phylum Zhuqueibacterota; class Zhuqueibacteria; order Residuimicrobiales; family JAFGEC01; genus JAFGEC01. The sequence continues at coordinate 7,243 of JAFGEC010000178.1, read as the reverse complement.
CCGTTTTGTGTTTCTCCGATGCCAGATCGTGTGTCAACGTGATGTCTTTTTCCCCAAGACCCAGGACAACATGACTGCCGGCTGACTGCCATATTTTTACATTCAGTTTTTTGCGTGATATGGCTTCAGCCAATCGATTCGTGTCTTCCACATTGATAAAATGAATCAATACAACGTCCTTATCCAAAACGACCGCATTGACACGTCCTTTGGTCATGCTATAGTCGGTCACAATGGTGCCGATATAGCCGGTGCTGGTTGAGCCGAGTTTCAGGTTGACGTTATACCGTTTGGCAAATTCCACCGATTTTTTGTGCAGCATCTTTGCCCCCGCTGCAGACATTTCAAGGGCCGTATCGTAATCGATTTTATCGATAATGTTTGCGGTTTTTATGATATGAGGATCAGCTGTATAAATACCGTCAATGTCCGACATGATTTCACAGCTTTCCGCCTTGAGTGCGGCTGCAAGTGCCACAGCCGTGGTATCGGAACCGCCGCGTCCCAGGGTTGTGATTTCTTTGTTTACGGACACGCCCTGAAATCCCGCAACAACCACGATATTGTCCCCCTGCAGTGCCTCTACGATTCGATGCCCTTTAATTTCGACGATTTGCGCATCGGTATGGTTTGAGTCTGTTATGATACCAATCTGACTGCCGGTAAAGCTTTTTGCCCTGTATGGACCAGTGGAATTAATTGCCATGGCCAATAAAGCAATGGAAATCCTTTCACCTACAGACAGCAGCATATCCATTTCCCGGCGATCCGGTTCTTCCGTGATCTGACGTGCCAGCTCGACAAATCTGTCGGTGGTTTTGCCCATGGCCGAAACGACAACGATGAGATCGTATCCCTGCTTTTTTTTCTCGATGATGTTATGGGCGACATTTTTGATACTTTCAGGATCCGCAAGAGAACTGCCGCCGTATTTTTGCACGATTAACGGTTTTTTCACCTGACTTTTCCTTGCCTTATGTAATTTTGAACCAGTTGTTTAAATATAATTCCCCGCTGAATATAATTATCGAATTGATCGTGAGAAGCACACATGGGGGACAAAAGGATTACGTCTCCCGTTTCCGCGATTTTTATTGCTGCCTGTAAAGCCTCTTTCATTGTTGAATATAACTCGACATTGACTGCAGGGGACAAATCGGACATTATTTTTTTTCCACTGCTGCCGAACAGCATTACTTTTTTTACTTTTTGCCGCATGAGTTTACGCATGTGGATAAAACTGTCCTCTTTGGCCATACCGCCGGCCAGCAGGACAACCGGCTTTTCAAAACGATCCAAGGCCGCTATAGTCGAGGCTGAATTTGTCGCTTTAGAATCATTGTAAAATTGTACACCGTTTAAATCGCCGATGTATTCGATACGATGTTCAAGGGTTTGAAACGATTGAAGCACCGATTGAATATTTTGAACGGCGACATCAAAGTATAACGCGCACAAAACCGCGGCCATGATATTATAATGGTTGTGAAGGCCGGCAAGAGGTGTTTGTGCCAGATCTATAATTTTATTTTTCTGATGGAGTAAAATCCCGTCCTGTATGAGCAAATCCACATGGTTTGTATTTTGCAAACCAAAGGGGACTTTATGCGCTTTGGCATCCCGGGTTATTTCCACAACCAGCGGATCATCGTTATTGTATATAACAATATCTTGAGCGGTTTGGTTCTCCAGCAGCCGTTTTTTTGCTGCAATGTACCGGTCCATCGTACCGTGCCGGTTCAGGTGGTCCGGTGTGATGTTTAAAATAACCGCCACTCGGGGTTTGAATTTTTCAATGTTTTCCAGTTGATAACTGGATATTTCAAGAACAAAAACATCCTGATCGGGCATATCGGGACACGCGGTAAACGGGATGCCGAGGTTGCCGCCGACAAACACACCGGCAAATTTCCGCTTTAACAATTCTCCGACAAGAGTGGTCGTGGTGGATTTTCCATTTGTTCCAGTAATGCCGATAATCGGCGCCCGGCAGTACCACGATCCCACCTCGATTTCGCTGTAAATGGGAATGCCCTTTTGACGCATGTTTAGCAAAAGAGGTATGTTTTGCGGAATTCCCGGGCTTTTAACAATCATATCACATTGTCCCGCAATCTGTTCGTCATGTCCCCCTGTTTCGAACGGGATATTCAGTGTCAAAAGCTGCTGGATTGCCGATTGGACGTTGTTTTCGGGTTCCGCTTCGGAGACGAATACGTCATTTCCCATTTCTTTCATTTTTTTTGCAGCCGCCAGGCCGCTCGATCCCATTCCGAGAACAAATATCCGTCTGTTCATATCTTCTTTATAAAAAAACCCCACTTTGTGGGGTCTCTATTTTAATTATTGATTATATTTTTCTTCCAGATCTTTGAGTTTTTCTCTCTGGTCTGCTTTACCTTCGAGAATTTTTCTTAGCCGTTCCAATTCGCGTTCCGCTTTGCGACGTTCCTCTTTAATTCGATCCAGTTCCTCTTCAGCCGACTCGGTCTCCCGGCGCTCACGAATGATCTGTTCAAAAAGTTCCCTGCGCGTCTCTGCTTTCTGCATCAGGATATCACGTTCGTTGGTCCGGTATATGGATGTGGGTAAAAGGACAAATTTGGCACCCAAATTGATCCGCCATGTATTGTAATTTGGCATGTCATCCGGCGTAGCTCTCGGCCCTATGGTCTCATCCTTGTCCGATGTTAGACGGTATTCACCCGATACTGTAAAAGTAAACCATCGAGTGGGCTTGTAGCCGACGACTGCATTCATGTAGAGATAATTTTCACGACTTGCTGCTGCTTCCGGCGGTTTCCTTAACCAGCCGTTACCGTACCATTCAAGACTGTAGTCAAAGCTTTCAGTAGGAATCGTGAAACCGAGGGAATAGAGTATCTGTTGACTTGGATGTAATATATTGGCCGCTTCCCATAGTTTCGGATCCTTATTGGGGTCGACACCCTCGATGAGCACCCTGCCAACGTCATTGTGGTGATGGTAACCAAAGTTTAAGTGCATGTTGAAAGCATCTTCCGGATACAAAGGATCGTAGGAATAGCTTAACAATCCATTCAAGCCGAATTCGGTTTTACCGGCAGCATATTCTTCAAAAACCACATTATGCCGTTGACCGGTGGGAAATCGCGCATCTATTTCAACACCGTATTTCAGTGAATTAGCCTTGGAGCCAAATGAACCGATCTTTAGCCCGATAAAGGTATCCCAAGGATATTCATCATCTGTGCCCTGATGAACGTCCTGATACGCAATCGGTGTAACGGAAAGCTCAAAGTGATCGCCGATTCCATAGTTCAAGCTGACAAGTCCTTGTACGTCCCATACGGTTTGAGCCCTTTGAATACCTTCCGATGGCAAGGGCCCTACTTTTCCCCAAAACCGAGAATGTGCTAGTATTGTTAATCTGCCTGTCTCAGATACCCATGCCGCTCTTGTATGTGGAAGTCCTTTTCCGCCGTTTATGACAACAGCGCCCGCGCTCGTACAAAGAACGACAATGAATATCATTGTTGCCCTGGAAATACTCATTTCCTACCTCCATGAAAAATCATGATGTCAATTAATTAAATCTAATACTTTTTCGAAAATTGTCAAGCTAAATCTTAACCCAACAGAAAAACTTCATTTAGGGACATTTTGCTCCCCTATCCCTTGTACAACGACAGAATTCAGTTTTGCCGCTTCCTGCTCAAGCTGAATTCCCGGCAAATCTCACAATTTTCTTAAAGATAAAAACAAAAAAACCTAATTACAAGTAAAAGTTGACATCCGGTTTGAAAGAATTCCAGCCTGACTCACTACCCGAATTTTGGGCAGGTCCGACACTGTCGATTCTCCAGATATACCAAATACCGGACTGCAGCTGTTGTTTGGCCGTTCCATCAACGTTGAATTTGACATATTGGACGGATTGGTGGTAAATGGGCTCGATCTGGCAGCGCCAAACAAGTCGATTGTCTGCTTTCGTAAAGAGTTTGACGATAAACGAACGCGGCGGTATTTCCTGCCGGCTCCAGTAAAAGGAAGAATCCGATGTCGAGTAAACCAGGTTATTCACCTTGGGAATCAGTAGATAATTAAGTGTATCCGATGGTGCACTCCAATTGCCGTTTTCGTCCATGCCTTTTAAATAATAATAATATCTTGTATTTAGGCTAATATTTATCATGTCGGTAAAGGCGCTGTCTCCTGCCGGTGAAAAGTGCAAAAGTAAAAAAACATCCTCATTCGCAGCTTTTCGGTAGAGGGCATATTTTTCGTAAATTGGCCGGTCGATCCATTCAATGCGGATGGCGTCGTATTCGGGAATGGCGTCGATACCTCCTTCGATGATGCTCGTATCCGGCAAAGTCCGAATGAGGTCTGGCGCCGGTGGCAGCGGATCGGGATTATTCGGCCCTTTTTGGCAAAATACGCCGATCAGCAAACATGTAAATAAAAATAACAGACGTTTCATAAAGTTTACCTCAGATTTGTATCGTGCAGGACAATCTGTGTAAATAGTCAAAATCTGCAGTTACAAATGCATAGTCGATAAAAACTCGCCGGAAAAAAAGGCCGGCTCCTGCGGTGAATCCCGACCGGTTTTTACCGATTCTGATTGCCGTTTTACCATAGCTCAATTCCAAACCGAACAAATGTGCCGTATCATATTTTTCTTGTCGCGTCCAGAATATTTTTAAATAGGTTTTATTGTGTACGATAGGATGATCGTAAGATAATCCGACCATCGTTGTACGGGCAATCCGGTCCTGCTGTTTGGTGTCCCATATGATATTGGTTTTACTGATATCCAGTACGGAAAAACCGATCGTCATATTGCCAAGTGATCTCAAGTCGAATAATGTTGCCATACTGAACCGCATCATTATACCCATGTCCATTCCGATGCCCGAAGCTTTGTTCCGGTAAAGCTGTTGTTGCAGGAATTTAAAATTTACTCCCACCGGAATTTCAACAGGCAGGTCCAGGTAAAGCCATCCCAACGGGAGAGTCGTTTTTATGCATCGTGAAAATGAAAAGTAATAAACATCTTCCCTGTCCTCAAAATATCCCAGAGCGACTCCGTCTGGCCGCTTCTCCGCATTCGCCTTTCGTTCCGAAAAGGAATTTCCTTGCAGTTTGGGGTAAATGGGGATTTCATCAACGGAAAACCGCGTCCAGTTCACAGCGACAGTGCCGCCGGTTGGAAGCGGCAGGGCCAACCCGGCATGATGATAATGGGCCATGGGTGCCGTCACACTTCCATAGCTCGGGGCGTACAGCAGATTGATAGCGGACCGTTCTATAAAAGCCAGTGATGCAGGATTAAAATAAAAACAATCGCCTTTCCCCTGCATGGCAGCCGCCGCACCAGCCAGCCCAAGAGGGCGTGCGCCGACACCGAGTTCCATTGAGGCACCGGCGTATTTCCCTCCGGCCTGAAGGGAAAACGGCAGCGCTAAAAGACAAAAAATAATGATGGTTTTTATCCGGTTTTTCATTTGATCCTGGCCAGTTTTCCTGTTTTTTGTACTGTCTTTCCGGTCACCTGCGCAGAGATTCTAAAAAAATACACTCCGTTGGCGACGGCATCACCAAAATCATCCGTTCCATCCCAAAAAAGTTCGTGATAGTCCGCCCCAAAAGGATTCGGATCTTGAACAAAATCTCGCGGGTCGAGATGCCGGATGAGCCGTCCCGAAGCAGTATATATTTTTAACCATAATTCTTCGCATGGTTGAGTTAAATTGTAGGCAAAAGTGGTATTACGCGAAAACGGATTGGGATAATTACCAAGCAGCTCGATATCAAAATTGGCTGCGACATTCAGGACAATTTCCACCGGTTTTGTTGTATTCCCGAAACAGTCTGCTGTCTGTATGGAAATCTGGTTCCGGCCGGTTGATAATGACGGATATATATCCAGCATGATCTGGTTACCGTTGGAAATTACATCCGGCAATTCGACGGTTTGGGTGTTACCGTTCAGTAAAAGCTTTAAGGTTTTTTCTGAAATATCGATTCCATTTTCGTCCTGCATAAAGATGGATAGCTGCGGTGTTTTACTACAATAAGCATTCGGCGTATACGGTTGCCCATCGATTGTAAATTCGATTTTGGGCTGGATGTTATCCGTTCCGGAAAGAACGGCAAATTGTCCAAAATCTTCAGTCACTGCCATTAAATCTGAACCGCTCCTTGATGTGGACAGCCGAAGCCATTTCCCTGTTTTTTCAACAAAGCGGAATATATTCACATCCGGTTGAGGCGTTTCGGGCGGTTCATTTACGAGCGAATCCGTTCGGAACCGGACGAAAAAGGATTTTTCGGGATGCAGTGGTGTTTGGCAGGATATCGAATAGGCATGCAAGCCGGGGAAATTCTTAAACTGTGGTTGTTCATGTATGGAAATGGTATCCAACGGCAGCACCTGTACCGCGCAGTCCTGCGCCAGGATCCCTGCAGGTAAATTCAACAAAAAACAGGAGTCAATCTCCAGCGTGTCTCTGCCCGTCCCGTTGATCGAAATTCCCGTTTCTGTTTCGTAATTAAAACGGAAAACCTCAATATCGGTTATATATGTGTTGTTGTTTCTGTCTGAATCATGATAAACGCTATCCGGATCGATTTGGATTTTTATCGTGGTTACACCGGGCTCGGCCGAAAACGGTACTTTTGCAATCCCTGTCGCAAAGGGACCAAGTGTTACAATGTCCTGAGACAGGTGTCGAAATATCCCGTCTTCCATTCGGTAAAAGGCAACCGGAATGTCAACGGCCTTTTGTCCGCCATAGTTGCTAATTTTAGCAGAGAGCAAGACCTCCTCAGAGCCGGTCAATTCAACTGTATTTTTTTCGATACTTGTATCAAAACCATAGGAAATATAATATTTAAAAATTTGACTGGATGATATTTTATCCGTTACAGCTTGAAACCTGTACGGTAATTCGTAACCGGCCCATGCCGGACTGAAATATTTACTGCCCTGGTACCAAAATTCACTTTTTCGTTTCATGGGAATGGAGTCTCCTGCGCAGAGGCATGTAAGTTTTTTTATGCCGGATTTAGATGTGATGTGGATGTGAAAAACAAGAGAATCACCCTTGGCAGGTAAAACGAACGCCGAGTCGAACAGGACATCCTGGAGGGAAAAAATATCTGCGCCGTTCACAGGAATTTTATCCAATTCATCAATGGCAAAAAACCGAACATAGCCCTGTTTATGCTTGAATGCCGTCGGAACGGTCATTTTTGT
>JAFGEC010000177.1 GCA_016931775.1 Candidatus Zhuqueibacterota bacterium | reverse complement strand
GTCATATTGTGCTTGTGTTTTTTTATAACTTTGTTAATTTAGGTAAAATAATTCTCATACCCGGGATGGGTGCGTTTCACCGGATAACTTTGTAAACTCTGGTTTGATCGTGGCATTACAGAATAATAATACCGATATGCGGTCGCAGGGTATATCATGGTGAAATGGATACAAACACCTTGAACCTGGAACTAAAGACCGGCTTGCCGTCCGGCTGCTATTTTGTGCGGATGTTCCGGAACGGCAAGACTTTTGTCACAAAGATGGTTATCTGCCGATGATACCGGATTATAAAAATAAAAACCTGCCGGTTGATAAGCGTGTCGCCGATCTGCTGTCCCGAATGACGATACATGAAAAAGTCGCTCAACTGCATTCGGCGCCTTGGCAGGTCGATTTGCAGAAGGAGGATGGCTCTTTTGATGAGAAAAAAGCCATGGCGGTCCTTAAATACGGTATCTGCCATGTGGGCCGTCCCGGTTGGCAGCGTTCACCGCAAGAGGCGGCGGAATTGACCAACGCCATCCAGGATTACCTTGTTAACAAGACACGGCTTGGCGTTCCAGCTCTGTTCCACGAAGAGGCGCTGCACGGCTTTATGGCTCAGGATGCCACCATATTTCCCCAGGCCATTGCTCTGGGCAGTACGTGGGATCCGGTGCTGGTGGAAAGAATCTATCATGCCGCTGCCGGGGAAATCAGGGCCCGGGGCAGTAACTACGTTTGTACTCCCGATCTCGATTTGGCCCGTGATCCCCGCTGGGGCCGAACAGAGGAATGCTTTGGCGAAGATCCGTTTCTCGTCACTCAAATGGCAAAAGCGGCGGTCAAAGGCTTACAGGGCAACGGACCGGGCATCGATGCTCATCATGTTGCCGCAACCGCCAAACATTTTGTGGCCCACGGACAGCCTGAAGCCGGCACCAATACCGGCCCCATTTCACTGCACGAGCGCGATTTGAGAGAGACGTTTTTCCCGCCGTTTAAAGCAGCGATCTATGCCGGTGTTTTGAGCGTGATGGCATCCTATAACGAGATCAGTGGTGTGCCCACCCATATCAATTTTTGGCTGTTGCAGGATGTTCTGGTTGGAGAATGGCATTTCAAAGGATTTGTAACTTCCGATGGCTGGGCGGTCGATCAACTGCAGGATATGCACCGTGTCTCCGGCAGTCCGGCTGAATCGGCCCGGTTGGCATTGCGTGCGGGCGTTGATGTGGAGATTGAAGATGGTTCCTGCTATTCAACTCTGGTTGAGCAGGTCGAAAATGGTAAAATCGATGAAAAAATTATCGATCGCGCCGTTGAACGTGTATTGCGTGTCAAGTTTTTACTGGGCTTGTTCGAAAATCCCTTTTGCGATGCCAAAAAAGCGGACAAACTGACAAATACGAAGCAGAACCAAAGTCTGGCTCTTGAGGCCGCGAGAAAATCTTTGATTTTATTGAAAAATGAAAACAACATTTTACCGTTGCGCCGTGAGAATATTAGTAAATTGGCCGTCATCGGACCGAACGCTGCAGATCTTCACCTGGGAGGTTACAGCGCTTTACCCAAGCACAGTATAACGATACTGGAAGGCATACGAAAAATAGCTGAATCTGATATTGAGATACAATTTGCCGAAGGCTGCCGGATAACAAAATCCGTCGGCGACTGGCGCGGGTATTTCGAGGATGAAGTCCAGCCGGCCGATCCGGCTGATGACGATTTACGAATTGATGCAGCCGTTCAAATCGCAAGGGAAGCGGACGCCGCTGTTCTGGTTATCGGTGAAAACGAAGGTACCTGCCGAGAAGGATGGGGAAAACATCATCTGGGTGACCGTGACGATTTAAATTTGTTGGGACGCCAGCAAGAGCTGGTCGAGCGGGTGATGGCCACAGGTACGCCTGTTATCGTCGTACTGGTGCACGGCCGGCCTCTTGCAATAAACCGTATTGCCGAACAGGTTCCCGCCATTCTCGATGCCTGGTATCCGGGACAGGAGGGCGGTACGGCTGTCGCTGAAGCGCTGTTCGGCGAAATCAATCCGTGCGGCAAAATGACCGTCTCATGGCCCCGTTCCGTCGGTCAGATTCCCTGCTTTTATAATCACAAACCGTCTGCGCGGCGCGGTTATCTTTTTTCGGATAATTCACCGCTTTTTCCGTTCGGCTTTGGCCTGAGCTACACCACCTTTGAGTACAGCTCGCTGCGCCTTGAAAAAAACGTTATTTCTTCGACTGAACGGACGGTTTTATATGCCGATGTGACAAATACCGGTTCACGGAGAGGTGATGAAATCGTGCAACTTTATGTCCGGGATGAAACGGCAAGCCTTCCCCGGCCGGTAAAAGAGTTGAAGGGATTTGAGCGTATCCGTCTTGAACCGGGCGAGACAAAAACCGTAGAATTTGTTATTACACCTGAAGTACTGGGATTTTACAATATAGATATGCGGTTTACCGTAGAACCCGGTGTATTCGAGCTGCAGGTCGGAGGTGATTGTTTATCTGTTCAAAGTATACAATTAACGGTAAGGGAGTAGAAATTTTGAAACGACGGCTGGAACATGTGATGGATTTTCCGGATGCCGTCAGGGATTACAGGCCGCTGTCGGGCAATGTCGACATCGGAGTGCAGGCCGTTGAGCCGTCGTATCTGGCCGTGGCCGTCTATGGGACGGGCAAGCGCATGACGCGTAACCGGAATCAGATGAAAAGTATTAGAAGACTGAGATAGGAGAACATATGCCCCTCGTAACGATGAAAAGTGTCCTGGACCGGGCGTACAAGCATGGGTACGCGGTTGGCGCTTTTAACGTGGTGAATATAGAGTTTCTCGAGGCGATTATTGAAACGGCTGAGGAACGACAATCGCCGGTTATTCTGAGTATCGGCGAAGCACATTTTCCCTACATCAAACTGGAAAATATCTGTCCCGCTATTCATGCCATGGCGGCACAATCCCCGGTACCCATTGCTTTGAATCTGGATCATGGCGGATCCTTTGAAGTGATTATCCGCGCCATTCGTAATGGTTTTACCGGTGTCATGTATGACGGATCAAAATTGCGTTTTGAAGAGAATGTTGCCAACACCCGGGAAATCGTAAAATTGTGCCGGCCCGTCGGTGTAACGGTCGAAGCCGAACTGGGTGCAGTGGGCGGTGACGAAGGCGGGGGGTTGATGTCAAAAATTGACACATCTTTGTTTACCGATCCTCACCAGGCGGCTGACTTTGTCCGGCTCACCGCTATCGACGCGCTGGCCGTTGCCATTGGAAACGCCCATGGCAAATACAAAGGAGAGCCAATGCTGGACTTTGACCGGCTCGAAACGATTCGAAAGGCGGTCAATATTCCGCTTGTCCTGCATGGCGGATCGGGTATCTCTTCTAAGGATTTTAAGCAGGCTATCGGTAGGGGAATCGCCAAGATCAATATTTTCACCGGCATGTCGCAGTCGGCGCTTTCGGCTGCGCAAAAATTCCTAAATACCGGTGTAGAGAAATACCACGCTTATCCGCAGTTGATGCGGTCCATCAAGGATGCGGTAAAAAAAACCGTGAGTGAGCAGATAGAAATTTTCGGCAGCAGCGGGGAAGCCGGTCATCAATTTTGATACCAATCCCCACTTTGAATTTTTCCCTCACAGTTTCATCCTTCCTTTTGCAACAAAAGAACATATGCCCGGCTTCCATC
>JAFGEC010000176.1 GCA_016931775.1 Candidatus Zhuqueibacterota bacterium | reverse complement strand
TCCCTTAATTTATTTGAATTCTGCCGCCAAGGCCGATCGAATAAACCAAATTTGCATTATTATCAAAAACTCCCAAATTGGAGTTTACCGCATTATCTAAAAGAAGTGACAAATTGACCGTTCCTGCTTCAACGGCCTGAAAAACGATTCTGGCAATCTTTCCATCTCCGCTTACCGCAGCGGTTGAACCGGGTACAATTCCCAAAACCACATCGACTGTTCCGGCCGTATTATCTTTACTGAACACCAATGAATTGACACTGCCGCCTTCGCTCTTGAGGAAATCATCTTCCCGTCCCAAATCGGTAACCTGTAATCTTGTAGGATCGAATGTAATCTGCGTTCCAATTGTGCTCAAGAGTGAGACGTGCCGTGCATTGATGTATATGGTCACAGTATCATTTTTCCGAACGGTGATTTCCAGGGGCGTTAAAATCAACGCCGGCACTAAAAAATGCATATCAATTTTTACCTGCTGGTTATTCGATGTTGGTTTATACGAAGTACTTCCCTGCATTACCTGAACGGTATCTTTATAAGCTGTTGCAGTAAATTCAACCTGCTTGTCCTTCGGGACTTTGACCTGTGCGCTTGCGCCGCCGCCGGTCAGATTCATATTCTGGGTAATGGGATCAATCCCGCTGCCTGTGACAGTTAAAACGATCTTTGTCAGGGCAAGCGCCGACAGCTTGCCGTCCGCAAATGCAATGGAAGCCGTTACCGCACCGGGTCCGGTGTTTTCCGGCTCCGTCGGAACAAGCTGGCTGCATCCGGCAATTAAAGCAATCGATAAAAAAACCCATGTATGTTTTTTTACATTCAACATTCTTTTCTCCCTAAATTATAAGCCTAGTCCCACTGCACTGCAACATCGACCGTTACATCCTGATCTTTATCCTTTTTCCGGGTGAGGAAATAAATGGTGGCTCCGCCTGTTGCAGCAAGAAATACCCAGGGAAACACTTTGCCAAAACCGGATTTTCCACCTGTCGACGTTTCCTGAGAGCCAGGTACTTTTTTTCCGCTTCGTAACGCCGCAATTTTCTCAGGCGTCATCAGGCTTACTTGCACCACGTCAGTAGAGGCGGTCTGCCCTGCCATATCGGTAGCAAAAATTTGATACGACAGGTTTGAAAATTTCGTCATGCTTACCGGCAGAGAGACTCCGTAAGAATGGCCGGTTAAGATAGGACCGGTACCCTCCTCATTTATGTAGCCATGGATTTGGTTGGATGTTTGAATACGATAGGTACCATCCCGGACACCGGTAACATTCACCTGTTCTCCCTGGCGGACAAGGCCGATCTTTTTATATTGCGAACCAGGCCCGCTAAATATATCCATGTCTTTTAGGGCAACGACGACCACCGGCACAACGCCGCCGGTTTTTCGTTCCGGCATTTTACCGTCAATGGATTTATCCCCGTAAGTCACCTTGATGGTCACCTTTTGAATACCGGTATCCGCACCAACATGGGCGACAACATTTAAGGGCTTATCGCGATAAGCAAGTTTTCGAGGATAATGAGAAATGACCGGATAGTTGAATCCCAGAGATTGTGCCAAAATAACATCGGCCATCAAAGGAGCGAGGACCAGATAGGAAAGGGTCATGCCGATACAAATAGCGGAAATTGTTTCATGTTTATTCAAATGTTTCATAATACAACGTTCTCCCGTCGTTATTATTATGAGTAAAAACAGAAAAAAAATAATTTAAATGCAAAAATAACAAAAGCTTAAAAAAATTTCAACCGAAAGTCTCAAATATATAAAACAAAAATCGCTCCAAAAAATACAAATTCGGCATCCCCAGGCTCTTTAATTCATCAAAAATAAAAAAAATTTTAAATCGGAAAATATTTTTGATTTATAAAAATAAATCGTCATTTCAATGAGGCAGGTTGACATTTTTTCCTCGAGTTGCATGAACTTTAAGTCCGCCATAAGACGAACCTTTTGGATGCCTTAAAAGATTAAATTTAATAGAGAAATATTTTAAAATCAAGAGTTTTCTCTAATAAATAACTGGCAAACGCCGAAGATGGATTGTTAAAGTTGACGCTGAATAATGGTTAAAAAGCAGAGTTCATTATTCATTTTCAAAAACAATGGTCATCCTGACCGACTCCCGGTCCGAATAAAAACCGTCGGGAGACAGGTTGTATTCAATCCTCCTCGATCATCTGATCGAAAAATTTGACCAGATCGCCTCTGTCCGGTGTTTGATTGAATTTAATTGCGGGACGCGGATGTTGATTGAGCAATCCTGTAATCATATAAGGGACATCGTATCCCCATAACAAATCTTTACGCATGGGCTCGATATATTTCTGAATACATTCAAGAACCGGTCGCAATTTAAATTTTGGATTATGTAAAAAACCCAACAACAATTCGGTCGGACAATTGCCTGCACCGCGTCCCAGTCCTGCCATACTGCCGTCCAGTATATTGGCTCCCAGGATAATCGATTCAATTGTATTGGCATAGGCCAATTGCTGATTGTTATGCGCATGCATACCGACCTGCTTACCCGTTTCCAATGCATATTTTAGATATTTTTGCATCAGATAATGAATCTGTTCACTGTACAGAGACCCAAAACTATCGACCAAATAAATATAATCTACATTTGATTGTGCAATAAATTCCAATGCTTTATCCAGCTCATACTCTTGAACGGTGGATACGGCCATTATATTTATTGTGGTCTCATATCCTTTGTCATGTGCATCCTGGACAATTTCAATAGCAGTAGGAATCTGGTGAATGTAGGTGGCGGTTCGGATCATATCCAGAACACTCTGTTCTTTCGGTAAAATATCCGTTTTATAATCCGTTCGTTCTGTGTCCGCCATGGCAGACAGTTTAAGCTGTGAGTCATTGTCGCCGACAATTTTGCGTATATCATCTTCGGTACAAAATTTCCATGCCCCATACTCATCCGGAGAAAAAATACGTTTTGATGCCTTATATCCCATTTCCATATAATCGACACCGGCATCCACATTGGCATTATAAACAGCCTTTAAGATTTTATCATCAAAATTATGGTTGTTCATTAAACCGCCATCACGGATGGTACAATCCAAAACCTTGATCTCCTCCCGATATGAAATCCATCGACCTGCGGCGTTGATATTTGGCGAATCTTTTTTTAATTCTGTCAAAGCGAACTCCTTATTTTCTTAAATGGGTTTAGCTTTCTATTTAAAAAAAAATGCCCACAATAGCAAGAAAAAAATATAGTTGTATCATACCAAATTTTAACCTAAATTATTAAAAAAATATATAAAGGAGTATAATATGCGTCTTTTATACCTCTTTATTGCTGGAATGATTCTGATGACAACCGGATGCACAAAAAAATTATCCGTATTGGTCGTTACCGGCGGACACGAGTTTGAGGAGGCTTTTTGGGAAATATTTGCATCCATTCCATACGACAGGGCAGAACAACCCGCGGCCAACAGGCTGATTGAAAACCATGGCAAGAAATATGACGTTTTGGTGTTTTACGATATGTTTCAGGACATTACACCTGAACAAAAGCAGGCATACCTGGATTTACTAAATCGGGGAACAGGAATGGTCTTTCTGCACCACGCCTTGGTTTCCTATCAGAACTGGGATGAATTTGAAAAAATTATCGGGGGTAAGTATCAACTTGAGACAAAAATTACAGGCAATGATACTCTAAAAGCTTCAACCTATCGACATGGCGTGAATATACCCGTTATTGTCGTAAATCCGGCTCACCCAGTAACAGCAGGAATGGAAGATTTTATCATACACGACGAGGTTTACGGTAATTATTATGTAAATAATGATATCAAGCCCCTTCTGCGCACCGATCACCCGGAAAGTACGCCGGTCATTGCATGGGAGCACCAATATGCCAATTCTAAAATAATCTACATCCAACTCGGTCACGACCATCTCGCTTATGAAAATCCAAACTACAGCACCCTCGTATTAAATGCCGTAAATTATGCTGCACCGTGATCTTGATGTGAAACATAATTCCGAATCCAGCGTTTTTTAAAACAGGATAAATCAAGGAGTATCGTTGAAAAATTCCTCATTTACAAGATTCATTATTGCTTTTGTGATCGGCGTGATAATCCCGGTCTTCAGTTTTACGATCTATCAGCTCAGTCAACAAAGCAAGGATGAAAAACTGATAAAGTCAAGTTACGAAAGGCAGCTGTCCAGTATTCTATTTTCGGTTAATCAGCACTGCTACGATACAGTAAATGCGTGGGTGATGACATTTTTGGATTCATTGACCGCAAATTCACCAGCCCGTTATGAGAAAACATTACAACTGCTGACCAACCAGAATTTATCTGTGGTCGGCACGTTGTTAAAAACAACGGACAATCATTATATACAAAAGTGGAAAAACGGTACTTTTGATATACTGGCGTCCGAATTTCAGGATTCTGTAAAGGTTCAAATCACACAAAAACTCGATAATTTTTCTCTTAGC
>JAFGEC010000002.1 GCA_016931775.1 Candidatus Zhuqueibacterota bacterium | reverse complement strand
ATTTTCCCACTGGTCCATCGAGGGAATACCGCATACGTTATTTCCGCAATAATCCCTCCACCGCTCGATATGATTCGGCATTTCATTTCTAATCCCCTCTTGCAGGCTATCGAGCAGCGCCGTTACTTTTTCCGGTTTAAAGGATCCGTTGATATATTCGACAAATCGCTGTATGAATTTTTCCCTGAAAGAAACATTATCCAATAACGAATGAAACGGGTGAAAGCGATCGGCCATTTCTGCAAGAGAATTATATGAGGCGGTACGAAAACCGCGATCCAGATCAAATGTCAGCCACTGCCACTTCCCATCGGTCGTTCGGGGCCGCCAGGCGCGGATATTGTGCGCCCAGCTGTTGTTTCCGATATAGGCCTCGGCGATAACATAGTCGATCATATTGTCGATATCCACCATCCCGGCAATGATATCATAATTTGCCTGTACAGACAAGTCATTGTTCTCACTGAATTCCACCATTGTGTTGTAATGGACAAGATCGCCGGCAAGCACTTCTATGTCGAATGCACGTTCATCAATATATAGCAAATCAATATTGTTCGGATCTACTCCATGGTGGGTTTCTATATAACTTTCGTTATACTTTTCACGAATATTATGTATGCCCCAATATTCTCCATTAATAAAGAGTACAGCCGGTCGATAGGCCTGGGTATCGACGGTCATATTATCCCGTATCATTTTTTGAATAAAACCATCCCGGAACATGGTAAGATGCCAGTCGTCGCTCGAACTGCGGAGCAGGAAGGACTCAAATTGACGAACCTCCGTATCGTTAAAGAGAGGATAGTCAAGTCTGTTTTCCAGAAAGATACTCAGCGACTTTTGTGGAATATAAATTGCGGTGCGCCCGAATAACCGAATGGAAGTTTGCTCGGAAAAAGCAAGATGTTTGTCTGTTTCAAAAAATTCTATAACCGCAGGGCGCTCCCAGGATTTGCGAGAAGCGATATTCTCATTTACATAAATGCCGGTTTCCTGATCCCATAGATAATCGGGATCGACGGCTAAGGAAAATGTCGGAAGAGTGGTTTGTTCATTGATAAAATAAGTGCGCGTTTCAACAAGACCGGGCAGCCTATCCGGATCATATGCCCGCGCTCTGAGAACGGTCGATGTTGTAAACGACAGGGGAGAGGTGTATTCCGGCGATGAACTGGTCGGAGTTGAGCCATCCGTTGTGTATCGAATGATCGAATACTCGGCAGCAGCCATACTTATACTTTGCGGACCGGAATAAAAACCGGATTGTGACGGAATGTGAACATTCACTGAAATATTTTTTTGTGCGAATCCGGGTGTCGTGTTCGCGGTTGCGGGAGTGGGCTGTGCGAAATATAGAAATTTCACGGGATTGTTCATATCGCGGCCAAGAGAAACATCGGTAACCTGTTTTCCGAAGGTAAGCGTATCGATAACTGTACCATCTGCAGCATATAAACCAACGGACTCGCCATTGTTGCTGAGTTTAAAATTAGTATGCAAGCCCTCTCCCGATTCATTCATGCCATCCGCCCAGATAAGCAGGTAACCGTTGGCCGGCAAAAGAGTCCCGTTTGGAATTTGCCACTTTTCAGGTTCGGAAAGGTCATCGGTAAGATAACTGCCGCCCAGATCTGCCGTAAAATTCCCTGAATTATAAATTTCTATCCAATCAGCGAATTGTGAATAGTCCGGATCAAGTGAAAAAGAATGACTGGATGCCAGGATCTCATTTATCACGATGGTATCGTTTTTTTGACTGGCTGCCAAAACGGGGTTCTGTTCGGCTTTGTTAATGAGTAATGCCGTCAAAAGTATGGGTAATATATAATATCTCATTAAGCCGGGTCTCTGGTTCGGTCGCGTCGAGACCTTATGGTTCAGTTTTCTCATATTATTTGTCACTTTTTGCTATCCTGTTTTTTGACGGGACCAGTTTTTGTATATATCAAGTTGTTTTTTGATAAAAATCGCCGTACACGTGGTCTCTTCTTTTCATTCAAGATTCAGTGGATCACATATAAAGAAAATGATTTTTGTCCTATAATGGATCATCCCGAAAGGATCGAATACACCGGGATTGTATTGATCCAAATTATGCATTTCGCTATCGGTTCTATCGTATTATACAACAACAGATCGAACTATTCTGTTCCATAAATATATGTCATGTCGTTTCAAAAGTTTATAATCGGAAAATAGTGATAAAAAAGGAGGACGGTTAAACAATAGATCCAAAAAACGATCGATAAAATAGTCTTGCGTCGGTTCGGTGTGAAAGAATGATGGCCTTTTTAGCAAGACATTTCATACACCGATCCCATCTTTGGACGAGAGTCAATAGTATGTTGCCGTTCGAACGTCTTTTAAAAAAGGCCATGGATGAACAGATACATATCTTTATTGTATCAAAAGCATTCTTTTTGTACTATTTTGCGATTCAGTCTGTAAATGAACAAAATATATGCCACTTGCTAATGGCATATTCTGGGTATCATGAGCAATCCAGGTAAATTCATAACTGCCGGCATTCTGAAAACCATCAATTAATGTCGTAACGATATGTCCCGATACGTTATAAATATCCAAGCGGACATGTCCGGCCTTTTCCAGGTCGTATGAAATTGTGGTGCTCGAATTAAACGGATTTGGATAATTCTGGTTCAATTTAAAATCCTGAGGCGTTGCACTGTTCGCCGGTTTTTCAACCGCCAGTAAAGTCGGATCGGGTCCGAATTCACCGTCAAAAAGCTCCGGATCGTAATCTCTACTCGTGGTGAGGACGAATTTGTCATGTTTGATACCGTTTTCCCTTACATAAATCTCAAGCTGATGCAAACCCGGTGTGTCAATAAAAAATCCGGGCTTTACATTGTCCATGTTAATGCCGAGCCAGGTCCATACGCCGTTTGGTTCGCCGTGATAGCCGATTCTTGCGGATGTGGCCGTTATGACTCCATCAATACCGGCGTGAAAGGAATCATCCCCCCCGCCTTCGTGACTTCCGCGCACCCAGAGAAAAACCGAATCGGCCTTGACAAACTCAATACTGTATGTTAAAGCCGGGGAGCTGGCCAGTGCCGCATCTCCGGTCACATACGGCGCACCCGGCGCCACAGCCTGCATTCCGCCTTCGCCGGAAAAGAATTCGGGTTCAATAACAAATTCAAAATACTCGTCTCCCGGCATGATCATATCTGTATAGTGTTCCGCTTCCATAACCACGAGTCCCCATTCATCGTCCTGCTGTTGATAGATATAATCTGTTGCATACACATCGACCTGAGAGTGTACTGTCATCAAAGCAATCGTCACTACACTTATAACATATAGTGCGCTTTTAAACATTTTTTCCTCCTCTCTTAAAGATGGTTAATAAACAGATGTTAGATAAACAACAGTAAAGTACGCCCCCTCAACTTTTTTGATACTCATTCTTTTTTGAAATATTGATTACTTGTTAAAAAAAAAATTAGTTAATCTGGAGATAATAATCAAGTATAAAATAACTTGCTTTATTATAAACGTATTTGCCATAGGTGGCGCTGTTCACTGCCTGGAGTATTATCTCAGAAGCATCATTTTTCGCACGAATTTTTGCGATGATGTCGTTAATTCGTAAAAGTATAATCCACTGCTCACATTATAACCGTTGCCGTCCCTGCCGTTCCACCTTATCTGATGCACACCTTTTTCTTGCCTTTCATCCACTAAAACAGATACCATATGTCCAAGGACATCAATGATCTGCAGCTTTACATGCCCGGCTTTCGGTAATTCGTACATGATGGACGTGTCGGGATTAAAGGGATTGGGGAAATTTTCATACAGACCAAAATCCTTAACGGCATTGGTATCTTTCCCGTTATTTATACTTGCATCCGCATCCTGGCTGATGGTTGCGATGACCGCACTGAGCTTCGGTATGATAAAATTTACCCGCTGGTTTTCGATCGTCGCCTCTCCTTTTTGAACAAGGATTCTATCAGGAGCTGCGTAGCTATTTTGCACATCGAGGGAAGGTGGCGCAATTTGCTCCAGTTTGGCGGATCGAGGCGCAAATGATTCAATAATCTCCAGTGTAACGGTTAAATCCCTGCTCGAATTATTGACGGCTTTAAAGTAAATCGTTTTGCCATCCTCTGAAAGTGTTGATACCACGTTAAGGCCGAAACCGAAGCCCGTGGTCTCTATAAAATTCGGCGCATAATGATCGCGCCAGAATTTCATGACGACATAATTGGGACCCGGAAACCAATTGGTGTTGGTAAAATTGACCAGGGCATTATTCCAGTCGTTGGCACTTGAATGACGCAGGAAAAGGGCCGGTGCACCTATTTCAAACATGTCACCTTGTCTCTCGAAAATGTTCAGCATGCCGCCGGCATAAAGCCCGCACCGCCAATCGAGTCCGGACCAGACATTCCATTCCGACATGTATATTTTAATATTCGGATTGGATGATGCTGCGATAATTTCCTTCAGCTCGATGAGAAAATTTTCATAATTACGCACGCCGCTGTAATAATTTGCAATGTCCTCGTAGTGATGAGGACTGATATAATCGATAAGATCGGCACAGCGGTTGATGACGGTTCTGTTCCAGTTTTGATCGAAACCGCCGCTACCGCATGCGATAATTTTTATCGATGGATCAATTGCTTTTAAAGCCGGAACAAAGTCGATCAGGAAATTTGTATATATACTGGCATTCCTGGTGAGAAAAATTTCATTGCCCATCTCCCAGAATTTGACATTGTATGGCTCCGGATGTCCGTTGGCTGCCCGCACGGTGCCCCAGGTGGAAGAAGCCGGGCCGTTACAATATTCAAGCCAGTGTTGTGCCTCCTCGATAAATTCTGCTTGTGGAACCGGAGAATACCGGTGACCGGTGTTAATGACGATGATCGGTTCTGCTCCCAAACGGCGGCAGAGTTTTAAAAATTCGTCGGTTCCACAAGAATTGACGTCCTGATCGTTCCACGCCACGATGGGGTAGATACCACGTTCGTGTTGCGCCCCGATACCGTCCTTCCAGCGGTAGTACTCGGCAAAATATCCACCCGGCCAGCGAATCACCGGCGGATTGAGGGCTTCGACGGCCTTGTATAAATCCGGACGAAAACCATCGTTGTCGATGGCGTCCTGACCCATCATACTGATCTGGTCAAGATAGACGGTCCCCGTATCGGTTATGGCGATTCGGAGCGTGCCGTTAGAGGTCTCTGCTGAAGGAGTGAGTTGAAATATATATTCCTGCCATTCCGGCTGGGGTGCGGATAGAGTAGACTCATCGAGAATTTGACTTCCTCTGAGTAAACTGACCTGAAGGTTTCCTGCCGCTGTGCCTTTTGCCCAAAAAGAACCGTGATAGGTCTGGTTTTTTAAATAAAAAGAATTTTGTTCAATGCCGGCTTCCTGGACTTGGCGATTCACCATTTTGATGGAATAATGACTGTTCAAGGCCTGCGGGCTGGCGTACAAAACCGCGGAACCGACCGCCCGCCAGTCGAGCGGTACGGCATCGTTTTCTTCAATCTCGGGTAGACCGCTGAACAGGGTGTAACCGTCGGAGATATCGGTGACGGAAAAATGACGATATTCGGCCTGAGTGATCCATGTGCCGATACCTACTTGACCGGACAAATGCGCTGTACCGGTATTGTCATAAAAGTCGAATAGCTCGCTGCCGTCCAACCAGACTTGGAAATGATGACCGTCGCACCGCACGCGGATATCATACCATCTGTTGCTCTGAATCGTACCGGCAACCGGCGTGCCGAATACACCCCAGCGTACGCCCGGTATACCTTTTTCAATGGCATGCTGTGTATTACCCCAGCCACCAAGATTGCACCAGTAAAAATTCTCACCATTGGCTCGAAAAAGAATTAAAAAACCCTCAGAGCCTCCTGTTTTCTGCGCTTGAAGGGTCAATTCATAATTCTGCCATTTGGTGTCGCCAAATAACAAACGGACATTTTCGTTTAACGATGATTGCTCTACAATTTCGTTTTTTATATTCCATAATCCGACGGATCCGTTAAACCGTTCCAGACTGCGATTCCAGACCAAATCACCCCACAGGCCGTTATTGACCGAATTATAAATATGCTCCAAAAAATGTCCGTAGATTTTTTCATCCAAGGTATGAAGTACTTTATCGGGATTTATTGTGTACACTGTCTGTGATTTTGTACTCCCTGTAAAAAATAAAAACAATACAAAGTTGAGTATCATTATATTTTTACTCGTTCTTTTTTTCATGATTCCTCTTTTGTCGAAAAGGTTAACGTTACAGGATTACCCGGTCAAAAGTTATGTCATTTTCTCATTGTACCAAAGACCGCCTCAAGAAAAAAATGCCTGCCTGAAGCGCATTTTGCCCGACGGGCAAAGCTCGTGACATACCCCTCTCTTTTGATTTTTCAATGTAATTAATCAGGAAGCAAAAATCAAGTATTAATGGGAAAATGATTGCCGGTCTATAATGTTGTTTTACTGAGAGTTTTTTTTAAAATATATTTCCCATTGTTGACAGTTAATCACTTTTTTACTATATTCATAAAGACGAAACAATCCGAACAAAAAACACTAATCTGTACACAAGAGGAGGTGATAATCGGAATCTCGTTCTTTATCATTGGTAAATCAGTATGAGAGTGGTTGCGCATTCTTCCGTAGCCAGATTTGTAAAGATGTCCGCCATCTTGGATATATGTTTTTAAGGTCTTTTACCAGATGCCGAGAATGGCGGATAAAAATTTTAATCAATTACGCGTCAAACTTGGAGGAAAAAAAAATGGCGAAAACAAGATGGTATTTTTTGCTTATTATTGTGGTTTTACTCAGTCAAGGCAACCTGTTCGCCCAACAGAGGTGCATGTTCGTTTCAGCTGCCGAAGATCCCGGTGATGCAAGAGATCTGCCACTTATCGAAAAATTAATTTCATGGGGATATGATGTAACGATCGTGGCATCAACTTCTCTAGCCGGTATGTTACCGGTCGAGTTTTCTGACTATGATTTTGCATTTTTGTCGGAATCGCCGAATTCCAGCGATATGGCCGCGCTGAAAGGACACCCTCTCCCCATCGTCAATCTTGAAGCCTGGGCCGTCGCCAAACCCGCCGTACTGAACTGGGCGGCGACGCAAACTGTGTCAAATGTAGGACCTTCATATATACTCATTGTGGCTGATTCGGAACATCAGCTGGCAGCAGGTTTTCCGACGGGAGCGGATATGTTATTGGCTACGGATTCCTCGGTAGAGGGAGAGGCCCAAATTGCATACAAGGTAACCATAGACGTCATTACCGTTGCAACTTTTGTTGACGATCCGGAACAACTCAGCGTGTGCGCTGCCGAAGAGGGCACACTGCTCGCTGACGAGGAAACCATCACGGAGAACCGGGCGGTCACGATTGGTATCCATGCGAATGCCTATGAATATATCACTGATGAAGCATACCAATTGATGCAGGCTGCAATTCACTGGGTTCTGCACGAGGGAGTCGGTGTTGAAATGTTTACGGACCACACTCCCTTGCACTATTCCCTTGACCAGAATTTCCCCAATCCTTTTAATCCTTCGACGGAAATTACGTTTTCTCTCCAGCAGCCGGAGTATACAAAGCTGACGGTATTTGATGCCCTCGGTAGAGAAGTGGAAACGCTGGTCGATGGGAAGTTGGGTGCGGGAAGCTATAAAAGTACTTTCGATGCCCGGAATTTGCCCGGCGGCGTCTATTTTTATCAACTGCAGGCAGGCAACTTTTCTGAAATGAAAAAAATGGTTCTGGTAAAGTAAGTCGCATTATCGGCATTTTTTTTAAAATGTATGGCATAGAAGGGATGGAAGGAGATCATCCTTCTGTCCCTTTTCGTTAAATCCACCGGCTGCAGACAGGCAAGCCGATTGGAATCCGTTGTTATTTTTCCAAAAATTTCCCATCCACCCTTCCGAAAAGGGTTTTCAATATCGACTTTGGTGTCTATTCCGGTTATGGTGAGGTATTTTTTAAAGCGGTTGGATATATTTACTTTAAAATTAAAAAAAAAACAAAAAATACTTGACAATTGACTTTTATTTTTTTAAACTACTTAAACGTTTTCGAATTTTTGGTCTAGGAATAAAAGATACACAAAACAGACCATTCAAGCATGCAGCAAAAAAAGAATTTGAAAATTTACCCTGTCTTTAAATATTTATTTTTTTTATGTTTAAATAATATAATTTGTTGAATTGCCATCGATTATGTAATTATAGGAAATGGATTTTTCAGTTAATATTCCGGGATGCAATGAAATAAGTAAAGTTTAATCTTGGACAATATTAGATCAACACTAATAACCAAATAGTGGAGGAAAGATGAAAATCAACAGATCGTTGTTACGGAGTTTAGCTGTTATTGTGACGGCAATAATAGTGATGAGCGGTCATGTATACGGAGGAATTACGGGAAAAGTAAGCGGGACTATCGTTGATGCGAATACGGGTGAACCGTTACCGGGTGCGAACGTACTGCTGGAGAGCACGAGATTGGGTGCAGCGACCAATTTGGAAGGCAGGTATATTTTTATAAAGGTTCCGCCGGGATCATACACATTGGTCGTGCGCATGATGGGCTACAAGGAGATGCGAGTCGAGAATGTCCGTGTGAGCATTGACCTGACCACTACACAGGATATACGGCTTGAGTCGACGGTGTTGGAAGCGGAGGAGACGGTGACAGTCGTGGCGGAGCGGCCTTTGGTGCAGCGGGACATGACTTCATCATTGGCGAGTGTGAGTGCTGAGGAGATCAGTGAACTGCCGGTTCAGAACATTGCAGATGTTTTGCAGTTGCAGGCGGGCGTGATTCGGAACGGCAGTGATTTTCATATTCGCGGCGGCCGAGCGAATGAGGTGACTTTTTGGGTAGACGGCGTGGAGGTCACGGATGTCTACAGCGGCGAGAGCATGGGTACGCGGATCGAGAACAATGCGGTTCAGGAGTTGCAGGTCGTCAGCGGAACGTTCAATGCGGAATACGGCAGAGCGATGTCGGGAATCGTCAACATCATCACCAAGGAAGGAAGTCAAAAATATTCTGGTAAATTAGATATGTATGTCGGTGACTATGTGAGCACCTCCGATGTATACAAGGTATTAAGCAGAATAGATACGGTACGTAATTCGACGGGTGAACTGCAGGAAGTGGAGGAGACCGAGGATCCACTGGCCAAGTTTAATCCGACCTATAACCTGGATATGACGTTAAGCGGGCCTGTGCCTTTTTT
>JAFGEC010000175.1 GCA_016931775.1 Candidatus Zhuqueibacterota bacterium | reverse complement strand
TCCGACGAACCGAAAAAAAAGTTTGTAACACCAACACTGGGTGAAATTTATGCCGCTCAGGGTCAATATGCCAAAGCGATCAGTGTCTTTGAAATATTACAAAAAAAACACCCGGATAATGAATGGTACAGTTCCAAGCTGGAATACCTGCGCAAGCGTTTGCAGGAAGAAGAGTAAACCTGGTTATGGCCGTTTGATTTATAAAGCGGCCATAATTTTTATGTGATGATTATATTCGAGTAAAAATGCCAAGTGAGACAAAAGATGCCGAACAGTCCTCCACGTCTATTTCCATTGTTATTGTGACCTATAATAACATACGCTGGATCAAGGCCTGTTTAAAGGGATTAGCATCATCTGCAGCCGGATTTAATAGTCAGTTGTTTATAATAGATAATTCAAGTACGGACGGAACAGTTGTTTTTTTAAGAAATAAAAATTTATTGCAGAGTCAGTTCAATCGGGTGAAAGTGATATTAAATTCTGAAAATGTCGGTTTCACCAGGGCTGTTAATCAAGGTCTCAGGTTATGTACCGGCAATCGAATTTTACTGTTAAATCCTGATGTCGTTCTATCTGAAAAAACACTCAGCGTCCTGTTGCAATGTTTGGAAAAAAATCCTCAAATAGGCGTTGTCGCACCGCAACTTCGTTATCCCGATGGCAGAATACAGCCATCTTGTCGAAGATTTCCCCAAAAAATGGATGTTATTTTTGATATAATTGGTGTCGGTAGTTTGCGAATACCACTCGTCAATAAATACTCGTGGAAAATGCCGGATTTCGATCATGCAAGCAGTCGTGATGTGGAACAGCCGCAGGGGGCGTTTTTACTTTTTCCGCGGGATGTATTGTTGGAGGTCGGCTTGCTGGATGAAGATTTCCCCATGTTTTTCAGCGATGTTGATTGGTGCCGGAGAGTCCGTCAGCAGGGTTGGCGGATTCGATTCTGTGCAGAGACTTTTGCTTATCATGCAAAAGGTGACAGTGTATATTATAAAAGATTGAAAATGGTGGTTTCTTCTCATCGGTCGTTTTTCAAGTATTTTTTAAAATATGCCAAGGGATACAAGTTAGCCGACTATTTGATCGGTTTATTGTTGCTTTTGCTGTTGATCCCCCGGCTCGTAGCGATTAAACTAATGTTGCAACACTAAACGGAGGCGATTGTGGAAATATTTATGAACAGGACAAATCTAAGCCAAACTTTTTGTGCTGAAAGGCAATTCTATCCATGTCCTGTTTTGTTTTTATATTTATTTATTTTGATTATATGTTTTTTCGTTCCTTTCCAGGCCATTGCACAAGACATTTTGATCAAACTGAACAAGACTGCTCCTGCTTTGGGGAAAACGGATGGTTTGGGAAACCAAATAACCGGACTTTCGACGGTCGATAACGTTTTAAGAAAAGTGAAAGCAAAACGGATAATGCAGGCATTTCCGCTTGTTGTTGACGGAGAGTATGAAAGCATCGGGCTCGACCGTTGGATAAAAATATCAATACCTCAGGAAGCCGGTATCAATGAAGCGTTGGTACTGTTCGAATCCCTGTCTGATGTTGAATATGCACAATCCAACCATGTTTATAAAATGAATTATGTCCCTCAGGATCCGGATATAACACAGCAATGGGCGCTGGAAAAAGTTGGCGCCTATCAAGCCTGGGATAATGAAAAAGGATCGCCGGATGTGCTGATAGCGGTCATTGATACGGGTGTGGATTACACTCATCCGGATCTTGCAAAAAATATTTGGATAAATCCTGGAGAGGATTTGAATGGTAACGGCATTGCTGATAATGGAGATTATAATCAGATTGACGATGACGGTAACGGTTATGCAGATGACATTCTGGGTTGGGATTTTACCGACGCCCCCAACTATCCGGATGGCGGAGATTATCTGGAGAGAGATAATGATCCCATCGATGAAATGGGGCACGGCACAGGTATATCGGGAATTATCGCTGCTGTTATGGATAATCATATCGGTATTGCCGGTCTGGCACCGGGTTGCAGAATTATGAGTATCCGTTTTGCCACTTCACGTGGATATGGTGAAGAAGATGATGCCGCCAGTGCTATCCTTTATGCTATTCAAAACGGTGCCCAGATTATTAACATGAGTTGGGGCGATACTAATATTTCCAGAATTATGGATGATATCTTTCGGTATGCAGCGCAAAAAGGAGTCGTTTTGGTCGCGTCTGCGGGTAACTCTAGTACGGATGAGATTCATTATCCGTCCGGATTTAACGGCACAATTTCCGTCGGTGCCGTAGATGAGCAGGACAACCTGGCTGGATTCTCAAATTATGGTCCGTGTGTGGACCTTGTCGCACCCGGTATAAATATCTATACAACCACATTGGATGAGCAATATAATTCGGTAAACGGGACATCATTTGCTGCACCGTTTGTATCCGCAGCCGCTGCATTGCTGCTTTCCCATTCGCCGCAATTAACAGCCGAAGGTGTTCGGGGGATTCTTGTCGGTTCTTCCATCGATTTAGGTGACCGTGGGTGGGATTTTTATTTCGGCGCCGGCCGGTTAGATGTTAAAAGAGCGCTGGAGTTGCCGACCTTTGGAATTGTTAATATTCAACAACCTGCACTGGATCAAGGCTTTAGCGAAGGTCCTATTAAAATTTATGGATCAGCCTGGAGCCCTATTTTAAAAAGTTATTCGCTTTCTTATGGATACGGTGATAATCCCACAGAATGGACCGAAATGGATAAAGAATACTTTACACCGGTTATCGACAGTTTACTCGGTGTTTGGCAGGGATTACCAGAGGAAAGTGGTGCGTATACGATTCGTCTTTCACTGGAAAACCGTAACGGCAGTATTGTCAATGATTATGTGCGAATTTTTATCGATTATTCAGCGCCGGAAATTTCAAATATTGTTGTGCTGCCTATGATTGACGCCGATCATCAATCGGCATTGATTCAATTTTCCACCGATGATTTGTGCGAGGGTTCCTTGTTCTATCGTCATCGGGCCTCATCTATGGAATTTCAAGAAGCGGTGCTCAGTTTCCGAACACACGATTTACGATATAATCTTACCCAAGATGAGAGTATGGATTTGCTGGATGTAAAACTCCAGGCACGTAACGGCGCCGGACTTTTTTCCGAGGACGACAATAGCGGTGCCTTTTATTCGGTAGATTTGACCGCCGCCCCCATTAACAGAGTAAAGTATGCGCCGACCAATTTTACACTGCCCTTTGGCTATATGCTGAACAAAACCACGGATTTCAATCGCAACGGCAAGCCCGAAATTATTCTTTCTCCCAATGATAACAATTCTATTGGTGAACTCAGACTATACGAATATGACGGTCTACAATTTCAGCCTGTTTTCAGTACCGACACGGCTTTGATTCCGAGAGACATCGGTGATGCTGATAATGATGGCAAAATGGAGGTTTTATGCGGGTTTGGATTTAACAGTTATCTCTTCGAGAGTGCTGTGGCCGGGCAGATGCCCGGTTTGAATGTCCAAACATGGACAGGCGATGGAGGCATTCAATATTGGGCCAGTCGCATTACGGATCTGGACCGAGACGGCAAGGGGGAGATACTGATGCGTGTCGTGAATGCCGAGGCGAAAAGTATACCCGAAACCGACCGGTTTGAAGTGTGGGAAACCACGAGCGATAATCACTTTGAGTTCGTTGCTGCCCTGCAAAATCCAACCCCCGGTGAAAACCATTATGGCGTACCCCATTCCCAAGTCGGAGATTTTGATAATGACGGTCTGCTGGAAGTGCTGTTGGGTGATAGTGATGGTGACATTTATATCTATGAAAATAACGGCGATAATATTTATCGTGTGACGTGGCAGGATTCATTACCACTGCTGGACAGTATCGAATTTCTGAATGCCGGTGATTTTGATGGTGATGGTGTTTGGGAATTTATTGCCGGATGTCACTCAGACCCAAGTGTCAATACAGAGCATGAATATGATGCGCGGCATTGGTATTACAGGATTTACAATTCTACCGGCAATGATGTGTATGAACATATCTGGGAAAAACGTTTTTTTGGCTTTGAATCTTTAAAAGAATTTAAAAGCGGGATTTCTTCCGGTGATGTTGATGCAGACGGCCGGGATGAAATTTTTATTTGTGTGTTTCCGGATTTTTACGTTGTTGAAGCAGTCGATCCGAGAAATTATGAGCTGAGCTACCACCATAGTACTGTCCAGAGTGGCGGCGCTATTGTTGTCGATGGAAACGGCAATGGTAAAAAAGAGTTTTGGATTGGAGATGGGTATGAAACCCGCGGTTTTGAACTGGCGGGTGATTTGACGGGTCCGGCTGTACCAGTGGGAGTGACCGCTCAACCACTGAACGAAAAGCAGATACTCGTCAAGTGGCATGCTGCAGACGGTATAGATCATTTTATCGTACATCGTGGTGTGGAAGAGACATTTTTATCCCCTTTTGTTACCGTTAACGATCCGGTTTTTTGGGATGAAAATGTGGTCTCGGGACAAATATACTATTATGCTGTTCAGGCTGTCGATGTTCAGGCCTCACCCTCCCACAGTCAATTATCCCAGGTTATTGGTGCCCGGCCCGGTATTCGGCCTTTTGTGGAGAAAGCACGATATGAAACACGGGAGAGTGTTCGATTGTTTTTTAGTGAACCAATGAGCGGAAGCGTCATTTCGGCATCCAATTATTTGATTGAGCCCGATATCGGCAGACCCACCTCGGTAACTCTGGATGCCTCCGGGCAACAGGTGCTTTTGTCTTTGCCTGTACCCTTCCCGCAGCAGGGGAAATACCGTGTGATATGTTATCATGTGGAGGACTCGGATTTTACTCCGATTGACAGTACAAAAAACAGTGCCGAGTTCGATGTGACTTTTCAGGTTGCGGCTCCATATTTGGTCGATGGCATCCTGCTGCCTCCAAAACAAATCAAGCTATGGTTTAATGAAGCAATGGAGCGGCGGTCTGTTGAAAAAAAAGAAAATTATGATTTTGGAAATGAGCTGGAATTGGCGTCGGCTGCCTTGTCTCCCGAATCTGATCGAGCGGTTATTTTGACCTTTGTGACCAAACAGGCTTTTGGCGCCATGGGTAAAACATGGACGGTACGTGTTCGGCATGTAACAAGCCAGCGAGGTGTTGCAATTAAACCCGGACGTGGTGATTTTATCAGTTTTGTTTTTTCGAAACCGGATCTGCACAACGTCTTTACTTATCCAAATCCCTATCATCCCGAAACAGGCGATGGCACAATAACCTTTGCCAATTTGACCCAGCAGGCTGAGATAACAATCATGACGAGCCAGGGTATTGTTATTAAAAAGTTGTCGGAAAAAGACGGCGACGGTGGTGCCCAATGGGACCTGACTGACGAACATGGAAATCCTGTTGCTGCGGGTATTTATATCTATTATGTAACTTCTGACAACAGCAAGGCGTTAGGTAAACTGGCGATTTTGCGTTAGGATAAGAAAATGGCAGCGCTTTTGGTGGGGATAACCGGAAATATGGGAAGCGGTAAAACTCTGGTATCGAGAATGTTGAACGCATATGGGATTCCTGTTATCGATCTTGATAAAATCGGTCATTGGGCATTGACGCTAAATGAGGTGAAAGAGCAAATATCTCTGGATTTTGGTTATTCTGTCTTCCGCAAAAACCGGACGGTAGATCGGAAAAAATTAGGAAAGGTTGTATTCGACAACTTGTCCAAACTTGAAAATTTAAATTCTATTGTCCATCCTGTGATGCTCAGAAAAATCCGTGAAGAAATTACCGCGTATGTTCGGAAATTTGCGAATCTTCCCTATATCGTCTTAGATGCGGCCTTGTTATTCGAGCTCGGGCTGGACAAAGAGTTGGATCTGGTCATTACTGTAAGCTGTCCGGACAGCGTACGTATCGAGCGTATAAGACAACGAACAAAATTGAACCGTGCGCAGATAGAAAAAAGATTTGCCTTCCAGATCCCGCAGGATGAAAAAAAACAACGCGCCGATTATGTTATCGATAATTCTTCCAGTATCGAAAAATTGCAGGAAAAAGTGAACGAACTGCACACGTTTCTGCTCGATGTGGCGGCTCGGCCAAGCAAAATGAGACGAACGTCTGAAAAACCGGGCGGGAAAACGGATTTTTAAATGCATGTAAAAAAGACTTGATTTAATACACAGTTTGTCTTTATCTTTGACGGAAAAGGAGAGAGCCCTGTAAATAACATGCAGGATCTCCTATGTCTGTCAAACGGAAACCGGCTGTAAAGGCGCTCTGTCCTTTTGTTATAGGCATTTTTGCGGCACACGAATATTTGCTTTCCCCATTTTTTTTGTTTGCTATATTACTCTCTTTGGCTGTATTGTGCAGTCTGTTTTTCCGCAACAAAATTTTTAGCCTTTTTGCATTTTTCTTTTTATTTTTTGCCGGTTATTTGCGTTTTTGTTTTCTTTATGAAAATACGCCCAATTCTATCATTTATTTTGCCGATCTGACCGTACCTGTTGGTATCGAGGGTGTAATCTCAGGGCCTGTGGAAAATAGGGGAGATGACCGGTTGTTTACACTTGATGTGGATTCGGTCTGGGTATTAACACAACCATATCCAGCCATAGGAACAGTACGCGTAACATTCAGTTTTAAACAAGATGGACTGTGTTATGGTGACCGAATTGTGGCAAAAGGGAGATTGAGCCTGCCTCCCGGAGAGAGAAATCCGGGTGAATTTAATTATAAAAACTATTTAGCCTCACGGAATATCCAAGCCTTGTTTTATGTGCGTTCAACTTCAGATTATCTGTTGTTGGATCGAAGAAATGGCGGCTGCTTGTTGAAGCGGATTGTATTCTCTGTCAGAAGATGGATCGTATATGTAATCGAATCCACACTCGACGGACAGGAGCAGGCGCTGCTTAAAGGATTGCTGGTGGCTTCAAAGGGAGATATTGATACGGAACTTGAGGATTCTTTTTCCAATGTCGGCGTTATTCACGTTCTTGCAGTGTCCGGTTTACACGTCGGTTTTATCTTGCTGGGATTATCCGGTTTGATGCGTGTGTTTTCTGTCCCCGAACCATTTCGTTCTATTCTGGTGATTGTCGGTTTATTTTTCTACGCCGAGTTGACAGGAATGCAACCACCGGTTTTACGCGCTTCAATAATGGCGGCACTTTTGCAATTGGGAAACCTGGTCCAACGCCCTGTTGATTTTTATAACTCTCTGGCAGCTGCCGCGTTTATTATTCTTGTACTTTCTCCTCTTTTTCTTTTTCAGGCCGGATTTCAATTGTCTTTTGTAGCTGTTTTAAGTATCGTTTTTCTCTATCAACAATTTGTAAAAATGCTGCAAAAAAAAATGCGACACTGGCAGGAGAAAGGTAAATATTTTTATACTTATACGACAAGCCTTTTTTTGGTATCCTTTGCAGCACAAATTGGAACTTTGCCTCTCACGATGTATTATTTTGGTAAAATTCCACTTATTTCTCTTATCGCGAATTTAATCGTTGTCCCCCTGGTCGGATTAATTGTTGCGATTGGTTTTATTTCTGTTGCTGGCGCTGCCGTTTTTTGGCCGATTGGAACGGCATACGGCAGTTTAAATTGGCTTTTGCTTAAGATTTTGATCGGCCTTGTGAAATCTTTTACAAAGATTCCCTTTGCCTTTTTTACCTGCTCTCGTCCGTCATTATCTTTTTTTGTCTATTATTTTCTTTTTTTTACGTTGTTTGTCATGCGACAGGATATAAGATGGTTCAAGCGTATCTTGTTTGCTATCTTGATTTTTAGCGTTATGAATATCTGGTATTTGGCAATCATCAAACCTGTTGGCGTCAAGTTGACCTTCTTCGATGTCGGACAGGGGGATTCGGCTTTGTTCGAATTTCCCGGGGGCCATACGATGCTTGTAGATGCCGGGGAGAGTACGGGATCAATTAATTACGGCGAACGTGTTGTTGCCGCCTATCTGCAGCGAAATGGTTATAAAAAGATCGACGTTCTTGTTGTGACACACCCCCACTCCGACCATGAGGGTGGAGTGCCGTATCTTCTGGAGCATTATTTGGTTGACCTGTTTATTGACTGTGGAATGAGTTTCGATTCAAATCTGCATACGCAAATCGACAGCTTGTGTAAAGTGAAAAACATAAACGTTCGACAGGTTGCCCGTGGTGATACTTTGACCAGATTTTGGCCGGCCGTAGTCCGATTTTACTCTCCAATCGAAAATTTCATTCATTCAACCGGTCGGAGTGGCAGTGAAGTGAACAATGCTTCGATTGTGACGGCCGTATCCTACGGAAGTATTTCCTTTTTACTGGCTGGCGATGCAGAACTAGAAGCAGAAAATGCGATGGAGCGCTATGAGGACTTGTTGCGCGCAATGGTGTTCAAGGTCGGTCATCATGGCAGTTCAACAGCCAGCAGTTTGAGCTTTATACGGAAAGTTTGCCCTAAATACGCCATTATTTCTGTAGCAAAATTTAATCGATTTGGATTGCCTTCTGAAAAAATTATCCAAAGATATAACGAACTGGGCTGCAAAGTTATTCGGACCGATCAAAACGGAGCAGTTGTATTTTTTACCGACGGCAAGGAATTGCGCAGGCTGAGGTAACAGTATAAAAAAGATGAATTTTCTATTGAATTTAAATTCTTATTTGTTTATATACTTTAAATTTTGTAAATTATATCCAAATACCATAAAGCATGTTAAAGCGGATTGAAAAAGTTAAAGGCAAAACATGTCGGTACTGCTCGGTGATAATCAAATCATTACAACAGTAGCTCAATTACCGTTCTGGCAAATTGTTGCCGCCGAATCTGAGGAAACAGGTAAAAGGGGTTGGTTCAAAATACTCGATGCAAGTTTGAATCAACAACCGGACGCTGTTGCGCTATTTTTATCAGCGGCCGCAATGGGTAGGTCTTTGGGACATTTTAATGTTTTAAAGACTATCGAGTTTGGTGAGCTTGGCGGTATGCATTATATGTTCCACCCGCCGTTTGACGGGGAGAGCTTGGCCTATGTACTGAAAGAGGGAGAACCGATTGAAGAGGCCAGAGCAGTAAAAATTGTCATGCAGGTCTGTGCCGCTTTACAATTTACCCATCTCAGTGGAATTTTGCATGGCGCTCTTACACCGGAAAATATTTTTGTCGATAAAGCCGGTGAAGTAAGAGTCACAGATTTTGGTTTGGGCAAACTTTTAGATTTTCTCTACTATTCTTTAAAGAAAGACAGTATCCTTCCCTACGCTCTTTATATGCCCTCTGAACGGCTTACGGTAGCGAATTTGGACAGTTCAAATGATCTGTATGCTGTGGGCGTTATTTTTTATCATATGCTAACGGGCAAGTGCCCATTCAAGAGTAATAACATCAAAGATCTTGTAAGGGAAAAAAATAGATTGTTACAATCTCCCCGTGCAGTGAATCCCAACATATCTTTGCAAACCGAAAAAATTCTTATGCGTGTTTTGGCACCGGAGGATAGGGCGCCGATTACAAATATTTCCCATTTTATTCATTTACTGAGTCCGAAACCGTTGGAGGAAGAAGAGCCGGTTGAAGAAATCCATCGTTCGGAATCCAGAATTCCTCCGGTTATTTTAGATTTTTTGGATAATATTCGCGAAAAAGGCCGTTTTTTTAACGCGACCTTGGTTGGCAGTCAACGGCGGATTTTTTATACGCTTTTTTCAATAGTTATTGTTATTTTTGTTGTGGTATCCATTTTTATTGTTTCCAGAATCAGCTCCGAAAATTCGAAAAGGAATCAATTGCTGTATCAGGAGTTTATAGCTGCTGAGACGAAAGTTCAGGATCCCGAAACGATAAATACAACAGAAGGAGCGGACGGTGATCAAAAGACACCTGTTGTGGCAGATTCGACTGCCGCATCGCCTGCAGGAATCATACAAACAGATGAACCGTCCGATAGTGAACTCGTTCCAGCGGTCCGGGAAGATACACCACCTTCCCAGGAAGATACATTGCCAGCTATTTATTTTTCAACACTCGTCGTCAGTGCATATGCGGACTCTGAAAAAACAGAATCAACAGTATTAATAGATGGCAGACGGGTGGGCCGAACATCATCGTATGCACCGCTCATCTTACCCGGAATGCAGGCTGAAAAGTCTTATCGGGTGACCGTGCAGAGCGAGGGCTTTGAGCCGTGGCATCGTCGTGTTCGCGTGGTCGTTCGCGATACTAATTATGTAGCCGCTCACTTGACGCCACGGAAAGATGTTTTATCGCCAATTGTGTTTTCTGCAGTCGAATTTGCTGATGAAATATCTGTTGACAAGGGTGCCAAGCAAAAATTGCCGGTTACTCTGGAGCTTGCTCCAGGCAGTCATCAGTTGAAGTATTTAAATACACAGACCGGCTATTTTTGGGAGACGATGGCAGATATTAAAGCGGGTGGTGAAAACAACATCGTTTTTAAACCTGATCAGATTGGTTATGGAGAATTGTCTGTAATTCTCGCCAACGGTGCTGATTATGGTTATGCGTTTGTTATTGTTGATAATACGGAAGGGCAACAGCAAACCACTCCGCTTCGAAAAAAGATGTTGGCGGGTAGCCACAGAATTCGTATTTTTAGGGACGGATTTCGTGCGGTTCCGCAGGACACGACTGTTGAGATACCCAGAAACAGTCAAGTGAATGTAACATGTAAACTTTATACTGAATAAGTATACGAGTGCCCTTCGAGCAAGATAATGCAGCATCGATAAGCCGAAAAAACGGCTTGTATGATAAACGAGAAATCGCAACTTTAATCGTGGGTGATGTGACGTGAGAAAAAAATTTCAATTCCAGTTGATTGTCAGCCTTTTATTCCCTGTCTTCGTCTTCAGTCAATCTACATTTATCGTCAGTAAGGTTTCACCGGAGCCGAATGCCACAAGCGTGTTTGCAAACAGCGCCGTAACAGCAACTTTTAATAACTCGGTGGCCGTCGGTACAATCACGCAAGCAAACTTTATCGTTTTCAGCCAGATTGTCGGCCGTATGAACGGTGTCGTTCAATACGAATCCTCCACCCGTACGGCAACATTTTTACCCGACGAGCCTTTCATGCCGGGTGATAAAATAACAGTCGTTCTGACCAAGTTAATTCAAAGTATCGACGGCGACAGGCTTGAAAACGGATATATCTGGCAGTTCGAGATTCAGATACCACAAGGTGATGTAAAGTTTTTACCTGAAGAACATTTTGTCGATATGCAACTCAGTGCCGTCGTATCCGCAGATTTTGATCGGGATGGCATTACCGATGTTGCCGTAGCCGGGGAAAAAAACGGCCTGTATTACGTCAAAATATTGTACTATCGTAGCGGTACATTTGTATCTGGCCAGTCCATTCGTGTTCCGTCCAAGGTTCGTCCGATGTATGTCGGTGATTTTAATCAAGATGGAAATACAGACCTCTTGCTGGTGTATCGTTCTGAAGGCGCCTTCTCCTTGTGTTTTGTCGATCAAATCTACGGTTTAAGACTGGGTTCCGTTTATTACTGCAACCGACCGGGAGGTGAAATACGCGGTGCGGTTGTTTCGGATTTTGATGGGAATGGTGCTTTGGATGCGGCTTTGATCAATCGGGTTCCGGTTGAAGGCACGGCTTTAGAGTTTACCACAACCCATTTACCGGAAGGTTTTATCGGCCAGAATTATTCAAAGGTGCTGGCAGCGAAAAATGGTGTGCCTCCCTATACAATGAAAATTATTGCCGGCGCGCTGCCTTCGGGACTCCAGTTTAATACTCAGACCTTTGAAATAGCCGGCGTTCCCCTGAAAGAAGGACTGTATGTTTTCAGTGTTCAGCTGTCCGACACAAAAGATAACAAAATTAAAAAGGATTTCGCAATCGATGTGACCATTCCTCCTGCCGTTAATGAAGAATTTACCGGTATGGAGTTGAACGGCTTCGAAGAATACATACCTGTTGACGGGCCCACCTTTAAATTGACTGAGAAAATCGGATTTTTACAGCTGGATATCCCGGCAACCCGCAAATACGATCATTGGAGAACGGTGGATGATGCGCCGCAATTATTGCGAGAGGTTGAAAACGACGACTGGGAAGCAACGACCCGTTGTGAGTTGGTCTCTGCGAACAGAGATAATTTTCACCTGGGTATGGCTGTCTATCTCTCTCAGTTTGATCTGTATTATTGGGGATTTTTTGGCAGCGGGACTAATTTGGAGCTGTCCAGGACTGGAGGTAAAGCGATAATCGATGTGGCTTACGATGGAGGACAAACAGTCGATCTGCGCATACGTAAAAAAGGTGACAAGTGTACCTTCGAATATAAAAAACCCGGTGATACGGAGTGGAGTGTTGCAGAAGAAATCACCCTTCCGGGGGTACCTTTAAAAGTCGGTTTGATTGGAAAAACGTGGCATTACGTTCATCTTGTCGCTTATTTTGATTATTTTCGTGTTACAACCGGAGAATTGAATATTACGACCTTTGATTTACCATCCGGTCAGGTCGGCAGACCCTACTCTTCCTTCCTTCAAGCAGAAAATGGCCTCTCTCCTTATAGATGGTATATTTATAAGGGAGAACTTCCCGAGGGACTCGTCCTAAGTCAAATGAACGGCGAAATATATGGAACACCCCGAAAGCCCGGAAATTACTCCTTTCGTATAGAGGTAAAGGACAACGCCATCCCTCAGAACAGCGTTAACAGGCTGTTTAAATTGACAATAGATCCGGTTGAAGACAGAGCAATAATGGTTTACCTGAATACCGGCTACGGCCAGCTGGGTGAAAATCAAGACGGTGTAAGTTGGTTTTGGGGAACTAACAAGGGAGAAAATGTATTTGCCCGGGATTTTAATAAAGATGGCTGGGTTGATATCGGCGCGACTAAATCCGGTATAACCGGAGGTGTCTTTCTTTTTCTGAATCCGGGTAACGGCTGGTATTTTAACGATGTCCCACATCGCTCCTACAATATTGTCACCGATTTTGAAAACGCGATAGCAGCCGACCTGAATCGCAACGGTCTGCCGGATTTGATGTGTGCTGATTTAGGATCGGACAAGGTATATTTTTATCAACATACAGGTGTGACCAATAATCTACCCAATTATGCTCCTCCTGTGCCCTACAGCAGTAGTTCAAAGCCAATTGCAATGGATTATAAGGATATAAATGCAGACGGTAACCATGATATTATAACCCTAGGTGCAAATAATAAAGTACTTGCCGTTCAGGTAAACAGCGGTAATGCCGATTTCCTTGAGAAAGAGACTTTCCCTGTTAACAATTACCCAAAAGGTTTTACAATTGGTGATTTTAATAACGATGCGGCACCGGATGTTTTTATCATCGATTCTACCGGAACGGTGACATTGTTACTCAACGATGTATACGTCAATACACCTCCTGAAATGCCGCAACTGATGCTTCCTGAAAATAATGGATTCGTAAAGCAACAGGATCTAACCTTTAAATGGCAAAATCCTGATGATGCTGACGACGATCCATTGCATTTTGTCGTTAATTTTTCCAGAAGTGCTGGTGGAACGATGATCAACCAGCCCTTTCAATACGATTCCCGTCTCAATCCGGAACTTTTTAATCCCATACCACCGGTTTCGCAGAACGTTCAGGAGGTCACTTTAAGTCTTGCCTCATTGAATGAAGGGAGATATTCCTGGTACGTTACTGCATGGGATGCTCTGTCAGCGAGTCCGCCTTCCGGCAGCAGAAATTTTACGGTTGACGGAACGGCTCCTTCGGCTTTGGAACTTGTTTTTACCAACGCCGAGTATGATAACCAGTGGTTTACTGCCGGTGCTGATCCGATTATTGTTCGCTTTTCGTATACGGAAAATTATGCGGATAGTGCCATCCTGGATGTTGAGGGGCAACCGCTACCTCTGGTCAATGCAGGAATCCCCAGCGGCACTGCAAGATCGGTCAATTTTTCTGTTAACCGGCAAATTGCTGACGGCAACTACGATGTGGACGGAACCTTGGTCGATAAAGCAGGGAACAGGTCCACCAAATCAACTTGGTTTGGCATCGATTCTACACCCCCGTCCGGTACGCTTGCTTCTACGGGAAGTGATACCTCAAATTCGAGCACGTTTCAGGTACTTTGGAGCGGCGCCAGCGATGCGGGAAGCGGGCTTTCAGGTGCCTATCAGGTCCGGGTCAAAGTTGATAACGATCCTTGGACCACCTGGCTTGCAAAAGTCAATGCTCAATCCGGTGTATACCAGGGACAGGATGGTCATAAATATGCATTCGAAGCGGCGGCCTATGATAATCTTGATAATTTGGAGCCTTTTACCGGTAATGCCGAAGCTACAATTGTGGTTGATCTTACTGCAGGCGACTCGACGCCTCCGGGACCGCCTCAAAATCTAACGGCAAACGGCAGCAATCCAAGCGCCTGGCAAAAATCCTCCGACTTTGCATTGGATTGGGACAATCCCTTTGACATGAGCGGTATCGCAAACAGCTTTTGGAAAATCGGATCCATACCGACGTCAAATAGCAATTTTAACGGCAGTGCCGGGGCTGATGGTCCGGTTAATATTACTCTTTCCCAGGAAGGATTGTTACCTATTTATCTTTGGTTATCGGATAATGCAGGTAATGTTAATTATTTAAATTTTTCCGTGGTGGTATGCCGGTGGGATAAAACTCTTCCGGTCATCGAAAATTTGTTTTTGGTCGACCCCGTTCCGTTATATACGAATCAAGGTGTTTTTTGGTATTCCACCGATCAGGACAGTTTTATCCTGCGTATGCGTTATACCGAAATGTATCCTGAATACATTCAGCTTGATACCGGTGGGCTGAATGGAGTGATCGAGAACAGGGAGATTTCCGGTGGTGATGATATTCAAACGAGCCAGTTTTCGGTTGATATTATCGAACAGGACGGTCAATATCATCAATCGATCGTTATTGCTGATTCGGCGGGTAACACCGATACAGAAACAGTTATCGTCGGAATCGACGGAACACCGCCCAGTGGATGTGTGGCCACTGCTGATACACTGAGTAAAGCTTTGAGTTTTTCGGTGTCCTGGAACAATGGAAACGACGGCAACGGGAGCGGCATTTCTAATTATGATGTTTTTGTAAAAATAGACAATGGCGAATGGAATAAATGGCTGGACAGAACAGCGAATGCACAGAGTGCATATAGCGGATCACACCAGCACCGTTATACATTTGAGGCCATTGCCCGTGACCATGTGGGAAATGTCGAACCTTTTACGGGGAGCGGTGAAGTGTCTGTTTACGTCGATACCTCAAAGGCCGATGCGGCACCACCTCCTCCTCCGATAAATTTGACCGCCGGAGGTTCTTCGCCGCAAAGCCCCTGGCAATCGAGCCCCATTTTTACAATTAATTGGCAAAATCCGGAGGATGAAAGCGGTATTTCAGCCTGCTACTACAAGCTGGGTGATCCACCGATTTCAAATTATGATACCACCGGTTCGGGGCCGGCGATTGGGCCTATGTCCGTGCACATTGGAGAGGGGGAAACACGAAACCTCTACCTGTGGCTTGTTGACGGCATGGGAAATACCGATTACAGGCGGCAGGCACAGGTCCTGCTTCAGTATGATTCGGTGATGCCGGACATCGACGGGCTCACTTTTCAATCACCTGTTCCCGGTTTTGTCGATACTAAGGATGTCAATTGGTATAAACAAACTGATACACCGAACTGTACATTGGCAGTGGATTACTCAGAGAATCATACTGACAGCGTATTTGCCATCGACCGTGAAACCGGCCGAACCTGGAATGCCGTATCACCTGCCGCAGGCAATCAAGTCCGCAGCGAAATCTCTTTTGATCTTGGCACCATGCCGGATGGACTCTATCCTCTGGATGTAAATGTTGTGGACTTTGCCGGTAACCGGGCGGAGGAACAGGTAACATTGGGATTGGATTCAACTCCACCCCAGGATGTCGTCGCATCCGGGCCGGACACTACCTCCACTTTGGATTTTATTGTCACATGGTCGAGTGGTT
The DNA here is from genome assembly GCA_016931775.1 of Candidatus Zhuqueibacterota bacterium. Lineage (GTDB taxonomy): Bacteria > Zhuqueibacterota > Zhuqueibacteria > Residuimicrobiales > JAFGEC01 > JAFGEC01. Next base: position 4,237 of record JAFGEC010000175.1, on the reverse strand, counting down.
TGGATAGCGGGAGTGGTTTGACCGGTTCATATAAAATTTGGGTACAGGAACAAGGAGGGGAATGGACGGTCTGGATCGAGAAGACCAGCGCATTTTCAGCCATTTTTTACGGCGAACATAATAAATATTACGGTTTTCAGGCAACGGCTTCAGATCATCTTGGAAATATCGATCCGATCCAGGTTCAGGCCGAAGCTGTTGTTTTTGTTGATACGACAGCCGTTACAGATATGACGCCACCGGCGGCACCTGCCGGATTATTGGCAAATGGATCATCTCCCAGCCCATGGAGCTCTGATTCAAAATTTCGCCTCACCTGGAATAAACCCTACGATGTAAGTGGAATTTTAAAAAGCCTGTACAAACTGGGAAATCCTCCCAATCAAAACAATGACACAACAGGCACCGGACCAGCCAGCGGGCCTCTTGACGTCAATGTGTCAAAAGAATATAGTGAAACTGCGTATGTTTGGTTCATGGACGGGCGTAACAACGTGGACTATACAAAAAATGCAAGTGTTTTATTGCGATGGGATGCCACTCCTCCTAAAATTGACAGTCTGGTTTTTGAAGAACCGATATATGGTGAAAACTGGTATAATCCTTTTATTCGCAAGGAAGTATTTTTTCTGGTTAACTATACTGAACCTTCACTAAAGGATATTGCTGTTCAAACCATTCAGGAAATTACCGTTGAAGAACAACCGGCAACCGTACCAGGAAAGGTTCGTTTCCGATTACTTTTGCCCGATTCCATCGATACGATTGTAAATTTGACGGTAACGGCGATGGATAGCGCGAATAACCAAACGTCGGATACCACACAGATCGCTTTGGATAGTACACCGCCGGTCGGAACCGTAGCGGCATCGCCTGACACCGTTGAGCCCGGTGGATTCACTGTTTCCTGGCAGGGATCGCAAAACGACGGTGATGGCAGCGGTATCAGTGGCCTGTACGATGTAAAAGTGAAAATTGACGATGGAGAATGGACACTGTGGAAGAACAGATATCGCGGTCTTGAGGATATCTATATTGGTGAGGCCGGACATAGGTATTCCTTTGAAGCTGCAGCTTATGACAATGTGGGGCGAAGAGAACCATTCTCCGGTGAAGCTGAAACGCAGACTGTCGTTTTTGAAGGTTTTGTTGACACCAAAGCACCGGATGCGCCCCAGGAATTGACCGCCAATGGTGGAAATCCCAGTCCGTGGAACCAAACCGACGCTTTTATACTGCATTGGGTGAATCCCTCTGATCCGAGTGGTATTTCCAAATGTTATTATAAATTTGATGTTCAGCCGGTCTCTGCGAATGATTACGATGGCACCGGTGTGGGCGTACCGCCTATAACCGTAAAATCCGATCAGGATGGATGCCGTTGGCTCTATCTCTGGCTTCAAGACGGCAAAGATAATACAAATTTTCAAAACACAAACCGGGTAAAATTGTGTTATGATGGCACGGCTCCTGCCTTTGACAGCAGTTTTGTCTTTAACGCTCAATATAAATATCGATGGATCAATCCTGATTCCACCCAAAAAGCACAGGTTCGTTTTTATTATTCGGAAAATCGTCCCGATTCATTGGTGCTGGATACTGGGCCGGTGCAGGGAGACGTGATACTTACATCTCTATCTCCTGGAAGTGGACAATTTTCTGATATTGAATTGAATTCCGGTCATTTGGCAGATGGTTGTTACGACATTAAAGCCGTTTTAACCGACAGCGCCTCTAACGCCGTTAAAGATACCTTGAAATTGTGCATCGATTCGACTCCGCCGGTGGGTTCACGGGCGTCATCACCAACTATCAGTTTAACACAGGATTTTGTTGTTTCATGGGCCAGTTCCGGCCTTGGAAATGACGACGACGGTGCAGGATTGAGTGGCCTGTATGATCTTTACGTCAAAAAAGATAATAATGAATGGGGTGAAGTATTTACCCGGGAGCTGAGAACGCACTGGAAATTTTTTGGCGAACACGGGCACAATTATTCTTTTGAGGTGTTGGCGTGGGATAACGTCGGAAACCGTGAATTGGCCTTACAGATTGCCGAAACAACCACAAACGTTGATACTCTATCTGTGGATATAACTGCGCCGGATGCCCCCATGCAAATTTTAACCAATGGTGGAAATCCAAGCCCCTGGCAAAATACCCCTGTGTTTTCGGTAACCTGGCAAAATCCTGCGGATCCCAGCAGTATAACGAAAGCTTTATATAAATTGGACACTCCGCCAACTTCAAGTACCGACACAACGGCAAGTGTTTTTGTGGAAAATGGCACCGGTCAAATGACCGTTACAGCGACAAAAGAGTATGGACAAATGCTGTATGTCTGGCTGATGGACGGTCAGGGCAATACAAATTTTGAAAACCGTAATAGTATTTTACTGCGGTACGATGTCCACCCGCCGGTTATTCAGCAAGTCAAACCCGTTCAACCGACTTTTCTCGACAATTGGTACAATCAGAAAATCACGACAGAAATATTTGTTCGCACGTTGTTTGAGGAAGATTATCCTGATTATATCTTGCTCAGTTATCTGCCTTTCATTCAATCCAAATATATTATCAAAACGCCATCCGAACATGATTCTGCGGATCAGAAAATTGATATCTCTTCACTTAAAGACGGTGCTTGTTGGTTCAAGGCTGTCGTTTACGATAGTGCCGGCAATATCAGTGAAGCCGATTCGGTGCTTATTCGTCTCGACAGTCAGGCACCGAGAATTAATTATTCACAGAGTGATTCGATTATAGCAGAAGATACGTCATATCCTGTTTCGGTACAGGTCTACGATGAGAATTTTATCAATACGGTTCAACTTCAATACTGGCGAGCGGGCCAGCGGTCGCGAACCTATGTCGATATGGTCCGTACGGACGATTCGACCTTTGTGGCAACCATCCCATCCGATGTCATAACCAATAGAGGTGTGGAATATGCGATTTGGGCCAGCGACGGACTGTCGATGATTCGCGAGCCCGCTGTCGGACCCGGACAATACCCTTTCGGCTTGCAGGTAAAAATAAGCGGGGAGAATAATAAAGGTCTTACCCGTACTCTGACCAACAATCTAGGTAAAATGACCGAAGCTTATCGAATGATTTCACTGCCGATTCAGGTAGATAAGCAGACGCCCGCCGATGTCTTGGAAGATGATCTGGGTAAATACAATAAACAAAAATGGCGGCTGTACCAATGGAACGCCCAAGACTCACTGTTTGCTGAATATCCGCAAGTGACTTTGATGAAGCCGGGATACGCCTTTTGGTTCATCACATCCATGAAGGATGTTGCCATTACATCCGGACCAGGTTACAGCGTAAGCACTGTTCAACCGTTTATCGTTTTGCTGCAAAAAGGGTGGACTGATATCGGCAATCCATATCATTTCGATATTGATTGGCACGATGTTTTTACAGCCAGTGCAACCGATACGCAGCAAGTGATCGGACCTTATACGTTTGAAGATCGATGGCTGCTGCCGTTTGAAGTCCCGGTTATGGAACCGTGGAAAGGCTACAGCTTTTTTACCGAAAAAAATGATGTTTCTCTCGTTGTTCCGGCCCTTGAATCCAGGCAAGCTGTAAAAAAACCGGCCATGCAGACACTTTTTAAAAACACTCAATGGACTGTTTCAATCGATCTTCTTTTTCAACAGCAAGTGGGTGCGCGAATTTATTGCGGATGCTCTGAAAGTGCCACCGACGGGTACGACTATGGATATGATTTTGTTGCCCCACCCTCAATCGGAACGCAAGGTGACGTTTATTTTTACCATGCGGATTGGGGGCGCACTGCCCGCAGATATGCCACCGATATCCGGTCAATCAAGGAAGGAGATATCTGGGAGTTTGAGGTGACGAGCAGGGCTCCCAATATTAAGGCCGGGTTGCAGTTTTCACCCGAAGCACAACAGATCGGTAATATGGAATTGACCCTTGTGGACATTGATGCGGGGATGTCTATAAATTTATTGGATGAAAAATCATATTCATTTTGGCTTATAAATAAAAAACGCCGCTTTAAAATTCTGGCGGGTTCGGGCGAGTTTATGGCCCAGCATCAGGATGATTTACTCCAAATCACCGGCTATCAATTGGTACAGAATTACCCCAATCCCTTTAACAATTCTACCATCATTACGATAGAACTCAAAGAAAATACCTACGTTCACCTGGCTATTTATAATCTTTTAGCTCAGCATGTACGAACGTTATACGATGG
>JAFGEC010000174.1 GCA_016931775.1 Candidatus Zhuqueibacterota bacterium | reverse complement strand
TTTACTGATTTTTCCTTTTCAGATACAGGCCGGTCTTCAATACGCAACATACTTTGGTGCGAATGCGAACGAACAGACCTGCTCCATAGCCAGGGACGCAGCGGGGAACGTTTATATTGCCGGCATAACGCAATCAGAAACGTTGCCTTATACATATGTACACGGCTTCAATACAACCAATAGCGGTGTCAACACAAACCTGTACATCGCCAGATTTGACCCGACGCTGAATACCCTGCTTTCGTGCTGTATCATCGGCGGCTCCGATGGAAGTGAAAACATCATGGCAGGCATCGAAATACATTCAAACGGGAATGTTTACATTGCCGGTTCCAGCGAGTCGACAAATTATCCCACAACCACAAGTGCCTATAGCCAAACCCATACAACCGGTTTTGATATTGTGGTCTCCGTACTGTCGGCTGATCTGAGCACGCTCCTGTACTCGACCTATGTGGGCGGCGACCGAACCGATCACGCACTGGGATTGGCCGTGGATGCCAATGGACGTGCCTGTTTGACGGGTGAAACCGGCGACACGGATGTTGCCAGCAACAGTTTTCCCACCACTTTGAATGCCTACGACACCACATGGCCGACCGGCTGGGCCGCGGGTCAACATGACAGGACGGTTCCCATCGTACTCGTGGTGGATCCGTCGTTATCAGGTGCCGCCAGTCTGGCTTACTCTTCCTATCTGGGTAACAGAGGCGTGGGGCAGAACGGCAACGGCATTACCGTCAATGTTTCCGGCCACCTTTTTGTGACCGGACAGACGACCAACAATGGTTTCGGGGGTTGTGATTTCCCGGTCACTGCGGGCGCGTACGATGTGACCTGGGCTGATACCAAAGCATTTATCAGTGTTATTAATCCTGCCGGCGGCGGGGCGTCCGATTTACTTTACTCGACATATCTGGGCGGCGCGGGCAGCAATAATTACAGCCTCGATATCGCTCTGGATCCGTCCGGAAATATATGCGTTTTGGGGCAGACATACTCGACGATTTTTCCAACGACCCCCGGTGCTTTTGATGTGAGCCATAACGGCCTTAGTGACATGTATTTAAGCATTCTCTCCCCCACCCTTTCAGCACTGCAGTATTCCACCTATATCGGCGGTTCAAATGATGATTTTCCAAGCCCGACGACGGATAATTCGTTGACCGTTGACACAGCAGGCAGACTTCAAGTTGCTGGAATAACAAATTCAACCGATTTCCCAGTTACGCCGGGTGCCGAGCAGGGCACTCTGGCCGGCGGTTATGATGTCGTTACGCTCCTGCTCGATCCTGCCGGCACCGGTGCATCAGACCTTGTTCATTCGACATACCTCGGCGGTACCGCAAACGATCGCGGGCATAGCCTCTCCCTGACGGATGACGGCCGATGGTACGTTTCCGGACTCACCGCTTCGACCGATTTTCCCGCAACAACCGGTGCCTACCAGACCACTAACCAGGGAAATAGTGATGCGTTAATTTTTGTCCTCGGCCAGGCCGACTGGGGTGACGTACTCGATCCGCCGTTTCCGACATTACGCGCCAATAACGGCGCTTCTCATATCATTACAGCTCATTTTTGTCTGGGCGATACGGTAGATGGTGAGATCGATGGCTTGCAATCCTTCCAGGTAAACGGTGATGACCTGGACAACACGGACGATGAAGACGGAATTTTCTTTTTAACCCCGTTTACTCCGAACACCACCATGACCGTGCTGGTCAAGGTGACCGACACCACACCGCTGAACGGCGTTCTGAACGCCTGGATTGACTTGGACGGCAGCTGGTCCTGGACCAGCACAAGTGAACATGTTATTACAGATGCGCCGGTCAACAATGGCAACAACCTTTTCAATATTGCCTTACCGTCAATTCTTTGGGAGGGTACCCTTGCCCGATTCCGGTTAAGCACGATAACAGGGCTAACGTATACCGGCCAGGCGCCCGATGGTGAAGTGGAAGATAATATTATTCCAATAGATTCGGACGGTGACGGTATCCCGGATTATCTTGAATGCGGCTATCAGTTGATGCCGGGGCCAATGGTCCCACCCTGTTTTAATGACCGGGACAGTGACGGCGTTCCAAATGACATCGATTATGATCCCTCCGGTTATTTTTACGACGAAGCCGACGGCCGTATCATCACCGGCGGTTCTATTGCAGTTACAGGACCGGGCACCATTATTATTTTAAACGACGGATCTTCAGGCTACTACCAGTGGGTGACGGACGGTACGGCAGGGATTTATACATTGACCGTCACTCTGCCCCCCAATTACGCATGGAGCTCGACGTGTCTCGCGGGACTCACACCCCTGGATCCAACCGGCCAGCCAAATCCATTCGATCTGTCCGGCGGTATCAGCGAAGATGCAACCAATCCCGGATATCTGACATCCAATGCCTGTACGCCGTTTTACCTGCAGTTTGACCTGCAGCCCGGCGATCCCATTATTATCGGCAATAATTTAGCGCTGCAATATCAGCCGCCCATCGCCGTGACCCTTGCAAGTTTCTCCGCCGCCGAACACAACGGCACCGTCACCCTGAATTGGACGACCGAATCCGAGATCAATAACGCGGGATTTAACATTTTCCGCAGTGAAAAAGAAAATACCGGTTTTGAAAAAATAAATTCGGCTCTCATTCCGGGTACGGGCAATGCCACAACCGGTCGATCCTATCAGTACATCGATCGACCGGCTGATAGCAAAACCTACTATTATAAACTGCAGAGTGTATCCCTGAACGGAAACGTAAACATGCACGGAGCGGTTGAAGTCACCGTTACAACTTCTGTGGGTGATGCCGGCCATATTCCCGATAAATTCGACCTGGGCCGCAATTATCCCAATCCGTTCAATCCGTCCACGCGTATTGAATATGCCGTACCCAGAACGACGTTTGTGTCGATTAACGTTTATGATATTCACGGCAAACTGGTGCGGGCACTGGTCAATGAACAAAAAGCGGCCGGAACGTTCTCGGTGATATGGGATCGTACCGATCACAACGGTGACATCGTGCCCAGCGGAATTTATTTCTACCGCATGCGTGCGGCAAATTTTGAAAAAACGTTCAAAATGACATTGTTGAAATAAAATATTTTTAACACAGAAATATTGATTTTTCCATAGGTACTGAAAGTTGCTTTTCTGCAATAATTGAATAATGAAGTATAAATAAAGAAATAAAGGAGCAACTCAATGAGAAAAACGGCCAACTTTTCGCAAAAATCTGAAACAAAAAGAGAATATAGAAAACCATCCATAATTCACAGCTCCAACATAGAAACCGTCGCCGGGCGTTGTTCCCAGAGCGTCGGTTGCACGCCGTCACAGGTGGGGCATTCTGAACCGGGAGATTAGCTGGAAAAATTATCGGATTTTTTTGTGCGGTATTACAGTTAAAATTCTTCGACCGTTTTGTTTTGGTCATTACAGATAAATATTAGAGCTAAAAAGCGGAATTTAAACGTTCCGCTTTTTTTATTTGTCTCAGTCATTTGTTATCTCAAATAAAATTTTGGGGGATACTCTGTAAAACCTCAGTCTCGGGTGGGATAGAACCGGTGCGACGCACCTCCTTTTGCCAAATATATGTAATTTTAAAATTTTGACAGAT
>JAFGEC010000173.1 GCA_016931775.1 Candidatus Zhuqueibacterota bacterium | reverse complement strand
GGAATGTAAATGCGTCCCATATCCTTGTCTTCCTTGATATCACGCAAAATGTTGGTCAATTGAAACGCGATTCCCAGTTTTTCCGCACATACAAAAGCGTCCTTGTTGGTATATCCGGTAATATGGGTCATCATCAAACCGACCACACCGGCCACACGATAGCAAAACAGGTATAGATCATCAAATGTCTGATAAATTTTTTTGTCAAGGTCCATGAGCACACCGGTTATCAGTTCAAGCGGATATTCGATAGGGATATCAAAGTGAAGGGCAGTTGTTATAAACGGTGAAATCACAGGATGTTCGGATTCACCCGACTGGTAGGCGAGTGTCAATTCGGATTTTAGATTCTCGATTTCGGTTCTAATGTCCTCGGCTGTCCTTTTTCGAGGTTTATCAATTAAATTATCGACGTACCGGCAAAATCCATACACGGCAAAGGTCGCCCAACGTTGCGGTTTCGGTAATAGCAAAGATGAAACATAAAAGCTTTTCGAATACTCTTTTGTAAGCTCTCTTGCATAAAGAAACGCTGATTTATTTTTTTGCCAAAATTTATCCATTTTTCAAATCTTTGACAACTAATTTTTCGGTGGTTTCTGCCGTCATCAAGACACCGGGAAGTCCGGCTCCCGGATGCGTACTGGCGCCAACAAGATAAAACCTGTCGATATCGGGGCATTTGTTAAACGGACGAAAGATGCCGGTTTGTGTTAATTTGGGTTCAACGCCCCATGCACTGCCATAGGTCGCATTTTGTTTGGACATAAAGTCCAAAGGTGTAAATGATTCCAATACCTGGATATTTTTTTTCAAGCCCGGAACGCCCAATTTATTTTCTAAAAAATTTAAAATACGCTCAGTAAACTCTGGCGTTTTGGTTTGCCAGTCGATATTGCCTTGCAGGTTCGCAACAGGGACAAGAATAAATATACTTTCGCACCCAGGTGGTGCCATCGAGGGATCGGTTTTTGTCGGGGCGTGTATGTACATTGAAAAATCATCAGGTAAAATTTTTCGATCAAAAATGTCGCTTAAAAGTGTTTTGTAACGCTTTGAAAGAATAATAGTATGGTGTAATATTTTAGGTACGCTGGTTTTGACACCGAGAAATAAAAGGAATGCACTCATGGAATAGTGTAGTTTTTGCAATTTTTTATCCGTCCAGTGCTTGCGGATGTGTGTAGGTAAAAGTTCTTTATAGGTATGTAGAAAATCCGCATTGGAGACAACGGCGTCTGCCGGGTAATAAGTATCATTTGTTGTAACGCCGACGGCTTGATTGTTTCGTACGTTGATTTTTTTAACCTCGGTATTGGTCATAATTCGTCCGCCGGTTTGCAGGAACAGGTCCTTAAGGGAGTTGACCAGTGTGGTCATTCCACCCATGGTGTACCAGACTCCTTCTTCTTTTTCCAGGTAGGGAATCATCTGGTATACCGCCGGAGCGCGGAACGGATTGCCGCCGATAAACAACGGATGGAAGGAAAAGGTAAAACGGTGGCGAGGATCCTTGAAATATCGCTTTGTAAAAGTAAAAGCCGGTAAAATCGCACCCAGCCGGACCGCCTGGGGCACAAACTTTAGCATGGTTCCCCAGTCCATAAAGGGTGTGCTGCCCAATCCCTTGAGAATAACGGCATCATAGATTTTTTTTGAAATCCGCATAAATTTATGGTAATTTTTCGCATCACGTTTGTTAAATTTTGACATTTGTTCGGTCATTCGTTGCGTATCGCCGGAATAATCGATAAATGTGTCGTCGTGAAAAATAATCCGGTAATAGGGTTCCAATTTGACGAATTCAAGTTTCTCGTTTCTTTTATAACCGGCGGTCTCGAACAGCCTGTCAATGACGCTGGTGGCGGTTATTAGTGAAGGTCCCATATCAAATTTGTAACCATTTTTTTCAAAAGGGTACGCATGTCCGCCGACAAACGCGTTTTTTTCCATTATGGTTACCATATATCCATGTGACTGAAGCCGAATCCCCAGTGCAAGTCCGCCAAAACCCGATCCAATGATAATAATATGCATGTCACCTGTTTTCCTTTTTTTCGGTTATCAGTTGTGCGGCAATTTTCCCGGATAGCAGGACAAGAGGAATTCCGCCACCGGGATGTGTCGATCCACCGGCAAAGTATAAATTTTTAATCCTCCTGTCCCTGTTAGGCGGCCGCTTAAAAGCCGAGCTTTTACTGTTAGAAGACAATCCGTATATACTGCCTTTGTTACTGTTATACAAATTATCAAAATCGTTTGGTGTCAGGATTTTTTCCATTTTGATTTTGTCTTTGATTTTAATTCCGTGACGGCCCAGGATTGATATAGTATGGATTCGAATTTGTTGTATGGCTTTATCCATATTCAGGTTTTTGTTGATAAAAGGCATATTGACCAGAACAAACCAGTTCTCTCCGTTTTCAGGGGCGTGATTTGGATCTTTTTTGCTGGTAATCGCGATATATACCGTCGGTTCAGAGGGGAATATGCCTTCCGCAAAAATTTCCCGGAATTCCTTTTCATAGTTTGATGAAAAAAAGATATTGTGATGCTTCAAACGGTCAAAACGGCCTTCGATTCCCCATAAAAAAACCAGTCCCGAAAGCGACGGTTCCAACCGGTCCAGTTTTTTTTGATAATTGTCAAAACCGTCTATAAGCCGTTGCCATGTTTGCACCACATCCATATTGCTTAAAACATAGTTTGACTTGAAATGCCGGCCGTTTGCGACAATCCCGGTTACGCCATTGGTGTTATATAGTATTTTTTCTACGCTATGTGATGTGCAAATTTCAACATCCAGGTTTTGGGCGAGTTTTACCAGTAATTCTACAAGCCGATACATTCCGTTCTTAATATAGCAGCTTTTGAGTTCATATTCAACAAAAGGAATGATATTGAGTGTTGCGGGCGCCTGAAAGGGATTTGAGCCGTTGTAGGTTGCATATCGATCGAAAAGTTGAATCAGGCGGTGATCGGTGAAAAATGCGGATACCGATTGATGAACAGTGCGAAAGGGGTCTATTTGATAAAATTTCAGCAAAGTGGGAAGGTATTTTAACCTTATGAGTTTTTTGATTTCATGAATGGGAGAAAAAAGAAACACATCTGCGGTGCGCTGGTAAATACGTTTGCTGTGGTTGATAAATTTCAGATACTCATCCGCACTCGACGGTGAAAAACGGTACAAATTTTCGAGCATTTTTTTTCTGTCAGAACTGGTATCCAGAGAACTGCCGTCGGCAAAAAAGTAACGACAAACAGGTTCGACAGGCTGCAAACCGAGTTCGTGAAGCGAGTCACCCAGTAAATCTTGAAGGACAAACGGCATGGTTAAAAGAGACGGCCCTGTGTCAAACCGGTAAGGACCGAGCCGGATTTCGTTGGCTTTTCCACCCGTCTTTGAATTTTTTTCGAATAGTTTTACTTTAAACCCATTTCGAGCCAGATAAATAGCACCTGCAAGACCTGCCAGGCCGCCTCCGATGATGCTAACGCTTTTTTGCAATTTTTTTCAATCCTTGATACACGATGATACATAAAAAAATGTGGCCGTAACCGTATAGAAAATCCTCCACCGGTATGGTGAAAATTCGAAAGCCCAACTGGACTTTTGGATTGTAAAGCACGACCGGCCGTGCTGTGAGATATCCATTAAATGCCAAAATGAATGCGGTTACTATTCCAAAATAATAAAGCGTTTTACGCTGAAATAAAATTTTTGTTTTTAACATAAAATCCAAAATAACCGTGACCGATGCTGCTAAAACCACCAACGCAGTATATTGTTTTCCTGTTGTCATCAAAATAACGGATATCGGGATTAAAATGAATACCACCAGATAACAAATACGACATGTTTTGCCACCCGGTTTTATATCCATGATCTGCCAAACGAAAAGGCAAGCAAAGGGAATTGAAATAAAAAACAGCCACTCACCCAACGGCAGGTGTAAAAAACGCACATCCAGTGTATAATCCCTGTTAAACCACCAATGATTGCCCGTTACCAAAAAATCCCATACAATATAAGGAATCATTACCAGCACACTTGCCGTCACAGCGTGCCGCCAGTGTTGATAAAAATAGACTTTCCGGTCAAAACTGGACAAAATCGGACCGATCATTATAACAATATTGAATAACAGGTACTCACTTTTCATTATTTATTAATTCTTTTATGATTTTCCGGCTTTCTTCATCCAGCTGGATGTTTTCCTTGATAAACTGAATAACGTTTTTTACCAATTCCGGATCGTAATTGTGTACATGATCGGGCAAAAGTGTAATTATTTTTTTAAATTTTTCCTGCGCATCCTGCGACCGATGAAAAAAGAACGGCAAATAAAAACAGGTCATGCCGTGAATAAAGAGCGCTTCGATATCATCGGGACTTTTTTCAATACCCTCATCCATGATCGCCAGACCCTTTTGTGTGTATTGATATTTATGCATCGGCCAGAATGCATGCTTTCCTTTCAGAGCCGTCAACGCTCCGATATATGTCACAGCCCGACCTTCAAAATCCGGGTTATTTTTTAACGATTCAAAAATTAAAAGTCCTTGCATTAAATACCTTTTATCCTCAATGCTTTTATAAAACAGATCGCGGCCCTTCACCAAATCTGTCGACATGCTGTTTTTTACCGATATCCCACAAAAAATGAGCAAAATGTATATGTGTTTCAAAGATAACATTTAATTCCTTTTTTTGTTTGATTTAACGCATTTTTTATACCGGACATTCCGTTTTAATTTATAAATTTTCAGAATTTTCCGTTCATCACATACGGATGTTTACTCATTACGAATTTAAAAGCGCCTTTTTATATGTTTCCAGGGCGCGCTGACGCGCAAAAGAATGTTCAACAATGGGCGGCGAATAGTTCGCTCTGTTCCGTTCCGGAACCCATTTTTGAATGTATTCTTCATCAGGATCGAACCGGGCCGTTTGGCGTTCGGGATTAAATATCCGGAAATACGGCGCCGCATCGCATCCTGTTCCCGCCGCCCATTGCCAGTTGCCGTTATTGGCTGCCAGGTCGTAATCCAATAACTTTTCCGCAAAGTATCGCTCTCCCCACCGCCAATCGATGAGCAAGTGTTTGGTGAGAAAACTGGCTGTGATCATTCTGACGCGATTATGCATAAAACCGGTCACATTCAGCTCTCGCATCCCTGCATCCACAATCGGATACCCCGTCTCACCATTACACCATCTTTTCAGGTCTTTCGGATTGTTGAGCCAGGGAATTTGGTCGTATTTGTGCCGAAATGAGGTGTCGACTACATGAGGAAAGGCGGCCAGAATGGAAATAAAAAATTCGCGCCATATCAGTTCCGACAGCCATGTTTCATTGTACATTAAACCGGCCTGCACCAATTCTCTTATGCTCAGCGTGCCGAATCGGATATGAAGGCCCAGCCTGCTGGTTCCATGAATGGCAGGATAATCTCTGGTTTTATGGTAGCTCTGAATAATATCCCGCGGTATTTCTTTTTCAGGAAAAGGGAAATTTTTATTTTCAAAATTCATTTCTTCAAGCGTTGGCATGGTCGGCGAATGAAAGGATAAAAATCGGTCCATTAATTTTTCACTGGTAAAATGGGGCATTGTATTCCTGTGCAGGATCTCAAGCCATTTATTTTTGTATGGAGTATATACCGTGTATGGGGCTCCGTCGTTTTTGCAAATTTCCTGTTTTTCAAAAATCACTTGGTCCTTAAAATCATAAACAGGTATGTTGTAGCTTTTTAAAAATGCCTTGATCTTATTATCGCGAAGAACGGCAGCAGGTTCATAGTCCCGGTTAAAATAGACCGCCTCCGGCCGGTATTCTTTTACAAGTTGTTGCCAAATTTTTATGGGCTCGCCGTATTTTACGAGAATGCCGCTGTGTTTTTTGCTCAGCTCGTGCAACGACCGGTGAATGAATATGGCACGGGGATCAAAGCGGGGCAATTTGTTTAATATATTTGAATCAAAAATATACAAAGGCAGAACCGGGTGCCCTGAGGAGAGGGCGTGGAATAATCCTGCATTGTCATGATAACGCAAGTCTCTGCGGAACCAAAAAAATACGATTTTTTGACGGCTCATTTTACACTCGATTCCTTTTAATCAAAATGATAAAAAAAAACAATTTTTTCAATGATTATTTCTTGAATTTCGTCATATTAATTCATAGAATAGGAGAATAAAAAAATATAAATATAACCGAAGGTGAACCATGAACACCCGACAAAGCCAACCTTTTCCTGTTTTGCCGAAACCGAAGTTGTGCTGGCGGACCGATTTTTTTTTAACTTTTGAATCTATCAGCCGGATACTTTCCACCGGACCTTTTTCAAAGCTGGCAAAAAACCTTATCGGGGGAATTTTCCCTTCTGACTTGCCCATTCAGCCATTTAACCGGGAAGAGAAAGACCCACATGCTGTTTATCTTTTGTACCCGGAACAGATGGGAAAAATGCTGGAAAAATATAAATTAAAATTCACTCCGTATATGGAAAAGGAGGGATACGTTATCATCGTTGAATCCGACGCCTTGTTCATCGGTGCAAAAACATCGAGGGGGCTTTTTTATGCAATAAAAACTCTGGACTGGTTAACGAAAAGTGAGCTTGTTACATCCGGGATCCCCGGCTGTGTGATTTGTGACTGGCCGGATTTTGAACTGCGCGGTATTTCCGATGATATCAGTCGCGGACAGGTTTCGACCATGGAGAATTTTAAACAAATCATTGATTTTTTGGCGGATTTCAAGATGAATGTGTATATGCCGTACCTTGAAGACATGTACCGTTTTGATTGTTATCCGTCCATTGGCCGGGATCGCGGTGCACTAACAAAAGAAGAGTGTGTGGAACTGCAGGATTATGCCGATAAGCGTCACGTTGAGATTATCCCTATCTTTCAAACTTTGGGTCATTATGAAAACCTGCTGCTGCAGCCTGAATTTGTGCATTTGGCGGATTTCCCGGGAGCAGGCTCTTTGAATGTCACGGATGAAGGTGTTTACACTTTTTTACAAAATGTTCTGGATGAAATTTGTCCTGTATTCCGTTCGGTTTATTTTCATATCGGGGCGGACGAGTCCTGGGATGTGGGCATGGGAGCGAGCCGGGCCGCGGCACGGCGACATGGAGTGGCAACCGTGCACGCCCGGCATTACCAGCGAATTTTTGATGTGGTGAAAAAGCATGGTAAAAAAGTGATGATGTACGGTGATATTATTCTCGATCACCCCGCGATTCTCAATCAAATTCCGCGCGATACGATCATTGTAGATTGGCACTATGATGTGCGGCCTTATTATGAATCCACGGAAATATTTAATAAATCGGGATACAAATATATTGTTTCTCCCGGAATACAAAGCTGGAGCCGTATTTTTCCAAACATAGGCGCGGCCGTTGCGAATATCGATCACTTTATTCAAAGCGGGTTAAAAAACGGCGCCGTAGGTGTTATCGCTTCAAACTGGGGTGACTTTGGTGGTGCAAATTTTCGTGAATTGAGTTATTATCCCTTTGCTGTTGCTGCAGACAAATCATGGAATTATAACGGTCATCAAACCGATGAATTTGAGAAATTGTTTTTTAAATACTATTACGGCGTTTACGATCCGGGACTGTCTCACGTATTCCATATATTAGCCAAAGCCGCTCAGGGCTTTAAAACCGATCATTTATTCGGATTTCCCTTTTATGTTCCCGAATATCTTGAAGCGCTGGCGCAGCGAAGCTGCGAGCTGCCGCTTTTTTGCAACGGAGTCATGCAGGAATTAAAAAAATTACGTTCTGTGGTTCGGCAAAATCAGGAACATCTGGATATCTTTGAGCTTTGTGCAGAGATGATTCTATGGTTCGGACGCCTATCCGCCGTTCAACAGGAATTATATCAATATGAAAAATATGATCCGGACGACGAATCAAGTGTGACCAGGGCATTGGCGAATTTGTCCGCTGATTTGATGGAAATAAAGTCAAAATACCGAACAATTTGGTTGCGCACAAACCGGCCTGAAAATTTACACCGAATTTTAGCATTGATGGACCGGTTGAAACTCTGTCTTGATCTCAAGAAGGATAATATTTCCGCCGACCATCTGCAGATGTTTTCGGCTGATCCGCCGGCTTTTATTACCCATCCTCTGGCTTTATCTCATCCGGTGTCCGAAATTTACACAAGACGAAAATTTGTTCTTGAAGAAAAACCGGTAAAAGCCTGGTTGCAAATAATTGCGGAATCGCACGTGAAAATTTGGCTCAATGACCGGCAATTGGGCGAAAAATTCGCCAGACGATCCCTGTCGGCCATTGTCGAGGCCGAACGTGTGGCCGTGTGGGATGTAACGGATTTACTACAGCAGGGAAATAATTGTTTTGCGGTTCATGTGAAAAACTATGATCCGACGGGGAAAGCCGCTGTAAATGTTTGGCTGGAATTACCTCACAATAAACCACTACTATGCAGCGATCCGTATTGGAAAGTATGTGATTTGTACATACCCGGATGGACCTCTAAACATTTTGATGATTCCAACTGGCTTTCTGCAGTTGAGTTAAAGAGCAAATGGATTTTTAACCGGCCATGGCTCGAGCATAATTTGCCGAGTCGTATTGAATTTTACAAGGAACGGTTTTTATAAAAATTTATCTTGATTTTTATAAATACATACAGTAACATAAGGGCTAAGGTTTCTAATTCGTTCCATTTGCTGGGTTTTATATGCAGATTGAAATAGAAAAAATCATCCAAATTGCCGGGCATGATATTTACCGGAGGGGATTGCAATATTATAAAACCGGCCGTGTTAACCTGGTATCGATCGAGTTAGACAAGTTCAAGGCAATGGTTAAAGGGTCGTTTGAATATGATGTGAATGTTCAAAAACTCGGCGAGCGTCTGTATGCAAGTTGTTCATGCCCTTATTGGACCACATGTAAACATGTGGTTGCCGCACTCCTGGAGGCCAGGGAATGGTACGAGCATCATGAACAGGATTTGTTAAAGCAGAAAGCCCATCCCGAATGGAGACAGTTTTTCAAACAGGTTTATGAGGAAACGGAATCCGATCATAACGTCGCCCGCCGATTTTCTCAAAAGTGGAAGATTATATATTTATTGAATTTTGACCGGGAATCCTGGTCTATTTCCCCCCAGAAGGGGTATGTAAAAAAATCGGGAGAGTTGGGCCGTCTTTCAAATGTTGGAGAATTTAATCCGGAAAGTGAAAATCTCATATATGCACCTAACGATCCAATCATTATTCCCTATCTGCAAAGACTCGAACAGCAAAGCAACTCTTTCTATGACTACCGTTATTACGGTGGATACAAGTATTACGAAACCGCACTTTTTCATTTTAAATACGGCAGTCGCGTCGGTCCGCTGTTTGATTTTTTATCAGAGAGCGATATTTACTTTAAAACATCAAACGGAAACATGGACCGGATTACTATTTCACCGGATGTTTGCACGGTTGCGTTTGAATTTGTCGACCGTGGTGACAGTTATCGATTATTACCCAAAATAAAAATATCCCAGGATCAACAGGATCTTGATCAAAAATATAGAATATTGACCGAAAATTCCATATGGATTTTACAAGGACATACACTTTATAAGGTGGATAATTTTGATAACGCCGGCTTGCTGGTACCTTTTACAAAAGAAAAAATTGAATTGTCGATCCCTAAAAAAGATTTTCCCGTATTTTTACAAGATATATATCCCCAAATGACCGACAAAAATCCCATTCCTTTACCCGATTCGATTCCGGTTGAAGATATTTCGGACTTTTCTGAAAAAAGGTTGTATTTCAAGGAAGGGGAAAAACATTTAGAGATTTACTTAAAGTTTATTTACGGAAAACACGAGATCGATTTTTATGACACCCGGCAGGAGATATATCGTGATGACGGCGATTCTATTGCCAGGATAAAACGAAACCGGGAGGCTGAAAAAAAAGCCTGGGATGAACTGATCGATACGGGTTTGAAAAAAAATGTGACCGCAGGACTGCGAATTCTCGAATCAAAAGCAATTGATTGGCTTTTTGATCATCAGGATAAGCTCATTCAATCGGGCTATGTTTTTATAAACAGGGATAATTTTAAAAAATTTCATATTCGGACTGGGGCACCGAGTGTAAAGATAGCTGTTTCTTCACAAATTGACTGGTTCGACCTGAATATGGAAATCGACATAGAGGGTGTGTTGTTGTCTCTGAAGGAATTAAGGAAATCACTTTTTCATCATAAGCGGATCGTTAAACTCACCGACGGAAGTATCGCGAGGCTGGATGATGAGTGGTATCAAAAATTTCAACATTTGTTCAACTTTACGCATGTCGAAGATGAAAAAATAAAATTTCCCCAATATCACGTCACCCTTATCGATCAGCTCTTCGAGCAGGCAACTTACAAGTCTTACGATCACAATTTTCAGAAAAGTCTGGAAATGCTCGGCCAATTTAAAGGAATAAAGCCGAAAAAGTTACCTGCAAAATTAAAAAATATTTTGCGACCCTATCAAAAAGCCGGTTATGATTGGTTGTATTTTTTGAAAGAATTTACACTCGGCGGGTGTTTGGCTGATGATATGGGGCTTGGGAAAACGCTGCAAGCCTTGGCGTTGCTGCTCAATGAAAAAAGTAGTGTTGGGAAGACCAGTCTCATTGTATGTCCCACATCTGTGGTTTTTAATTGGGAACAGGAAATTGTGAAATTTACACCTTCTTTACGTGTTTTAATACATACAGGGATGGAACGGGAGAAAGAGCCGAAAATATTTGAGAAATACGATATCGTTTTGACAAGCTATGGGATTATGCGCCGCGACATCGTTTTTTTACGGGAATTCCGGTTTCATTACATAATTCTTGACGAATCCCAGAAAATTAAAAATCCGCAATCGCAAACAGGCAAAGCCTGCCGTTTGTTGAATGCGAACCATCGGCTCGTGCTGACGGGTACACCGGTGGAAAATAGCACCATTGAATTGTGGTCGCAAATTTCTTTTTTGAATCCCGGATTGCTGGGATCATTGCATTATTTCAAGCATGCTTTTACAACGCCGATTGAAAAAAAAGGTGACAGCGAAACTTTAGCTCTGCTCAAGAAAATAATATTTCCGTTTATACTGAGGAGAACAAAAGAAGGCGTGGCCAAAGAACTTCCTCCAAAGATCGAACAAAGCTGGTTTTGTGCCATGAATCCCATCCAGGAAAAGCTGTATAATTATTGGCGAAATTACTACCGGGCAAAAATATTGCAAAAGATCGACGATGGGGGAATGAACAGGGCCCGGTTTAATGTGTTGCAGGGTTTGGTCAAGCTTCGTCAAATCGCCTGTCATCCGCACCTTGTCGATCAGGCAATTCATGAGGATTCCGGCAAGTTTGAGTCATTGAAAGAATTGATTGAGGAAATTATAGCTGAAAATCACAAGGTGTTGCTGTATTCGCAATTTGTTAAAATGCTGTCTATCATCAGGCAGTATTTTGAAAAAAAAGCTATAATATATGAATATCTTGACGGACATACGGTGAATCGCCGTGAGTGTGTGGAAAGGTTTCAAACGGACGACAATGTAAAAATATTTCTTATCAGTTTAAAAGCGGGAGGAGTGGGGCTGAATTTAACGGCAGCGGATTATGTGATCCATTACGATCCCTGGTGGAATCCCGCGGTTGAAGTCCAAGCTACAGACCGTGCGCACCGCATCGGGCAGGATAAAAAAGTTTTTGTGTACAGATTATTGACTAAAAATTCCGTTGAGGAAAAAATACTCGAATTGCAGAAAAAGAAAAATTTTTTGGTTTCAAATTTGATTACCACAGACAGTGGTTTTTTTAAATCCCTGACGCGTCAAGATGTTGAAATTTTATTCAGTTGATTAAATATGCCGAAATCGAATGTCAATACTTTTAAAATTTTCACATGAGACAGGTTGTGGGTAAGACCATACATATTGAGGCAATTTTTGGAGGGCAGATTATGTTTAGAACGATGTTTATCATTCTTATCAGCGTTCTTTGCGTTTTGGCCGAACCGCGTTTTATCGAAGATATTAATACCTATATTGAAAATCCAAGCATGTTTGCTGAAAACCAGGAACCAACCCATGTTCCCCTGATGCCTTTTGCCGATAAAACAACAGCACTGGAGGATAACTGGCAAAAGTCGCCCTTTTTTTTAACTTTGAACGGTATGTGGAAATTCAAATGGGTACCGAATCCGGAAAAGGTTCCCACCGGTTTTTTCCTGCCTTCATTTGATGCACAGGGATGGGATAAT
Organism: Candidatus Zhuqueibacterota bacterium; assembly: GCA_016931775.1. Taxonomy (GTDB): domain Bacteria; phylum Zhuqueibacterota; class Zhuqueibacteria; order Residuimicrobiales; family JAFGEC01; genus JAFGEC01. The sequence continues at coordinate 22,255 of JAFGEC010000173.1, read as the reverse complement.
ATCAACGTTCCCAGTGTCTGGCAGACAGAGGGTTATGGTTATAATATGTACCGTAATGTACCTCAGGCACTTCAGCCTTTTAATCCGCCATTTGTACCCGATGATTTAAATCCGACAGGCTGTTATCGTACCGATTTTTTGGTACCTGCGAACTGGGGCGGGCGACAAATATTTCTGCACTTTGACGGCGTCAAATCATGTGCCTTTGTATGGCTGAACGGAGAATATGTGGGTTACGACCAGGGTGGAATGACACCTGCAGAATATAATATCACAAAGCTTGTTCAACCCGGCAAGAATACACTGGCTGTGCAGGTTATCCGCTGGACGGACGGCAGTTATCTGGAAGACCAGGATATGTGGAGGTTTTCCGGAATATACCGAAATGTATATCTGTTTTCCACCCCAAGTATTCATATCCGTGATTTTTTTGTTACAACGGATTTAGATGACAAATACCGTAATGCCTTGCTGTCAATAGAGACGGCGGTTCGATTTTACCAACCGATGAAAAATGAAAATATCACAGTAACGGCGGAATTGTTTAATGGAAAAATCAGCGTAGCAAAAATTGATGAAACATTTAAAGCCGGAACGGATGATGAAGTGATGGTAAACCTGGAAAAAGAGGTTAAAAATCCATTCAAGTGGTCGGCTGAGAAGCCGAATTTATACAATCTTGTTTTAACTTTATCCAATGGGCCGACGGTTTATGAATATCTTACCGAACAGGTTGGATTCCGAAAACTGGAGATAAAAGACGGTTTGGCTCTGGTAAATGGTGTGGCTGTAGATTTTATGGGTGTGAATAAGCACGAACATCATCCACGGTTTGGGCGAACTATGCCGGAAGAAATGATGCGCAAAGACATAATAACCATGAAAAAGTTCAACGTTAATGCTGTTCGGTTGAGTCATTATCCAAACGATCCAAGGTGGTATGATTTATGTAATGAATATGGATTGTATATTCAGGACGAGGTCAACGCGGAATGCCATTTTGCAGAAAGCTGGTTTCCGGATGAGTTGGGTTGGGAAGATGCATTTATGGATCGTTTTGTACGAATGGTGCAACGGGATAAGAATTGTCCCAGCGTTATCATGTGGAGTACTGGAAATGAATGCGGAACCGGAAGACCTCATTATTTAATGGCGGAATACATCAAAGAATTCGATCCGAACAGATTTCTCATGCATCAAAATAACCATCCCAGTGGCTGGACCCCGTATGTGGACATCAACGGACCGCGGTATTTTACACCGATCATGCTTCGGTCTCTGGCTGAGGAAAATTCTCAGCCCGTTGTCTGTGGTGAGTACGCTCATGCCATGGGGAACAGTCTGGGCCATTTTGATGAATACTGGCGGCTGTTTCGTGAATATCCGGTCCTGCAGGGCGGTTTTATCTGGGACTGGGTCGATCAGGGTCTGCAGACAAGTTTGAAAATAACTCCGGACGCTTCTTCACATCATAACCACGGGTATGTTATGGGGCGTCCAAAGCTGGTTGAAGGGCAATTCGGAAAAGCCCTCTCATTGAGCGGGCTGGATGACTATGTGGAAATGTATTGCGATTCCAGTCTTGATTTTCCAGGGTACGAGATTACGGTCGAAGCTTGGGTATATCCCCGTCAATTTAACGGCACGAATCCTCTGGTTACAAAAGGAAATACCCAGTTTGGGCTGCTGCAGTGTTGTGAGGATTCGTTGGAATTCTATATTTATGACCAAAAGCGGATTTCAGTCAAAGCGCCTGTGCCGGGTAATTGGTGCTACAATTGGCATTATGTTGCGGGTGTGTTTGATGGGAACGAGCTTTCGATTTATTTGGACGAGGAATATGTGTGGAAAAAGCCGTATGTCGGCCGGATGACTGTTAATCGTTTCCCTGTCTGTGTCGGGCGTAATGCTGAAATTCACCACGAACAATACCCGGGCTGGATGTCTAATACCATCTTCGATCAGGTTCGTATTTGGAGCCGTGCACTTGATGAAACAGAGATAGGTGATCCCTTTGATTTTGATGCAGATTCTATCAATCTATGTCTGACATTTGATACCATGGTACCGGATACGGAATATTTTTCCTATGGTTCCGGTCCGTTTTGTATTAATGGGGTCGTTTTTGCAGACCGGTCCGTTCAACCGGAAGCATGGCAGATGAAAAAAAGTCACCAACCAATAACAGTTAAACCGCTTAATATCCTCGACGGCCGGTTTTTAGTGATAAATTATTTTAATTTTACCAATCTTGAAGAATTTGATTTTAAATGGCGATTAACCGATAGTGAAAAAACGTTACAAAGCGGCGTTATGTCTCTTAAAGTACCGCCAAGAGGTCATACTGAAACGAACATTCCGTTTCAGGTTCCGGTTCTTCATGCGGGTGAGGAATACTGGCTCACTCTGTCCCTTCACTTAAAAAACGATGTATCCTGGGCCGAGGCTGGTTATGAAATTGCTTTTGAACAGTTCAAACTGCCGTTTCAAACACCGCCTGTTTTGCCTATCGAAAAAGATAATATGGGACGAATAGAAATCGTTGAAGATTTTGAAAGTCTATCCATATCAGGTAACAATTTCGTCTATCGTATTGACAAAAACAATGCGGCTCTCGGCACAATGAAATATCAAAATAAGGTCATTGTGGAAAGCGGGCCGGTGTTTAATTGTTGGCGTGCACCGATATTAAACGAAACATCCAGTTGGGGTAAAAACGAATCTCTTGACTGGTATGCTGCGGGATTGGATCGGATGCAAGTTGTAGTAAAGGATATAAAGTTGGAACGAATCGCGCCCGATAAAGTCTTGGCAAACATTCACACGGTCGTCAAGGCGCCGGAATATCAGGAAGGGTTTGAGCTTTTTTACAAATATACATTTTTCGCGACAGGCGACATTGTTCTGGATATGGAGGTGGTGCCGATCGGCAATATGGAAATGGATTATTTGCCCAAGATCGGCTTGCAAATGAAATGTCCGCATCGGCTGGCTGATTTGACGTGGTACGGAAGAGGACCTTTTGAGACGTATCCTGACCGTAAGAGTGGGGCGAAATTCGGCATTTACAAAGGTACCATTGACGAACAGTATGTTCCCTATGTTGTTCCCCAGGATCATGGGAACAAGACGGACGTACGGTGGGCGGCTCTGACGGACATAGAGGGAATCGGAATTGCTGTTTTTGCCGAAAACAGTTTTGATCTGAGTGTGACCCCATATTCCAATATCGAGAGGGCACGGTATGCTTTTCAACTTAAAAAAGGCGTTTCAACAATCGTTAACCTTGATCACCGGGTATCCGGGGTCGGCGGCACGCCGGTTCAAGTGAGGCCTCCGTACCGTGTTTATCCTCAGGAATACCGATTTAAACTGAGGATGGTTCCATTTTCGAATAGTACAAGTTCTCCGCGGGAACTGATGCGGGCATATTAGGCTGGTTGTAGAATTAACAGTAGTTGATCAGAAAGGTGCCGGTACGTTCTCGTATTTCATTCCGTCATCGGTATTTCCATTTTGACTTTATTGATGAGACCTGGAACATTTTGAGCGGTTACTTTGCTGAAAATCCTTTCATTGATGGTGATAACCGGAGCGAGTGCACATACGCCCAGACACCTGCTGTTTTCCAATGAAAAAAGACCGTCCGGTGTTGTTTCTCCCATTTTTATACCCAGCTCGGTTTCAAAAGCCTCCAATACTTTATCGGCTCCTTTAACAAAACACGCAGTGCCCAGACAAATGGAAATAGCATATTTGCCACGCGGCTTGAGACGGAAATAATGATAGAATGTCGCCACGCCGCTCACCATCGATGTGGGAACCTGCAGACGATGCGCAACCATATTCATGTGTTCCAGTGAAAGATAACCGTAGTGTTGTTGTATTTTATGCAAAACGGCTATGAGATAACTTTTGTGATTTGGTTTTTGCAGACAGGATTCGATAAAGTTACTAATTTTGCTGTCAAGTTCAATACTTTGTTTCATTTTATACCTTTTGGTTCGCGTGGTGAATAGCTGGTGTGTAATAATTTATGTGCAACTTCACTGCCCGGGTATTTGAGATAATCCTGGTACAGTTTTTTGATAAATTTGTTTTCATGCGAAAGACGAACGCTTTTTGCCTCGTCGATTTTGTATAACGCCTGGGCACGCAGTTTTATAATTTCCGGGTCCAGTACGTAATAACCTTCTGGTGGATAGGGCTGTCCACCTCCACCGATACAACCGCCCGGACAGGCCATGAGTTCGATAAGGTGAAATTCCTTTTCTTTATTTTTTACTTTTTCAAGAATTGTCTTGGCGTTTGTCAATCCGTTTGCAACAGCCACATTTAAACTTGTATCTCCAATCTTTACGCTTGCCTCTTTTAATCCTTTAACCTGACGAACCTGGGTAAAGTTGATCTCTTTTATGGGCTGACCGGTTAATTTTTCCGCTGCTGTACGAAGGGCTGCTTCCATAACGCCCCCGGTGGTGCCGAATATATCTGCTGCGCCGGTTGAAAATCCCAGCGGGGCATCGAATTCCTGTTCCGGTAAATGAACAAAATCGATTCCATACGCTTTTATCATCCATACAAGTTCGCGGGTTGTGAGTACACTGTCCGTATAGGGATATCCGTGCGGGCTTGCGAGTTCAGGCCGTTGAATTTCAAATTTTTTAGCAACACAGGGCATAACGGCGACCACATGGATGTCTTTCGGATCGATTTTTACGAGTTCGGCATAATATGTTTTTAGCAGCGTTGAAAGCATGGACATGGGTGATTTACATGTTGAAGCAAAAGGAATCAACTCCGGGTAAAAATGTTCCAGAAATTTTATCCACCCCGAGGAGCAGGACGTAAGAAGCGGTAATTTTTCTCCCGATTCGAGTCTGTTTACCAGCTCATTGGCCTCCTCAACGATCGTGAGATCCGCACCAAAATTGGTATCGAAAACGGCATCAAAACCCAGGCGACGTAAAGCCGTGACGGTTTGACCGGTCATGGAGGTTCCCGGTAACTGATTAAATCCTTCGCCGATGGCAGCCCGAATGGAAGGTGCTATTTGTACGATAACGTGTTTTTTCGGATCCGCCAGGGCCTGCCAAACCTGCTCTGTAGAATTATTTTCGATAAATGCGGCAACCGGGCATACGTTAATACACTGGCCGCATGCGATACAAACGGATTCTTCCATCGGCGCATTATAAGCCGGTGCCACAACCGTGTCAAAACCACGATATAATTGACTCAGGTTATATACGCCCTGAATTTCCGAACAAACACGCACACAGCGGCGGCATAAAATACACTTTTCCGTGTCGCGTATGACCGAAGGGCTGGATTTTTCTATTTTGTATTTTTTCCGTCGTCCTTCAAAAAGCCTTTCTCTAACGCCCAGTGTATAAGCGAGATTTTGCAGCTCACAATTGCCATCCCTTTCACACGTCTGACATTCCCGAGGATGGTTGTCCAGAATAAGCTCGATCAGATCACGGCGTGCCCGCCTGATTTCCGGAGAATTGGTTTGAACCTGCATATTTTCATGCACCTTGGTCGCACAAGACGGAAGAAAATTTGAGTTATTTTCTACCTCAACGATGCAAATACGGCAGGCACCTTCCACGGAAAGGTCGGGGTGATAACAGAGACGCGGAATGTGAATGCCTATTTGTTCTGCCGCATGTAAAATGGTGGTTCCCTCCGGAACCGTCACTGTATTTCCATCAATCTTTAAATGAACCATTTTCATCCTCACACCTTGTTGGTAAAGTGTTATATGATACTCACCGCATCAAATTTACATACGTTATAACATTCTCCGCATTTGATACATTTTTCCTGTTGAATAATGTGGACCTGACGGGATTTGCCTGTTATACAGGAAACTGGACAACGGCGCGCACAAAGGGTACATCCGGTACATTTATCAGGTATTATTTGGTATTTTATTAATTTTGAACATTTTTTTGCTGGACATGTTTTTTCGTCTATATGTAGAAGAAATTCATCACGAAAATTTTTCAATGCAGAGAGTACCGGATTTGGTGCTGTTTGTCCCAGTCCGCACAACGAAGTTTTTTTTATCAGATTTCCCAATCTTTCAAGTTTATCCAGATCTTCAGGGACACCATTCCCTTCAGAAATACGTTCCAGGATTTCGAGCATACGCAAAGTTCCTTCACGACAGGGAACGCACTTGCCGCATGATTCGTTTTGAGTAAATTCCAGAAAGTATTTCGCGGTTGCTACTATACAATCCCGGTCATCCAATATGATCATTCCTCCGGAACCCATTATCGAACCGATTTGTGCAAGCGACTCGTAATCGACGGTTGTATCAATCTGACTTTCAGGGATACATCCGCCCGACGGACCGCCGGTTTGAACCGCCTTAAGCCGTCTGCCTTCCAACAAACCGCCGCCTATATCAAAGATAATTTCACGTAACGTCGTTCCCATAGGTACTTCCACCAGTCCGGTGTTTTTTACATTACCGGCCAGGGCAAACACCTTTGTCCCTTTGCTCTTTGGAGTGCCAATTTGAGAGAACCAGTCAGCGCCGTACAGTAAAATGGTCGGGATATTCGCCAATGTTTCCACATTATTTATTACCGTTGGATGTCCCCACAACCCGGATTGAGTGGGATAAGGCGGGCGGATTCGAGGTTGGCCTCGTTTACCTTCTATGGAATACATTAAAGCGGTTTCCTCTCCGCAAACAAATGCCCCCGCTCCCAGACGTATTTCAACATCAAAATTAAATCCGGAATTCATAATATTTTTGCCAAGGAGATTATTTTTTCTGGCTTTTTCAATGGCATTTTCGAGTCGTTGAATCGCCAATGGATACTCGGCACGAACGTAAATATATCCCTGGGACGCACCGATGGCATAAGCACCGATGGTCATGCCCTCAATAATAATAAATGGATCTCCTTCCAGTGCGCTACGGTCCATGAAAGCCCCCGGATCGCCCTCATCCGCATTACATACGATATATTTTTGTGGATCTTGGGTGTACGTAACGGCATTTTTCCATTTCTGTCCTGTAGGGTAACCGCCTCCGCCACGACCCCTCAATCCCGATGCCATGACCTGTTCTATGACCTTTTCCGGATTGTTTTGCTCAAGAATGCGGGACAGTGCTTCGTAACCTTTGTTTCTGATATAATCTCCCAGACTTTCGGGATCGATCAGTCCGCAATTTCGGAGGGTTAAACGTGTCTGCTTGTTAAAAAATGCCACATCTCCGTACAGCGAAAAAAACTGTTCGGTGATAAAATCAGTTTTGGTTTGATATTTTTGGGCAATCGTTTTTGATTTAAAATGTGATTGAATAATTTCATCCAGCTGAGATTCCGTTTCAAACCTGTAAATAATTTTTTCAGGAAAGATCATCATAATATGTTGTTTGCCGACTTTTTCCCTGCCGCAAAGCCCCATACAACCTCCATGGAAGACACGGACGGTATCAGGATCCAGGTCGTTTTTTTCGAGATGATCCTGTAATAATATTTTTAGGTCTGTTTCCTTATCGAAATGACACCGGCGTGATGAACAGGTGGTGATCACCCAATCATATCGTTTTTGTGTTTTCTTGTCAAGCACAAGCTCGGGTACGGTTTGTCCACCGATAATGTGATCTTGAAAAATAGTCTGTACTTTGGGAACAGTGATTTTTTCATATTTAATGGGAATTTGGTTCGGGGAAAAAACACCAACAATCGGTTCACGGGCACAGCGTCCGGTACAGCCGGTTTGTTTTATTACAATATCGTCTCTACCCGAAGCACGGATCAGCTTGTTGAATTCCTGCCAAACAAGATCCGATCCTGCCGCCTTTTCACAAGTCGCCGAACCGACTTGAATGATTATTTTTTTAAGCAGACCCGACCGGATATATTCTGAATGATAACTTTCTGAGAGTTGTTTGTAAAATGAACCTGGATTTCCCATATTATCCCTCATGGATAGCTTTTGAAATTTGCCTTTGGTTTTTTGTTTTGTGGGCGTTGAAAAAACAAACAGACTGAATATACAATAATTTTGCTAGAATTCAAATTTACATTGCTCAGGATTTTCTTGCACCATATTTTGAGCATATTCGATTACCCACATTTATTAATTCTGTTTTTTGTAATACGATAAGCGAGGATGTGCCGGTGGGCAGTTTCATTATGTGTCTTTTTTAATAAAATAACAAAAATATGACAATTTATCAAGTTTTAACTGGAACAGAATATGCTTAAGTTATATTTTTAATACTACAATCCGTTTATCCATTCGTCATGACCAATATTTTCAAATTCAACGAAGCAAATAATTCTCATTGACTTTAATTTTATATATCTCTACTTTTCGACCAAATTTACCATCGATAATTGAGAAAAATGTGAACGATTATAAAGAACAACAAGCGATAAGAACCATGGCACGCGGTGCGGGGATTGTCTTTATCGGAATGATTTTGGCCCGGATATTCGGATATCTGCTGCGTATCGCATTAAAACATAGTATCGGGTTGGAAGATTTTGGACTCATCTCGACAGGCGTCGTTGTGGTGGAATTGGCGGCGATCGTTGCTTTAATGGGAATGCAACTTGCCGTTGCGCGTTATATTGCTTTTTTTTCATCCCAAAAGCAAGAGAATAAAATTGCCGGAACCTTAAAATCATCATTTATTCTAGGGATGAGCAGCCTCACGGTTGTTGCATTGGCTATTCGGTTTTTTGCACAAGATATCGCCATAAAATTGTTTGATAAACCCGAACTGTTGATTATCCTAAAGTATTTCTGGATTTTGATCCCTGTGTGGGGTTTTATCCTGCTCGCCTCTTCCGTTATGCGCGGTTTTAAAAATATGGGCGGCACGATTTTAACCCAACAGTTGACCCGTCCGTTATTTGTTTTGATATCTTTTGGCCTGTTGGCGTTATCGGGTACCAGTTTGTCAACCGCAATTTTTGGTTACCTCTCCGGTTTTATATTGACCGCTGTTTTGGCTTTTTTCCTGTTGGTGCGGGGTACACCGGTGCTTGCTTTTTTCAGAGTGAAAGCGGTTAACGTGACAAAAGAAATTTTAAATTACTCTTGGCCACTTGTTTTTGCCACTATATTATGGAGTATGACCGGCAGAATGGGCACATTTTTGTTAAGCATTTATGAATCAAAAGCCAATGTCGGTGTTTTTAGTGCGGTTTTACCTCTCGCTCAATTTGTTGCTGTGTCCATGTTATCCTTCGGTATGATTCTGATGCCGTTATTTTCAAGCATTTTTTCCCATAATGATCTGCCTCAATTACGCATTGTCTACAACGCCGCGACAAAATGGATTTTATTTTTTACAGTTATCGTGTTTGTACCACTTTTTGTTTATTCTTTTGAGTTATTAACGCTTTTTTTCGGTGCCGATACTCAAAGCGGCAGTACGGCTTTAAAATTAATTTCGATCGGATATCTGATTTACGCGATTTTTGGACCCTGTAACCTGGTTTTAAATGCTTCTGGAAAAACAAAATTTGTGTTTCTTAACAACTTTAGTGCTTTTGTCTTAAATGTGGGACTCGCTTTTTTACTGATTCCTCGTTTTGGAATTGAAGGGGCTGCAATCGCAAGTATGGGATCATTTACCATTTTGGCCCTTTTTTCGGTCGTTGAAAATTTAATATTCTATAAAGTATCTCCCTTTCATTTACCGTTTTATAAAAATTTATTTTCGATTGCTTTGGGAACAGCCTTGGTTTATTTAACCCGGAATCTTTTATTTCCACTGGGGAGCGGTTTTCAAATTTTAGGAGGATCGGTTGTTTTTATGATTTCTTATACGTTACTTTTATATTTTTTTAGAGTTTTCGATCAAAGCGATTTGATCATTATAGAAGCAATGGAGAAAAAATTTAATCGAAAGTTTAAAGTTTTTCGTGCATTTATCCGATAAGAGTCAAATTTTTTATTTTCCGGATTAATTTATGAGATCAAAAGTTGCACTGATTATAAATACTGTGACGATCGGGGGAAGGTTGGCGACTATTGTGGACATCGTGCAGGTGCTGAACAATCTTGGTATTGTACCGCATATTTACGCTTTGAGGTGGAACGTTTCTCCGGAAAAAATTAACCGACATTATGGACGCCGTATTCAATTTACCGGCCTAAAAGTTCGCATTCCATTTTTGGGCTTTTATGATGTTAAAGTATCTTTGTTGAATTTATGGTTTCGGCTATTTCGACAAAAAAAGTATCATATGCTCATTAACTGTAATAACAGTCTTTTATGGTTGCCGAAAAAAATTAAAATTTTTACTTATATGTATTTCTCCAGAAAGTCACGATTGCGCATTAACCAGGTATCCATCCACATCCCCCGGAAACTGCCCAAGTATTTAATGGTCTATCGATTTTTACTGCGTCAGTTGTATAAATTTGACCGCAGGTATCCCAATAACACGGTTTTTGCTATTAGTAACTATTGCAGGCAAGAGTTAAAAAAGGTCAATCCTGAAATTCAGGAGTGCGGCATTATTTATCCCGGGAATCTCGAAAAAATCGATATGCCGAATAACAATCGAAAAAATCAGGTTGTCAGTATCGGCCGTTTTAGTGATATCAAGCGTCAATTTGACCAAATATTGATCGCGGAAAAAATACCCGACGTTCCCTTTAAAATAATAGGTGCCGTACGCGATAAAAAGAGCCGCAGTGTATATGAAAAATGCATGAATTATATCGCGCAAAAGTCACTTGACAATGTGGAATTGTTGCCCAACGCGACACAGGAGCAAAAGGAAAAGTTGCTCAAAGAGTCATCATTCTTTTTACATACGACAATGAACGAACCTTTCGGAATCGTAACAGTTGAAGCAATGGCTGCAGGATGTATACCCGTCGTTCACGATTCCGGCGGAACAAGGGAAATTGTGACCATCGAGAATTTGAGATTTAATGAGTGTTATGAAGCAGCCGATATTTTAGCCCGGTTATTGTCTAAGGACCTCTCTGCTTTGAGGGTCGAAATGGCCGAGAGGGCAAAGCAATTCACTGCCGATATATTTCGTGAGCAGATGAAAAAAGTGTTAACCAATTTGATTTAACTGCCGTGATAACCGTACTTGAGCATCAACGGCGCGCTTTTGTATAATTGTTCGCGCTGGGAATCCGTCCAATCTTTATACTCTGGGAAATCACCCTTTTTTTGCTTGTTTACAGGTTTTTTAAGAAACCGCCTGATTTTATCCTCGTTAAAGCCTTGCAGCCGGCAAAATTCGTAGATTATTTTTGTTATTGAGGGATCCAAAAAAAGGTTTTCAGCCTTGATGAAAATATATCGGCTTGATTCCAGCTTTGCAGTAAAGTTTTCGATAAATTTGTTTGTCTCGTTCCAAAGCCAGCCGATTTTTTCAATGTGAGTAAAGTTTTTCCAATCATCAAGTTCTTGTGCTGAAACCGGTGTTATCCGTCCGAGATCATGAGCGTTGGATCCGGAATACCATTGACGCCGGATACCGCTGCGCACAAATTCTCCGGGATGACGGACGAGGTGAATGTACACTGCCTGAGGAAAAACGGATTGAATGGCAGGTGCAAAAAATGTGATACGGTTATTGGTTTCGATATATACTTTTCCCCTCTGTGCCGCTCTAAAAACCAATTCTTCCCGGCATGCTTTTAAAATCTGTGCAAATATTTCCGGATGACTTTTAATTTTTTCATAGGCAAATTTTGAGGGACGTACGAGCTCGGGTTCAGGATGGTGGACCGCATAAGCATCGGGAGAAAAAAGTAACAGCCGGTTCAGCAACAGGGTGCCACACCGGCCGGTTGAAAGAACGAAACATGGCCTTACATTTCGCCAGTTTTGACGTTCACATTCAAATTGTGTCAACAACAATTCCGGCGATATCCGGTTTGCAGCGCCGCGTAATTTTTTTTGCATCATGTCGCATATATCGGCGAGAAAAAACAAAAATCTGCGTCGTTTATTCATATTTTTCATCCGTTTTTTTTCTCCAGTATTTTGCAAGATTTTCCAGAGAACATATCCATCCGTTGTGATCTGCCGTCCATTGTAGTATTTTTTCATATATTTGCGTATTTCCTGTAACATCGCCTGGGCAGATATTGTTATTGTGCCAGTTTATTGCCAGGCAGCTGTTGTATTGTCTTGTCATTTCCAGGTGTTTTTTAATAATTTGCCAGGCATTTTCCGGTTTCACGTACAATTTATGTTCCAATAAAAATATTGAATCCATAAGAACCAGAGGAATTTCTAAAAAATGATATGCCGAATTCGAGGATTTATTAAAAGGGTAAAATGGAAATCCCGTCCCGCACCGGTAACCGGTCTCACTGGCAAAACCTGCTGTTGAGTCGTAGGTAAATTTACAGCTTTCATACAAAGGCCATGTTTTTAGCGCATCGAATCTCAGGTAATGCTGCCTTGTCCCAAGAATGACAGTATTTGTAATGTTTTGCAATATTTGCCGTTCCTTGTCCAGATCGTTTTTGTCAAATGCCGTCATTAGACTGCCATGCAGTCCTACGGACGCACCGTTTTGCAGTAAATAAATAATGCTGTTTTTTACATGATCGGACAAAAACCTGAACTGTGGATCACGGGGCAAACGATGTTGAACCGCAAAAAAAAAGGTGGATTGCGTCCCGAATTTTTTTTCCAGCTCAACGATGTATGAAAAATTTCCACGCCAGCGTTCGGGTTGCAAAACAGATTTTAACACACCGAATCCCCGTGAAAATTTTCCCTTCCACCCGGCCGGCCCCGGTCCGTTCAAAGCGGCTCTTTTAGCTTTTCGGAAGGTCCATGTGTTCAACCTGTCCACATCATGGGAGAGGGCGACTGCAAAAGAATGCCCGTTAGGCCATATCGATTTTGATTCGATATCGGGAGCAAGGACTGATAAAAGTGAGCGGAACAGGGTAACATACTGGTCGATAACCGGGTGGTCATAAATTTCGGGTATATTACTGTATTTTTTATGGTATCGTCCGTAGCGATCCCTTGTTTTTACCAAATTTTCAGTTTCCAGATTCAGGATATAAAACGCCGTTGCGATTAAATCGGCACGGCAGTATATCTTTTTGTCTTTCTGTGTGATAATCGGTTCGTCTGTATCGGTTTGCGAGAACAATTTATTTCCCGGCGCGGGGACTTGGCCCCCAAAAAGCGTAAAAGTTTTTTCCTGGTGAGCAAGCGGTAAATATTTTTTGTCCGGCTCGAACCATTTGATGTGCGTCATTGCAAAATTCAGATTTTGTTGGAAATGCCCGTCACCGATGAAAATTAATCTTGTTTGCGGCTGGACATTGGGCGGGTTTGTGCCGTAGAAAAAAATGACCGACTCGGCTGGAATGGTGCTCTCCGATTTTAATTCCCTCCACCTCAGGCCGGCCATGGCAAACAGTGTGACAAACACATACTGCGCCTGTTTGTAAAAAGCCGGACTGTCGATTTTAAAGTAAACCACTTGAGCACCTACCGATACATGTTGAATATTTCAACAAGATGTTTTGTTAATTCCGGCCGGGAAAATTTGGCAGTAGCGGGTGATGGGGCGGAGGGAACACCTCGATTCCATTTTTTAAACACATCCAGAATGAAATTTTCACATTTTCCCACGTTATTATAATCACACATACAACTGTCGGGTAATTCGCCGATTGTCCCGGCGGCATCGCCAGTTTCAGGCCCGATTGCCAGAATCGGATTTCCGGAACCGGCATATTCGTATAGTTTGCTGGTCACAATTCCCTTGTTGTTTTCTACTTTTGGAATGACGACAATTAAAATCCGTGCGTTTATAAATTGTTGAATAACATCTCTATGGGGCATAAACTTTTTTAATTCGTGTTTGACCGGCAGGTCTTGGAGTATATTTTTTACTTCCTGTGGTACATTACCGATAAATACCAATTTGCATTGTAGAGCAAATTTTGGTGTTTTTTGAGTGATCTTTATCAAAGCTTGCCATAAAACGTGCGGATTTTGATTTTCAAGCAGATTGCCCGAATACAGCATGATAAAATTTGAGCTGGATGAAAAATCCGTACCGGCGAAATCGTCCGGATCGTATCCGTTGGGAATGACGGAAATATTGATGTTTCTGCGAGCCAAATGACGAAATTGATCCGCCAGACCGGAACTGACGGTAATGACATGATCGGCTGAAATTAAAATCCGCCGTTCGAAAAAACGGTCAAGTAATTTTATTGCTGTAGATCTTTTTACCGCCTTATAATAGCGTATGTCCGTCCAGGGATCGCGTAAATCGATGATGCAGGGAATACGGGTAAATAATTTTAACAGAGGCACGAGTAATTGTATCGAATGCGGCGGGGATGAGATAAAAATGATGTCTATCTTTTCTTTTTTTATAATTTGTCGCGCTTTCACCAAGGCAAAGGGCACCCAGCCGATTCTGGCATCCGGCACGAAGAATTGAGCCCGAATCCAGGCCGACAGCCTCTCTTTTTTAGACGTTTTACTCTGTGTAATGATTCCGGTCGGCAGGGTTTCCTGTTTTTTTTTGCCGGTAAAACACCTATACAAGGAAAAAGGATCCGGGTGGCGCGTTGGGTACACCCGGCAGGTTGAGGGTAATTCTGCCGCCAGGTTCGGATCCCGGTAGGGGAATTCGCCTTTTCTCACCGTTATCACAGAAGCCTGCCAGTCAAGTTGAGCGAGATATTTTACAAATTTGACGATACGAATTGAAGCCGGTCCACCGGCGGGCGGCCAGTAATAACTGAAAACAAGCACTCTAGGCATTTTTAATTCGGTATTTTTTGTATAAATAAATCCCACCGATGGCTAAAAGTGCCAGGTGAATAACAGCATTTAAAATTTTTGAAACTATAGAGCTCAGCTTGAAGGATGCCGGCATAAAATCTAAAAAAATAAGATGTTGTCCTGCGGGCACAAAGATCGACCTTAAAACATGATTGGTTTTGAAAATTTCAGTCTCCTGCCCATCGATATGCGCTTTCCATCCTTTGGGATAATAAATTTCACTGAGCACCAACAAGGCATCCTTGTCGGTGTATGCCTTGAGATGAATGTGATTGGGTTGATATAAACTGATCTGTGCGTCGGCACTGTCCGGTTGTTGGATGGTTTTATCCAATTCCTTTTCAAGCACAGCCATTTCCCTCGGATCAAACTCGGCAGAGTTGATAAAATTCAGCCGTTTTTGCCTTTCCGCGATCACCTGATAATCTCCGACAAAAAATGCACGCTTGAGAACATTTTGATTTAAATAGATTTTTCTACCTTTTTGAATTCCGCCTTTAGGATAAACCAGCTCCAGGAAGGGGAGATCCAAATCTTTTTCAGAAATCAGGTACTTTGCATTTAACATATCGACCACATTCCATCGTAAGGCCGCCGGTTGCATAACGGCCGCAAAACTGGTTTCGATCAAGTCCTGATAGATCCTTAATTTTGCCGGGCTATAACCGCCGACAGAGGAGTGATAATAACTCCAGTTGTTGGTATTAAAGACATCGGACTCCAATGGGAAAATTCTGAACTGATCCTTGTCCTGCAACAGGAATTTGTCAGTGCCTGTTAGGGGGAATTGTGAGCGCTCAATGGCTGCCAGGGATGCCGGGGTTTTGAAATAACGCATGTTGACAGGAATCAGATCCACAAGGGCCAGAATAATTATGCCGGCAGCAAAAAGATATTTATTGATGATATCCCGAATAAACAGAAAAATACAGCTCATGCATAAAATCGCGAGAATAAAATATCGTTTCAAATCACCATACAACATGTCCGCACGAATTTTTCGAAGCAGTTCCAGGGTTTGCTGTGGGTAAGCGGCGGCCTCACCTGCTTTGACAAAATTAAAAACAGGAGTGAGAACAAGCGGCAAAATGCCGATGAATATGGAGATACCAAGTACAATATATACCGTTTTTAACAATCGTTTTTTTTCTTCTGCGCTTGAATTGTAAATGTACATAAAACCATAAGCTGCCAGCAGAGTAAAGGTAAAATAAATCATGGTCAAAATCATCGCCGGTACACGGAATTTGTTAAACATGGGGACGTAGTTGAAAAAGATGTTGTATAAAAACGGTAAGTGTCGTCCAAATGATAAAAACGCGGCTAAAATACCAAAAATCCCAAGTGCAAGTACGTTTTTTTCGTTTTTTCGAAAACCGATGGTTATCCCAAAAACGGCCAAAAGAAATATAATAATGCCAGTATAATCTCCACCTTCGGTAAACGAGAAATCGCCCCAATAGCTTGGAACCATTTGATTGCGTGCCTGCGGAACCGCATCCCCGGTATATTTGGCATAAGTTGCACCTCCAAAGGCATTAGGAATAACAAGGCTGAATAATTCCTTTGGTGCAAAGGACCAATTTGTCGCGTAGTCGTAATCCAGGCCTGTCGATTCGCCATCCCCCGTTCCCCCTCTCATGGAATAGGGTGCGTATTCTCTGATGGGCAGCAGTGCCTGCAAACTCATTCCCATTGCCAAAATACCGGCTATCATTAAAATACCGAAACGTTTCAGCAGATCGATGTATTTTTTCATTAAGAGCTGATTGATTAAGAAAATGATACCGATGAAAAACAGTAAAACCATGGCATAAAAAACCATTTGATAATGTTTGGTTTTAATCAGGATGGAGAAAACAACCGTAAAAAAACCGAGACTGGTCCAATTCGCTTTTTTAAGTAAATATAAAAAAGCAAACAGAATCCATGGCAAAAGCATAATCGGTCGGAATTGCTGAAAGTGACCGGTCTGAACGAGCACGTGGTACGGCGGCAAAAAGGCGAACGCCAGAGCCGACAAAAGCGATCCCCACACCGGAAATCCGAGCCAGTGGGTCAGGAAAAACATTCCCAGTGCACCGATCAGGTACCAGATAAAAATATTACGCCCTTTATTGGCAAACACGTGGTTCAGAATGCCGTCAATACTGAATTGAGTGGTGGTGATTCGATGATAGAAAGGCATCCCGGAAAACAAATGGGGATTCCAGAGCGACATTTCACCGCTTTCACGGCTGGTTTCATTTATCTGATTTGTTTTGCCGATACTGGCGATAAAATCCCCTCCAGTCGGTGAGAGACCTTTAATGACATAGGGTTCATAAAAAACAACAAGGGCGACTACAATGACGGAAAGAGCAATGATTAATTGATCTCGAAGACCGAGTTCCCATGATTTTATTTTTGGGGGAGCGACAGGTTTTTTTTTCTTCTTGGTCATAATTTTCCCTGTACGTTGTTGTTATTAAGTTTATTTGTAATATTTTTTAACAAATCCAGTGTATTCACCCATCCCTAATATAACACGGCGAATAAAGGAAACAGTAAATCCCAGGCCGTAGCCGCTGATCTGCAGACAGATGACCAGCGGTATCAGAAGGCCGGTGGTTATATTTTTCCATCGAATCGCGGCATGAAGGCTGCTATAGATCACGAGTAAAAACGCAATAACGGCACAAACAATCCATATGGGCCGTATTGACGGAATAAAAATTGCAAAGCCGGTAAATAAAACAACAAACCAAAATCCCAACGCAGGTGCAAAATGTAATGGTTCCAGCATGGCGGAATCGTTTTTATAAAGATTAATTCTTGCCACACCCCAATTAAAGACTTGTTTGAAAAATTTTTTTAAAGAAGTGCGTCTTTTATGAAAGACAACAGCATCCTGGATGTATAAGACATGCGCACCGCTTTTAATGATTCTATTGCTGAATTCGATATCCTGACCATGCCTCAAAGTACCGAAACCGCCGATTTTTTTTACCAATTCACTTTTAATGCCCATGTTGAAACTGCGCGGATAAAATTTTGCCAGTCTTTTTTTCTTCCCGCCGCGCATCCCGCCGGTGAAAAGGAATGAAGTCATCGAATAATTAATTGCTTTTAATAAAGGCGGAAAGGAGGGATGGGCGTCATCCCTGCCTCCGAATGCGTCAATAGTGGAATTACGTTCAAAAGCCGTTTTTATGCTAAAGAGCCAATTCGGCGGGGCGATACAATCGGAATCGATAAAAACAAAAACTTGGCCGCGGGCATGGTTCATACCCAGGTTCCGCGCAGCGCCCGGCCCTTTATGGTCTTGTTTAATAAATCTCGTATTGAGGCTTGAATTTTTTGAATAATTATTTACCCATTCTTCAGTTTTATCCGTAGAACCGTCATCGACAATTAAAACTTCAAAAAGATCTTTATCAACAGTTTGTTCGTCCAACGATTTTGTCAGTTCTTTAATTTCTTCAAGACGGTTGTACGAAGGAATGATGACCGAAAAAAAATATTTGTTCTTCCCATTCATGGGGAAATTAGTCCTTCCAGCCGATTCTTTTTTTAATTATGTATGTTTCGTTATGGGGACGGCTGGCGGTATACATTTCGCCAAGCAAACCGATAGAAAAAAATTGTATTCCTACAATAATGAGTAATACACCAAGAAATAAAAGGGGTCGGTTACTTAAATTAACGCGATAGAAAATTTTTTGAAAACTTAAAAATGCGGAGATAATAAAACCTGTCACAAAAAAAGTCAAGCCGAGACCGCCGAAAAGATGCAAGGGTCTTTTTTGATATTTTGTCAGAAACGTAACAGTCATTAGATCAAAGGCGCCCCGCAAGTAGCGGGCGAAGCCGTATTTTGATTTTCCATGTTTTCGAGGGTGGTGTGTAACCACCATTTCCGTCACCCGAAAACCGCTGCGATGGGCGAGAACAGGCAGATAGCGATGCAGTTCACCGTATATTTTGATGGTTTTAACCACATTCTGGCGATATGCCTTGAGTCCGCAGTTAAAATCATGCAGATAAATACCACTAAACATCGAGGTAAAAAAATTGTATACTTTGGAAGCTAACCGGCGTGATAAGGGATCATGCCGGATTTTTTTCCAGCCGGAGACCAGATCGTAACCTTTTTGCAATTTTTCCACAAGCGGTATAATTTCTTTGGGATCGTCCTGCAAATCGGCGTCCATTGTAACAACAAATAATCCCTCGACAGCCTCAAAGCCGGCCGCCAGAGCCGCCGCTTTTCCGTAATTTTTTCTCAATTGAAGAAATTTTATATGGCTGTCGGAACGGCACATTTCTTCAATAACAGCTGCAGAACGATCCGTTGAACCATCATCAATAAAAACAATTTCGTATTCCTGGCCCAATTGAATCAAAACAAGCTTGATTCTTTCGACAAGTTCTTTAAGTGATGACTCTTCGTTGTATAATGGAACAACAATGGAAATATAGATGTTTTTATCCATTTAGCTGATCAATTAAGAATATTTTTTTGAGCGTTATTTGGAATTCTGACGATAAAATCACGTCGTCTTGTTTTTTTATTCACCAGTAAATTTGTGTAAAACATGGAAAAAGACTGATTCTCCTTATGCCAATAAAGCTGAATTGTTCTGGGGATTCTTACCCCTGACAGATTGATAAATCGGTCAAATTCCTGCGTCAGCAGAGGGGTGTTTGTTGAATCCCGTATTTCCGCTCGCGTAATCGCACCCCAAAAAGGATCGATCCAATATTTGAAATATAAATTTTCAAAAGATGATTCAAAGACAATTTTTTTTTCAGCTGAATATAAAACACCCGAATCAAAATCCTCGCCGGTATAGAGACCGGTCAGCATATGGGTTAATTTATCGAAAGTCACATCAAAGTTCATCAATCCGCTCTGTGCCAAAGAGTCCGTTGAACCCCGGTAATAGGTGTTTTGATGAGGAGAATACAGGTGAAATGAATCACTGTCAACCATGATCGTACCGATATCTATTCCGAGAGCTGCTTCAATTTTCAGCAACAATGAGTCAGGTTTTTTAAAAACGACATACGCGTCTGCATAATAAGCTGTTTGCTGATTTTGGATGGTTATTTTACCCCATCCCATTAATGATCGTAGCCGGTCATCGTTATTCATCAGAATTTGCTTTACATGCTCCCATTGTTTTTCCTGGGGGTCTATTTGATAGTTTAAAAAAATTGAAGAACAGCCCGATAAGAATAACAAAGCGATCAACAAGGACCGCTTGATAAAAAAAATCAAAATACTTTTCAAATTCAAAGAATACCATTTCATCGTGAAGTGCCGTCCAATTTCTCCAGCAAATGTGTTCGGGCTCCGTCCAATTCGAGGGATTTTTTCCAATATAACTGAGCCATATCCGGTTCTCCCATTTTATCGTAAACATCCCCCAAATGTTCCAAAACCTCGGGCGAATCTGAACGCAGTTTCAGGGATTTTTCTATATATGTTTTTGCTTCGTCATAAAGACCCTTCTGAAAATATATCCATCCTGCAGTATCGAGGTATGGAGAATTGTCCGGATCGGCTTCCAAAGCCCGAGTCACCATTTCCAACGCTTCATCCAGTCGTACGCCACGCACGGAAAGGTGATAGGCATAGTTATTCAGGATGATAGGACTGTTGGGATTCAGTTTAATCAATTTTTTATACAGGGGTTCTGATTTTTGATGAAGAAGAATCTCATCGTATGCTCCGGCCAGCGCAAGAATAGATTGAAGATTATCGGGCTCGAGTTTTACTGCTTGTTCAAAATATTCAATGGCTTCAGAATGCTTTTTTTGCCGGACAAGAGTGGTTCCTAAATAGTAGTAAAGTTCCGGATTATCCGGAAATTTTACTAAAGCCGCCTTGAAATTATCAATGGCACTATCCAGACTGTCCAATTGTATATATGCGAGTCCGACCAGAACCCACAGGTGGGGTATGGAGTTTCTCAGGTCTCGGGCTTTTTTTAACAGAGGAAGTGCTTTTAAATTTTCACCGGTCATGAAATACAAACGGCCGAGCGTAACAGGAAGCCGCCAGTCATCTCCGTGGTCCGGCATGAGATTTTCACAACGTTCAATCGCCCTTAATGTGTCACCTTGCTGTAAATTTATGTTGGCAATCTCGATGGTTCCACTGACCACTGTTGTATCGGTTCCCAGTAAGGGGGAATATAAATCAAGAGCCTGTTGCCAGTTTTGTTTCTCAACATAAATATCGCGCAAACGTGAGCGTATAACTGAAAAAGTACTTTTTTGATCCAGAGCTTTTTTATACGTTTCAATAACACTTGCGGTATCTTTTATTACTTTTTGAACCGCAGCCAGAGCCAGATAACTTCTTTCGCTCAAGGGATGTTGATCTACCATTTTTAAAAAATGGTTTATTGCAGCGAGAGAGTCTTGATTTTGCAGGTAAAAATGGCCTAATTGGATTTTATTGCCTAAATTGGTTGTGTCTTTTTGAACGAGTTTTTCATAAAAAGAGATGGCTTCCGGCCACATTTTTTTTTCTTCTACAATCATACGCATTTCGCTGCGAATTTCCTTAAAACGGGGATTAACGAGTAATCCTGTCTTGTACCAATCCAGGGCTCCTGTCGTATCACCCTGTGCTTTGGCGGTAGTGGCTAGGGCTAAATATACGGTCTGTTCATTCGGAAAGTCTTCCAGTATATTTTTATATATCCATTCGGCTTGACTAAAAGCTCTGCTTTGCAGGAATAACAGACCGATTCGCATTCTGAAATCAAAGTCTCTTAATCCATTGTTAACCAACGATTCATATGTCTTTATCGCGTCTTTGTATCGGTGATTGATTATTTGCAAAGAGGTCAGGTTGTATAAATATTCAATATCATTGGGTTTTATTTGAATGATTTTTTCATAAATCGTCATTGCGTTGATGTAATCGTCTTTTTTTTCAAAAGAGGCAGCGAGTAGTTCCAATGCCTCCAGGTTTGTTTTGTCGATACGTAACGCCTTTCGCGCCATTCTAATGGCCAAATCCGGATTGTTCAGGATGTAATAGTTTTCCGACAATGACACATATATACCGGGTGAGGCTGTGTCAAGTTCGGCTGCTTGATGATACTCGAACAATGCTTCTTCAGAATCACCGACCAAATCCGCCATAGCACCCCGGATAATATGGTTCATCGCCCGTCGATCATAGCTTTTGGCAGGTTTTTCAAAATCTCGGATTAAAAATTTTTTTGTCGTGCCGCAACCGGTTATCGTAATTGTCGCTGTTATGATAACAAGTAAAAAATAGATTGATTTTTTCATAATTCTCACAATACTTAAATACATTAATTTATAATATATTGTTAATTTTTTCAATTCACAAGAAAAAAATCTGTATTACTGTAAAACCTCAGTCTCGGGTGGGATAGAACCGGTGCGACGCACCTCCTTTTGCCAAATATATGTAATTTTAAAATTTTGACAGAT
>JAFGEC010000172.1 GCA_016931775.1 Candidatus Zhuqueibacterota bacterium | reverse complement strand
ATAACTTGCGTTGAAATGTGTGAAGCATCAATCTGCCGATGCCGACGAAAAAGACCATAAGGAGCCAGTAGCTGAGGATCATGAACCGGCCTAATGTCGGAGCCTGTGTCAAATCCCTTTCGGGATCGAATGTAACGATAAAGATTAGGAAAATTCCGATGCTGACGGATTTAAAGACCACTAAAAATTCGCTGAAACGGGATCGTGTATACCATGATTGATAGAGTCCGTAAAACATAAAAATGGGTAACCAGAATAAATAGATTATCATCGATATCTTTAAACAAAACAGCGGACTTTGTTCTACAAACAGGTTTGCCGTCGTGCGTAATTGCAACAGGCCGAAAAACGCCAGATTGATGGTTAGCAGATCGACGATAAAAAGCAGAAATTTTTCCAGGGCTTTGGGCATAAATAGAGAATTTTAATTGGTCACTTATTTTATTATAACCTGTGGGCATTTCTCACAGATAAATGGTTACAAAACTTAAAATTTACGAAAATTTCCATCTTTGTCAAATGTTTATTTTTCGGGCAGGTATTTTTCTGATTGTTGTTTGACCCGGTTGTACGTTCCCTTTCAAACCGTAAAATGGGACGGAATGCGTAACTGCCGGAGTGATCTGATATTATGTTATCGTAATAATGTCATTTTTATCACTTTGGAACAATCCTGTGCCGTTACGCGGCAAAGATAAACACCGCTGTTGTAAAATGACATATCCAGGTGTAGAACCGTGTAGCCGGTTTGGTCAAAAAACAGAGTTCGGTACACTTGTTCACCTTTAATATTGAATACCTCAAACTCGATATCGCCAGTGAAATTGAGAAAGACCAGAACGCTGGTTTTACCGGTGAACGGATTGGGATAATTGTTGATGATTTTTAAAAACCGGTCACTTGACGGGCCGGGAAAACTGCCTATTCGGATTTTATATTGGGTATTGGTTTCAAAGGGGAAATCAAGCCGGAAATTTTTCCGGCCTGCCGGTTTTGAACGAGTGGTCAATATGTGTCTGCCGTCCGTTAGAATAGTGGTTTTTGTGTCCTCGATCCCGTCGACTGCAAAGGTGAATGAGAAAAATCTTTTGCTGGAATACAGGTCGAATTCGATACCGTCTTTATTTTTATTGATATGGACAACCTGGTACCGGATATCCGGCTTGTAGCTTATTCCTGACTCTCCGGGTGGCGTGATAAAATAGGATTTGTACTGGTCCTCCACCTTTAAAGACGGTAAAACAGCGTCGGGCTCGCCTTTTATTTCCGGCGAAAGAGTGAGGTTGAATTTGTTTTCAGTGGGATTCGTTTTGTCAATTCGGCAGAACAGCGTATCCTGCTTAAACCACAGTGAATCAAAACCGGCGAATCCGTCCGCACTGATGGAAATGGAATGTAACAATGGATCAGACGCCGTGAAAGTATAGTGGTGTTTGGGTCTGCCGAGCTGCAAAGACGCCCGTGGCGATGCCGCCAGCACGACCACATCGGTGCAGGAGGATTCCGTAGGATTTTTTACGTTGCCAAAAATCCGGACGCTGCTATGGTTTTCGTACGCAGTAAATCCCAGGATTGTTTTGTGGTTTTTATAATCCCACATTACACCGCCGGAACAGCTGTCCATGTCCGACGAGCTGAAAACCTCATGTACGGGCCGGTTTTCATTCAGGGGAAAAAGCGGAGTACGATTCTTGCCGTCCATGTGCACCAGATCGAGTGTAAACAAATGTGGATCCGGTGTGCCGTTGCGGGATTGGGGGATGGAAAAAGCATTGTGTACCCACAATTCCTGCGAGCAGATACTGTTGGACGAAACCTGGGGAAACCGCCACGAATATTTTTTGTTTGTGCTGGAACGCGCCCCCCAGTGGGCCGATTTGTAATCCTGGATGTCCTCGTAAATATAATCTTCGCTCAGCAAATTCTCACAAAAAGTCCACAGGGAATCGACAGATCCGGTGTTTTGATAATAGTACATTTCCATAAAAAACCGTGTGCCTTTGGTCAGATAAAGCGATTCACTGTCGGATTTACCGAACCAGTTCCATTGGGCTTCCGCATAACCGTCCTTATGAATTCCGCCGCCGTGGTAGGACATTGTACGGCGCTGGTTGGGAGACGTATAGGTGACGATAATACCGGCGTGGATGTTCTTTTCATCGTCACTGTAAGCAATGGTGGGAAAGTACGTCGGCTCGCCGTGATCGAATACCGTCCATAGATTGTGTCGGCTGGTGCAGGGACTGGTATTCTGCCCTTGTTTGAACGGCGCAACAAACGCTCTTTCTCCATAATAATCGCCTGCCGTGAGTTCGATATCTCCCGTATAGTTGACGATAAAAGAATTTGCCAATACCGGCGCGTACATGGCACACTGCTGAAAATTGGAAAAAACACCGGAACGCTTTACTTCTTTTGTGATGGCAACGCGGAACCAGGGCTGGTTGTCAGGGAACAGGTATTCCCAGTCGGTGAACATGTACCGGTTACGCCATTGGGTTTTTACGACGATAAAACCGTCAAATTTATGCAGTTCGGTTTCCACGTTGAAAAAGTCGTTGGAAGGGAAATAAGCCGGTGACAGGGATTTACCGGCAAATTCGAAGATGTATTCGGGAAAAAACAGAGAAAAATTGGGATAGCTGGTGACCAGTTCCTGGTTTGAACCGGATATTTTTAATGACGTGAGCATACCGTTCGTGCGGGAAATTGAGGTGGAATATTTTCCGTTCTCGATGAGAAAGGATTCGCCGTCGAGTTTATTCCCAAATTGACCATAACATATGGTGAAAAAAAACAGGAAATATTCGCATATTATCGTAAATTTATCCATGGATACTCCGTACAGAAACAAATAAGGACGTGGATTATTTTTCGGATTCTTGCTGCGACGATTAAGGTAAGAAAAATATTTTCATAATTAAAATGTTATCTGCTTAAATCAATGGGGATTGGTGTGATCTAAAAATCACTTGAATGTACCAGATATTTTAACTGCTTGTTTGGCTTTTGTAAAAATAATACCTGTCCTAAACCAGCTGGTGTTCAATTATTTCGGGATATCGATAAAAATGAGATTAATTGTCCTTGTTTGGAAATTTTTCCAATATCTCTTTATACAAATGTAACATTTTGGCTGCATTTTTTTCCCAGTTGTAATTTTCCACCACATGCTTTCTACCCCTTTTCCCCATTTCCTGCCGGAGTGCATCGTCTTTGATCAAGATATCGAGCTTTTGCACCAGTTGGTCAACGTTTTTGGGTTCCACCAAAAAACCTGTCGAATCGTCCAGCACTGCCTCATGAACACCGCCGATACGTGATGCCACGATGGGAATTCCACATGCAGATGCCTCCAGGGCCGCTACGCCGAGAGTTTCCGAGTGCAGGATGGAGGGCATGACAAAAATGTCCATTTGATTAAGCAATTTGGGAACACGATCATTTTGAACGTAACCGATGAATGTGACCTTTTTGGTAATCCCTGCGTCTCGGCACATCTTTTTCATTTGTGTTTCCTGAGATCCCTGCCCCACGACCAGCAGTTTTGTGTTTTGATGCAGTTTGGTGACTTTAATAAACGCTTTTACAAGATATGTTACACCATATTTTTCCTCAAGCGCCTTGACGATACCAATCGTTATTCCATTTTTGGTATTTTTGTCTTCTGGCTTAAACCGATTAATATCAACACCAAAAGGAACAAGCGTAATTTTTTTGTTCGTATAAAGTTTTGTCTCTTGACTCAATGTGTGACTAAGGGCAACAATATAATTCGCTTTTTTTAAATTGTGTTTTATGATCTGTTCCCGGATCCACGATTGTCTGGGAAAATCAAAGATGTCGCTTCCCCAAACGGAAATGATAAGTGGATGGAAACCTGACAGTGCACCCAGCATTCCATAAGAAGAGGCATAATGAGCGTTTACAATGTCGGGCTGGATCTGTTTTAGAAATTTTTTGACCTGTTTGACGCAAAAAAGATATCCAAATTTTTTGATCGTTGCCATGGTTGAAAATGACGGTTTGATATCAACCGGAATGGAAGGTATAATATCATAAACCTTTACGTTGGGTATCTTTGCAGGACGAAACGATATAATACTCACTTCGTTCTCTGGAGCAAAAAAAGCTGCCCATTTCTGTGTATGGCTATTAGCTGCGTCGGCAATTAAACAAATTTTCACTTATTTTCTCCTGTTATACAGCCTATGTGAAATAACAAGCTATCCCAATACGCTTTTTTCCGCTGTTTTTTTGTTGGACCATGAAAACTACTAAAAGGAATGAGTAACAGACGAAATATGAGGCCAAATGAAACAATCAATCTGAATAGAAACAATACTAATGGACTCTTGTGTTTTTTGTAAAAGTATAATCGCGTTTTATAACGGTGGATCAGGTAAAAATACGGATTTTTACTGGTACTTTGACCGCCGAGATGAATAATGAGTGCTTCCGGGATGTAGTAGATTTTCCATCCGGCTTTGGTCGCCCGCAAACTCCAGTCCACCTCTTCATTAAATAGAAAATAACTTTCGTCTAATAAGCCGATCTGGTCGACAACCGATGTGCGGATTAAAAAGCAGCAACCGGTTACCCAATCCACCTGAAAGGGAATGCCTTGTTCAATTCTTTTATCGCTTTGTATGCGGTGACGTACATACCACGCTTCCATTCGGAAGGCGCGCAATACCTCGTATTTCAAATTGGGAAACCGGCTGTATGATGATTGAATGGTTCGATCCTTGTTGAGCACCTTCGGTCCTACGATTCCCGCTTCCGGATTACTATTCAAATAATCCGTCATTTTTTTAACAGCATTATTAAGTAGAATTGTATCGCTGTTGAGTAATAGTATGTTTTTACCGGCGGCTATATTTATGGCCTGGTTATTGGCCGGAGCGAATCCCACGTTCTCACTGTTTTCCACGATGACTAGATTTGGAAATTCCTGTTTTACTGCCGGCACACTGCCGTCAGAAGACGAGTTGTCGACAACGATAATTTCAAATGAAATATTTTTTACAAACCGGTACACAGACCGGATGCAATCAATTAATAGTTTTTTTGTGTTGTAATTGATAATGATAATTGAAACATCGAATGTCATTTTTTCGGTTTCATCCATAATTTTAGTTGTTCGTAAATTTAAATTTCTTAAAAATTTGTCGAAATGTACGTATTTCTTGGGGTGAGAAAAATCGGCAAACGATAATCAGACCGGCATAAAAAGGGATGGCGATTAAGATAACAAATACAGCATGCAGGTTTTGAATAATAAACAATAAAATACTAAATCCCACTCCAATGGGCAGAAAGCGTAACAAAATCGGAAAAATACTTTGTCCGGCTTTTTTATGAGCATAATAATAAAGGATCACGAACCCGGTTATATTTGTGATCAGCTTAACAAGACTTGAACCGAATACACCCCATTTTGGTATAAAATACAGATTTAATAAAAGATTGACAAGCACCATCCAGGTAATGGCGACTGTGTTGATACGCTGTTTGTTAATGGAATTATTGAAATCAACCAGGAAAAAGTTGAGAAACAGAAATAGCTCGGCCCACATAAGGATCATGAATGGCACAGATGCATCCGTAAACTTGTTTACATATAAAAGTGTAAACAGCTCTCGATGGATAAACGTGGTCCCAAGGGCTAAACCGAATCCTAAAAGAAGGAGTATTTTTAAACCATACTGGAAAAGTTTGACCAATCTTTCCTTCGAATCGTGAAAAGATTTGGACATTAAAGGATATAACGACATGACGATGGCCATCGGAATAAAATTTAACGGATAGGTAAGACGAAACGCTGCTGAATAGTT